>CAYXNZ010000008.1:0-36724 GCA_964467155.1 uncultured Gammaproteobacteria bacterium | reverse complement strand
GCCTCGGTAGCTCAGTGGTAGAGCAAAGGACTGAAAATCCTTGTGTCGTCAGTTCAATTCTGACCCGGGGCACAAACAATATACAAATCAATTGTTAATTGTTAAATGTCACTAGTCAATTATTGTATTCGGAGTGTGGCCTAGTTGGCTAAGGCGCCTGCTTTGGGAGCAGGAGATCCCGGGTTCAAGTCCCGGCACTCCGACTATCTTTTACTAAGGCTTAATAGCTTGTCCGCCATAACCTTTACAACAGTAAAAGCACAGTCAGGTGTCAGTCTTTTCCATTCTCCGTAGCAGTTAGCAGGTGTCGTATAGTGGCTATTACCCTAGCCTTCCAAGCTAGTGACGCCAGTTCGATTCTGGTCACCTGCTCATTGCTACTGCAGAAAATAAATAAATTAAAATGCAGTTCCCTACCTGCTCATTTGACAAACTAAATGTTAAATGATAATAGTTAAATGTTATAATAAATCGTCAACTACTCTCTAGTTAATAACTAATAATAAAATATGTTAAAAATTAAATTATCCAGAATTGGTAAAAAGAATAAACCGATGTATCGTCTGATTATTTCTGAACAGGCAAAAGATCCATACGGTAATTCACTAGAAATCCTTGGTTCTTACAATCCTCATTCTAAAGAATTGCAAGTTAAGCAAGATAGAATTAAATATTGGATTAGCCAAGGCGCTCAAATGACTCCAACTATAAATAATCTATTAGTTGGACAAAAAATCATTGAAGGCGACAAAGTAAAGGCTTCAAAAGCAAAAAAGAAGAAAAAAGAGACTGAAGAGTCTGCAAAACCAAAAACAGAAGCACCTGTAGCTGAACCCGATAAAGAGAAAAAAGACGAAAAGACAGAAGAGTCTGCAAAACCAAAGGCAGAAGCACCAAAGGAAGAAGAAAAAAAAGAAATTCCAGCAACTGAGCCAGAAGAGAAGAAAGAAGAAGCAAAGACAGAAGAATCCGCTTAAACATTGACAAAATCTTTAAAAGTGCTATTGTTAAATAATCCCAAACAGGGAAATTAATTAATAAATGAGATCTTTCAAATCTGACAGAACGAAAAATTTCGTATTTAACGGAAAGTCAGCTTTGGAAGCAACAAACTTATGGCAGATCAAGACAAAGACTTCTTGGTAACTATTGCTAAAACTATTGTTAGCAAACCAGAAGAAATTTCAGTCGAAAGGACTGTAGACGAAATGGGTGTTCTTTTAACTTTGAAGACCGCTCCAGAAGACATGGGCTACATTATTGGCCGAAAAGGTCAAACTGCTCAGGCAATTAGAACTTTATTGAAAATTGTCGGTGCTAAAAACAATGCTCGTGTAAACTTAAAGATTTATGAACCAGAAGGATCTCAAAGGCCAGCAAAAAAAGAAGATGCTGACATCGATACTTCTAGTGTTGATGATTTAAAAATCTAAAACAAAATCAATCACATAGACAAAAGGCCACAATTGTTTAATTAGTGGCTTTTTGTTTTTAATATAATCCTATGAATTTTCACATTATCACTATTTTTCCAGACATCTTTAACTCTTATTTTAACGAGAGCATTCTTAAGCGTGCTCAAAAAAATAAAATAATCAAAATAAAAACTCACAACTTGAGAGAATGGACAAAAGATAAACACAAAACAGTTGATGACACTCCATATGGCGGTGGCGCTGGTATGATAATGAAAATTGATATACTTTTTAAGGCTCTCTCGAGTATAAAAAACAAATTATCAAAAAATAAAAAAACAAAAGTTATTCTACTATCCGCTAAAGGTAAAACATGGAATCAGCAAATGGCAAAAAAATATTCAAAACTAGACAATGTCCTTTTAATCTGCGGACGCTATGAAGGAGTTGATGAAAGAATTAAAAAATTTATTGATGATGAAATATCTATCGGCGACTATGTCTTGACTGGCGGAGAAATACCAGCCATGACAATCGTTGATTCAATCACTCGCCTCTTACCAAATGTTTTGGGTAATAAAGAAAGTTCAATTAATGAATCACACTCTGTGCCTGGAGTATTAGAGTATCCGCAATACACCCGTCCAGAAATATTTGAGGCAAATAATAAAAAATATCGTGTCCCGCCAGTCCTTCTTTCTGGTAATCATAAAAAAATTAGGGAGTGGCGAAGTGAAAAATCAAAAAAGAAAAGCTAATCCCCTGTTTGCCAACCACTTCAATCCATTGTTATAATGTAAATATAGGCATTTTACTTCTCGACATAAGACTTTCTGCCTAGAAAAAATTAACATTATTTTACCCAATTTTAAACCCTCCAAAAGCGAGCAGGCAGATATAACTTGTTAGACAAAATTATTGAATTATCAATTATTAATATAAATATTATGGATATATTAAAACCCAATAAATCAACAAAAGAAGAAATTAAAAAAATTTTAATTAAACATTGTTCACAAACAGAAAGAGAGCTTGTAATTTGGGGTCCTAAAAAAGACAAGAATGCTGATTGTTACTTTCTCGCTTTAGCGGGTACTGCACCCAAGGGTTATGGAATATATGTGCGATCTGCAAAAAATAAAATTAAAAATAATAGTAAAAATTTTTTTAAAGAAATTTATTTAGTTTGTCCAAGAGAAAATGTTAAACTTTTTTAATTAATAAAATTACATCAGCTCACACGCGATATCCAAAATCAAAACTTCAGATGACACGCAAATGTTGTCGGAAATAAATTTTTTTTAATCAACTATGATTACACAAATTTTAATCATTCTGCCTTTTTTCTTATTATTAGGATTAGCAATTCTAAATGTAAGAAGGATAATCAATACAAAACGAGAATTTAGAGCACTAATGTACAATAGTCAGATTATACAATTTATTTTGAGCACATCCATGATCCTTCTTGTATTATTATCAATATATGTTCTATTCTTTTTCAGTTGGCAATTATTTGTATTAATGTCTCTTGCTGGTTTAATTATGAAAAATAAAATCATCGTACCACTTACTGAAAACGCTTTAGGAGCTATACTTGATAAAAAGAAAAAATAAAGGAATTACCAAAGATGACTAAACTTAAAATTGATAGTAAAATATCAAAGTGGTTAGGTATAATGCTTATTGTGTTTGGTTTATTATTTAATAAATGGTTCGTTGGGTTTATGTTTGCACCCAGTGGAGTAATCCAAACCAATATTTACGTTTATTTAATTGTCCTATTTCAAGCTGCAGCAATTATTTTTGGCTTGTTTATGGTAATAAAACGACCATCTTTTAACATAAATTTTAACATGAAAATTAATAAGAAAAAATTTATTTTTTACATTCTGTTTATTTCTATTTCACTTTTATTTATTTTTAGCATGCTTGAATTAGGTACAAGATTTTTAAATTTGGCTCCACTACTTCCGAAATCAGGAATATATGTTCCAGATGAATATTTGCCATACAAGATGTTACCAAACTATTCGGCGAACATCAGTAGTAGAACTGATGAGTTTGAGTTTGAATATAAAACAAATAGTTTGGGGTTTAGAGATTCTGAACATTCTTTGGAAAAACCAAAAAACGTTTTTCGTATAATCGGCGTAGGAGATAGTTTTACACAAGGTTCTGGCGCTTCTTTTGAAGAAGGTTATCTATGTAGGCTTGAAACAATGCTTAATTCTAGAGATAGCATTCATCCAAAAATAGAAGTAATAAATATGGGAATGTCTAGGTTTTTTCCAGAACCAGAGAGACTTGTATTACAGTATTATGGGTGTAAATATAAACCAGATCTAATACTTGTAGGTTTTCTTCCAAATGATGTCATAGATACTTATGTGGGAATAGATGCAATTGGAGTGAAAAACAATTTTCTTAAAACTAAACAAGCTATTGAAACGGGAAAAATTGGGACCTGGCTTTATCTTCATTCGCATCTATGTCGCGTCATTCTAACAAAATATGTATCTTACCAGAAAAATAAAGAAAAACCTCATCCTCATTCGTCGGAAATTTATAAGTCAAATGGTTCTTATGAAAAAGATTGGAGAAAAATTGAAGAAGAATATAGTAAAATGGTTGAATTGGCAAACAATAGCAATTCTGAAATTATATTTATTCATATCCCACAAGGTAACCTATTTGATAAATCAACGTCTTATCCAGCTTTAAGATTGTCAAATTGGTGCGCACAAAAGGGAATTCCCTTTATTGACACTCTTCCAGCATTAAAGAAAAATACTGAGAAAGGTAAAATTCTTTATTGGGAAAAAGACGGACATTGCAATAGTGAAGGATATAAAGTGATTGCAGAAGTTATTTTTTCTGAGCTAACAAGACAAGGTCTCGTTCCATAAACGCAATATCATTATGTTCAAGTTTCAACCAATTTTCTGCTTGATCTTTGAAATGTCTACAATAAGCAGGGGATAGTTCCCATACCTCTTTTTCTACTGTTTCTAAAGAGAATAAGTTCTAGTGAATATGCAGGATAACACCTCTACCTTATATCCTCATTATGACGCTTTATTGAATTGTTATTGTGTTCCAATCCATACTTCTTACATGCAATTGGCGCTCCGTGCAATTTTAGCAGAAATTTCAAGGGAATTTAATAATAAATTGATGGATTGGTTATTGCGGTACAATACAAAGAGATTCCACTGGAGCTTAAATTTAAGTTCTCCTGTGGATTATTTATTAAATAATGGCTTACTGTCCAATATGTGCTGAACTAATACAGCACATTGACAAAATCGCTTATATTTGCTAAAATGATTATAGATGATAAAAAATCGTCATCTTAAAAAATCGCAAAAATCCAGTCTCGACAAACGAGACGAGACAAGCAAAAACAAAAACAAAAAAATGATAAATGTAAAAACACAGGCGAATTATCTTAATTTAGGTAATTTCGGTTGGAGATATTACAATTCAGTCAAAAAGAAGGCAATGGAGCAGGAGTTCAGCTGGTCTGGACTCATATTAAGCTTGTCCATTGCTTTTTTTATTGTTATTGCCTGCGCTCAAGGATTAAGTATGCTTTATCAATCAATTGAAACAACTCGAATGCATCGCCAAACTTTGGAATCAGGGATATATCAATTAGAAAAAAATATTAGAGTTGATTTGTCAAAAGAATCAATTACACATTTAGTTCTAGAAAAAAGCCAAATTTACAATAAATGTTAAACCTAGTAAATAGAGTTTAAGTTTTAAAATATTAAAGCTTAACCCCTCCTTATTAGGAGATAAAAAAAACGGCGAAAAAAAATACTGCCGTATAATAATTGTTCTTTGGAAAAAAAGAAAAAGAAATAAAGAAAAAATATGACATGATAAGGTAAAACAAACGGCTGTGCTAATTTAATAGCTGCAAAAAGACAAGCAATAGAATTAGCACAGCTCTCTTTCCTGCTTTATCACCTATGTGATAGGGCGAGCATGGGGATGCAAACACAAAAGCGCTGTTGAACTCTAAAACAGCGTTTTTGTATTTTTAAGAAAAAAACCTCCCTTAATCCCTCCTTGTTAAGGAGGGAGGAGGTAAAAAGAGATTCTATCGGTCGCTCATTTCTCGCTCCCTCCAGAATGACAAAATATTTTTATCCACTTCCCTACCAAAATAATCTTTTGTATAATGTTGATAAGTAAGTTCTTTGGTAAAATCACGTTTACACTCAAGGAGACGTGATTTTGTTTATTTAAACCTTTGTTTAAAGGAAAGGAGAAGGTGACAATCATGTTGATAATCCCAACAGTAAAAAATGGTCTTTCTTTTTCGAGTTATCGAGACAACTTTCCGGGGACGAAGGGAAGGAGGTGATCAAAAGAGGTTGTTAATCTTCTGTTGAACCCCGATGTCAAAACTATAATAGTCAAGAAATCAACAGAATGTTAACGAACGTATAAGGTAAAGGTCGATGTTGCTTCACAGGACATCGGCTTTTTCTTTTTCAAAAAAAGAAATTTATTGTATAATAAACTTATTAAGACGCTACAACTTGCGTCTTTACTTTAATCTAACTATCAAATAACTTCACGATGTATTTAGAAAAATTAGAAATACAAGGTTTCAAATCTTTTGCCAACAAAAATACTTTGATTTTCCCTGGCATGCTTGATAAAACTAGGCAGGGTATCACAGCTATTGTCGGACCAAACGGCTCTGGCAAATCAAATGTGGCTGATTCTGTTCGTTGGGCATTAGGTGAACAAAGTATAAAAACTCTACGCGGTAAAAAAGGCGAGGATGTTATTTTTTCTGGTTCTGACAAAAAAGGCAAGCTAGGTATGGCCGAAGTATCTCTTTATTTAAACAATGAAGATAGAAAAGCGCCGATTGATTATCCGCAAATTGTTTTGACTAGGCGATTATATAGAAACGGTGAAAGCGAATATCTTATCAACAATAGCCGAACTAGATTATCAGATATCCAGATTATGCTAGCTAAAGCCAGCTTTGGACAAAAAACCTACAGCGTTATTGGACAAGGCATGGTTGAAGGATTTTTAAATACTTCTCTATCTGAAAGAAAAGAATTTTTTGATGAAGCGACTGGTGTTAAACAATTTCAAATTAAACGTGACGACTCTTTGAACAAACTGGCCAATAGCTATGCTAATTTAAACCAAGCTCAAATGCTTTTGTTAGAAATTGAACCGAGAATTAAAAGCTTAACTAGGCAAGTTAACAAATTGAAAAGGCGTGACGAGATAGAAAATGAATTAAAATCTTTACAATTAAATTATTATGGAAAAATTTGGCATGAGATTAATAACAAATTTAATAGCTTTAATAAAGAATTATTGGAATTTGAAAAAAATAAAACAGACAAAGAAAAAAAATTAGCTGGACTCAATCGAGAGCTTGAACAAATTGAACAAGAAAGTCAGGTAAATACTGATTTTGAAATTTGGCAAAATAATTTAACGAAGCTAAGACAAAAAAGAGAAAAAATATCTAATGAATTAATAAAGCTTGAAGCTCAATTGGAAATTAAGCTAGAAGCCAGTGGTAAATTTGATTTGTCATGGTTAAATAGTAAAAAGAACGATTTAGTAAAAGAAATTTCATCAGTTGAAGAAGAAGTAGATATGCTAGAAAAAAATATTGCCAATGAAAAAAATCAACTAACAGAAATAGAAAAAAACAGACAAGCAATTAATGAAAAAATTAAAGTATTAAATCAAGATTTAATAAAATATAATTCTTCTTACGATAATGAAGATTTCAAAAAAATAGGGCAAAAACTCAATGGTTTAATCGGTCAACTAGAAATTGCTGAGGATGAAAACGATTTAACCAAACTAAAAATATTAATCAAAAATATAAAAGAAGAAATAAAAATACTAGCCACTTCGCCTAATTTACCAGATCAAAAATTTGATTTAAATGACATTCAAGAGAAACTAATTAACTTGACTAACGAGAAAGAGAAAATTGCAACAAAAATAAATGAAAGTAGTTTCAGAATTTCAGCCAGATCGGAAAGGGTTAATTTATTGAAAGAAAAATTAGAAAAATTAAATATTGAATCAAAACAAATAAAAAATAAACTGGAGCAATATGAAAGTTCTGAAAATATACCAAAAACTGATGATAAAAGATTACGCCAAGAACTAGTTGAGACTGAAAATGAAATAAAAAAAATAAATGAAAAATTAAACCAATACAACACACAAGAAAATGAAAAAAGAAATAAATTATTTGCCTTACAAAAGAATATTCAATCTTTGCAATCCGAAATAAACGAAACCGCCAATAGATTAAATGATATAAAAATAAATTCTACTCGATATGAAACAAAACTTGAAGATTTGGAAATTGAAATTAGACAAAATTTTGGCAGTTTGAGCGAAGTCAAACAACACAATGTTGAAGGTGTAATTGACGCAGACATAGCGATTGAAAAAATAAATTCTTTGAAAAAACAAATTGATCAAATTGGCGGAATCGACCCTGAAATTGAAAAAGAATATATTGAGACGAAGGAACGCTATGATTTTCTATTTGGCCAATCTCATGATTTAAATGACGCCATTGGTTCTCTAGAAAAAGTTGTCAAAGAGTTGGATACAATAATTAAAGAAAGGTTTGATAAAGAATTTAAAAATATTGCTACAAAATTTGAAGAGTATTTCAAAATATTATTTAATGGCGGTACGGCAAAAATTATCAAAGTAATGGCTGACGAAAATAATAAAAAACCAACCGAAGGGAAAGAGGAGGAAGAAGAAGTGGAGATTGCGCCAGAGATAGATTTAAAAAGTATAAAATTTTTACAAAAACATAACGCCACTGGTTTGGCTGGTATTGAGCTTCAAGCTTGTCCGCCAGGGAAAAAAATAAAGACTATTACAATGTTGTCTGGTGGTGAAAGAGCTTTAACAGCTATTGCTTTAATTTGCGCTATTATTAGCTGTAATCCGTCACCTTTTGTTGTTTTGGATGAAGTTGACGCGGCCCTAGACGAAGCTAATTCTGAAAGACTAGCAAAGATTCTAGATGATTTATCTCTGAAAACACAATTTATAACCATCACGCATAATCGTGCCACCATGCGTCGAGCTAACGTATTATACGGCATCACTATGGGCAATGACGGTGTATCAAAACTTCTTTCTATTAAATTAGATGCTGCGAAAGAAGTAGTTAAAAAATAAAATTATTTAATGTTTTGGATTCCCGCTTTCGCCTGCCCGCTCGTTTCTCGCAGAGGCAAGACGGGCGGGAATGACAACGGAAATTTATGTCTTCAAAAATATTTTCTGCCGCCGTGACTGGCTTGGAAGCAGAATTAGTTGAAGTTGAAGCAGACACTATAAGCGGCCCCTTGGGCGCTTTTTCTATTGTGGGCTTACCTGACGCCGCGGTCAATGAATCAAAGGAAAGAGTCCGTGGAGCTATAAAAAATTCTAATTTAGCTTTTCCTAAAACAAAAGTAACAGTTAATTTAGCTCCAGCTGATTTACGCAAGCAAGGCCCAAGCTATGACTTACCGATTGCTGTCAGTATTTTGATAGCTACTAATAAAATTTTTGCCGTTAACCTAGACCGAAGTCTTTTTGTTGGTGAGCTAGCTCTTGACGGTCAACTCCGACCAGTCAATGGTATTCTACCGATAGCCATTGCTGCCTTAAAATACAACATCTCAACTATATTTCTACCTAAAGAAAATGCTACTGAAGCTAAACTGATAAAAGAACTTGAAATAATTCCTGTGAATAATTTAACTGAATTAATTGATCATCTACAAAATAAAAATATTATCAATCCACAAATTTATCGTGAATTTAATTTTACTAATCAAGAAATTGAATTTGACATGTCTCATATTCGAGGTCAGGAACATGTTAAGCGAGCTATGGAAATCGCGGCAGCTGGCGCTCATAATATGCTAATGTCAGGACCACCTGGTTCAGGTAAAACATTGATTGCTAGAACCATGCCATCAATTTTACCTAATTTAACGCTGAATGAAGCTCTAGAAACAACAAAAATATATTCAGTCGCAGGAAAATTACCAGCTGGTGTTTCCTTAATGACTACTCGACCATTTCGCTCACCTCATCATACTGCATCTGGCGCGGCTTTGGTTGGTGGTGGAACTTGGCCAAAACCAGGTGAAATTTCTCTAGCTCATCGCGGTGTTCTTTTTCTAGATGAATTCGCTGAATTTCCTAGAGTAATATTAGAGAATCTTCGTCAACCACTAGAAGATGGTATAATTAACATCAGTCGAGCAGCTAACACCTTGTCTTTTCCTGCTAAATTTATTTTAATCGCTGCTATGAATCCTTGTCCTTGTGGCTATCTTGGTGACCAAGGAAAAAATTGTATTTGTTCATTATCACAAATAATAAATTATAAGAAAAAAATTTCAGGTCCAATTCTTGATAGAATTGATTTACATATTGAAGTGCCTCGATTAAATTTTGATAAACTTTTAGCTAATAAAACATCTGAGAAATCAGAAGTAATTAAAAGTCGTATAGAAAAAGCTCGGGCTATTCAAAGACAAAGATTTGCTGATTTAAACTTGGTGACTAATTCTGAGATGAGTTCAGAGACGGTTAAACACTTTTGTCAACTAGATAATGCCTCAACCAACCTATTGCGTAACGCTGTTAATCAAATGCATTTGTCAGCCAGAGCCTATTTTCGCATTTTAAAACTAGCTCGGACTATTGCCGACTTAACTGAAGCAGAAAAAATCTTAGTTAACCATATTGCCGAAGCATTACAATATCGACCAAAAATAGAATAAACCTATTTTAAACTAAAACCAGCTTGTGTTATAATAATAAGACGACATAATTGTCATTATTATTTTTAATTTTAGCTATTAAAGTAATCTCCATATGAAAAGAAAATTATTCATTTTATCATTATTGTTTACTTTTGTTTTAACCTCTGGTTTTGGCTGCAAATTAGTCAATAAAACAACTCAAGAAGCAATGAAACCAATTACTCTTGAATATTGGCGTGTTTGGGATGGTCCAGATGCCTTTGAAGAAATAATTGCTAATTACAAAGCGATTCATCCTTTTGTAACCATTAACTATCGAAAGCTACGCTATAACGAATACGAACAAGCATTATTAGACGCAATGGCAGAAGACAGAGGTCCAGACATTCTTTCTTTGCATAACACTTGGATTAAAAAATACCAAAGTAAGTTAGAGCCAATGCCAGAATCAATTACTATGGCCTATCCTATCATCAAAGGACAACTAAAAAAAGAAGTTATTCCTGAACTACGCACCACAAAGAGTATTACTCTAAAAGAAATAAAAAATAATTTTGTTGATGTAGTCTATGACGATTGTGTAATTAAAGAAGTTGATGAAAAAACTAAAAAAACAAAAGAACAAGTTTGGGGTTTGCCGTTAGCCGTTGATACTCTAGCTACTTTTTATAATAAAGATCTTTTAAATAACGCGGGTATTGCCGAGCCACCGATATATTGGAACAGTCAATTTCAACAAAACGTAAAAAAATTAACCAAACAAGATACTAGCGGACAAATTATTCAATCTGGCGTTAGCTTGGGTGGTAGTACTAACATTGAACGATATAACGATACTTTATCTATCTTAATGATGCAAAATGGTGCTACTATGGTGGGCGACGCTGGCAAGGTTATGTTTAATCAAATTCCATCGGCCTTCAAAGAACAAAAATATAATCCTGGCATTGAAGCTATGAGATTTTATACTGATTTTTCTAACCCAGCTAAGGAAGTCTACTGTTGGAATAATAAAATGGAAAATTCACTTGATTTATTTGCTCAAGGCAAGCTAGCTATGACTTTCGGTTATTCCTATCATTTACCTACGATTAAAGCAAAAGCGCCAAAACTCAATTTGGGCATAGCTAAACTGCCACAAATAGAAGGTAATCCACAAAGCATTAATTTCGCCAATTACTGGGTGGAGACAGTTTCTAATAAAAGTGCCGATGCCGATGTTGCTTGGGATTTTATCCAATTTGCAACCAAAGCCGAACAAGCTAAAAAATATCTAAAGGTTGTTAAAAAACCAACCGCTCTACGTTCTTTAATTGAAGAACAAATTGATGATATGGAAATTGGTGTTTTTGCCGAACAAGTATTAACGGCTGACTCTTGGTATAAAGGAAAAGATGCTAACGCTGCCGAAAAAATAATCGCCGACATGATTAACAGTGTAATTGCTGGACAAGATACAATAGAAAATATTATTACGCTAGGTGCTAAACGTGTTCAACAAACTATAAATTAACCATTATTTAAAAATAAAATTATGACAGCCAAAAAAATTCTCTCTATTTTAATTTTCATTTTGGCTATATCTCTTGCCACAACTTGTTTAGCTACCGAAACGCCAACCTTATTGGGTGATAAAAATATTTCAGAAAGAGTTGACAAAGGAGATCTTACTCTTGATGACTTTACTCGAACAGCAGTAAACTTATCCCAAATAATATTGGGTGTTGTTGGCTCTCTAGCTCTTTTGGCATTCATTGCTGGTGGTCTAATGTTTCTTTTGTCTGGCGGTAATACTGAAAGAGTTGCCCAAGGAAAACAAATCATACTAGGTGCTGTCATCGGTTTAGTGATAGTATTTGCTAGCTATGCTATTATTCAATTTGTCTTTACTGCTCTTCATATTACTGGAGCAAATGATGGAGGTTGGTCAACTATTAGTTGGTTTTAATAAATAAACAATGTTAAAATTTTCTAAAATATCTCTAGAGAACGAAACTTTGGCTCAAAAACTAAAACAAGCTAGACGTGCAAAAAAATTAAAATTACCAGAAGTAGCCAAAAAATTAAATATTAATCTCAAATATTTACAAGCATTAGAAGAAGGTAGCTATAACGACTTACCGACCGGTGTTTATGGAAAAAAATTTTTAAAAGAATATGCATGGTTACTAGGGCTAGACTATAGCGAACTGTCTGATTTATATCAATCAGAAAAAGAAAACTCGCCCTCAGAGAACAGTCAAGTTTTATTTTCTAATCAAATTATAAAAAGACATCAACTTTGGACCATACCAAAAATAATAAAAAATTCATTAATTATTTTAGTAATATTAATTTGCTTTAGTTATCTCGGTTATTTATTTAAACAAGTCTTGTCTCCACCAGATCTTTTTCTGTACAGTCCAGATGAAAATCTAATTACCAATAATCAAGTTGTTTCTATTATCGGAAAAACTGAATTAGAGGCTTATTTAACAATCAATGATGAATTAGTTTTGATTGATACTGAGGGTAATTTTTCAAAAAACGTTAATTTAAAAAAAGGCATTAACGTTATTACGATAGTCTGCAGTAAAAAATACGGTCGTAATCAAACTATCACCAGACACATATTGCTAGAATAGCTACTTGCGCTATTGATAAAAATAGTTTAACATTAAATAGTTAGGGGGTTGAAATAACCTCTTTTTATTATCTAATATTAGCAATAATATGACTGACCAAGCAAAAATTAAATCAACCAAAGATCACGATGGTAAATTCAAAGCAGCTGAATCAGCGATTGAACAAATTAAAATCAAATTTGGTGATGGCTCAATAATGAAATTTGGTGATACTGTTAGATCTGATGTTGATGCTGTACCAACTGGTTGTTTATCTTTGGATGTCGCTCTAGGTATTAATGGTGTGCCACGAGGCAGAATTATTGAAATCTTTGGTCCAGAAGCTTCGGGAAAAACTACTTTAGCACAACATATTGTAGCTGAGGTGCAAAGAGAAGGTGGTATTGCTGCCTTCATTGATGCTGAACACGCGTTAGACCCAGAATACGCATCTAAAATTGGCATTAACATAAAAGAGATGCTTATCAGTCAACCTGATACTGGCGAGCAAGCGTTAGAAATACTAGAAACTCTAGTAAGATCTAATGCAGTTGATGTTGTAGTCATTGATAGTGTTGCTGCTCTAGTACCACAAAAAGAAATAGAAGGTGATATGGGCGCTTCACATATGGGGCTACAAGCTCGTTTAATGAGCCAAGCTCTACGTAAACTAACTGGTATTGTCTCTAAAACAAAAACGGTTGTTATATTTATTAATCAAATTAGATTCAAAATTGGTGTCTTTTTTGGTAACCCTGAAACAACTACTGGTGGTACTGCTTTAAAATTTTATTCATCAGTCAGAATAGAAGTCAGACGTGCTGCTCAGATAAAACAAGCTGACAAAATTATCGGCAATCGAGTTAAATGTAAAATTGTAAAGAATAAAGTAGCTGCTCCTTTCCGTGCTTGTGAATTTGATATTATGTACAACGAAGGTATTTCTATTTCTGGCGATCTCTTGGATTCAGGTGTTACTTACGGTGTAGTCCATAAATCCGGTAACTCTTACTCATTTGATGACATCAAGCTTGGCGTTGGTAGAGAAAATGCAAAAAGATTTTTGCGAGCCGATAAAAAATTAATGGGAGAAATCAGAAAAAAAATATTGTCAGAAGTCAAAGCTAGAGAAGTGGAAGAATAAAAAACATAAAATTACATAATAAAAAAACCCTGGAATTATCCAGGGTTTTTGGTTTTAAAAAAAAGAGGCGTAACATATTTGCTTGTCAGCAAATAAATGTCACGTTTTTAAAATATATAAATAGGTCTTTTCGTACATCATCTTTTTCTAATAATCTAATTGTTATGGCTCACTCCTGGATTCCCGCCTACGCGGGAATGACAGTGAGGAGATGGGCATACAAAAAAAGTACGGGAATGACAAAAAGGAATACAAAAAAGTAGAGGCAGAACATTGTTCTGCCTCTACAAATATATTGATATTAAAAATTTGTAATTTCTAGATTGCGGATCGGAGTCCGCAATGACATAAGAATTATACTCTTTCAACGTATTCTCCTGTATCAGTATTTACTCTAATAACATCACCTTCGTTAACAAACATTGGTGCACTAATTTCTACTCCAGTTTCCAATTTAACCATCTTAGTGACATTGCCAGCTGAATTACCTTTAACTCCTGGGGGTGCACTAACAACTTTTATTTCAATTTTGACTGGTAAATCCAAAGTGATTGGCTTGTTATTAAAATACATAATATCAACGTCTGTACCATCTTTTAAAAACTTCATTTTCTCTCCAACTTGATCAATTGATAGACTAAACTGCTCATAGGTTTCATTATCCATAAAATAAGCTTCTGCTTCATCTTTGTATAGAAAGTTTACCTTTTTCTTTTCAGTTACTGCTTCTTCAGCTTTGTCATTACCTTGAAAAGTTTTTTCCAAAACTGAATCGTTGATTAAGTTTTTTAATTTAGTTTTTAACACTGCTCCGCCTCGACCCATCTGATGATGATCAGCTTTAACAACTATATAAGGCTCACCTGAAACCTGAATTAATCGGCCGATCTTTATCTCGTTTAGATTAAACATAAACCAATTTATTTTTTATTATTAGTAAAAGGTAAAAGCGCCATAATTCTGGAACGCTTAATAGCAGTTGCTAATTTTCGTTGATGCTTCGCGCAAGCACCAGTTCTTTTTTTCGGTAAAATCTTGAAATAAGAATTGATAAAACGACGCAAAGTTTGCGTATCCTTATAATCAATTTCCTTGATATTATTAACGCAAAAATAACACTGTTTTTCTTTTTTTATACTGTTGTCCATACTCAATAACTAATTATTCAACATAATAAAAAATTATGAATAAATAATCAATTGTATAAATTATTTATAGTAATCCTTAGAAAGGAATATTTTCGACTTTTATTTCATCTTCTTCTGGGTTTGTTTCGCTAAAGCCTGAACTAACTGGTTCTTCAACATTAATTACTGGCTCACTTGGTACTGATGGCTGTTCAGTTGGCATACTTGGAGTTGCTGCTGGTGCTGTACCTGCTCGATCAAGCATAATCATATTCTCGGTTACAATCTCTGTACGATAACGCTTTACGCCGTCTTGTCCAGTCCAATCTTGGGTCTGTAAACGACCTTCAATGTAAACCTTGGCACCCTTTTTTAAGTACTGTCCACAAATGTCAGCTAATCTTCTCCAGGCAACAACATTGTGAAACTCTACTTTCTCTTGTCTCTGTCCGCTTTGGTCTGTCCAAATCAAATTGGTAGCCACAGCGAAAGAAGCAACTGACTGTCCAGATGGAGTGTTTCTCACTTCTGGATCTCTAGTCAAATTGCCGATAATCATTACTTTGTTTAAATTCATAATTTTGTTTGTTTATCGTGTTTATAAAAAACCGACAAATACATTATGGCTTAAATTTATAATAAATCTTTAGTGTCTAGAATCTTGTCTAATTTCTCATCTAAGTCTTTTAACTCAACTTTTTCTTTGTCTGTAGTTTTTGCTTTTTCCACTTCTTTTTCTTCTTGAATCTTGGTCTTAGCAGCAATCTTGGCGGTAAATTCTTTTTCCTTAGCTATTTCTTCTTCAGAAAAAACTCTCTTTCTAACAATTTGTTGTCTCAAGATTTCATTCATCATTCTGAATAAACGATCAATCTTTTTAACTTTTTCTTTATCTATGTCAAATTCAAGCAAATGATAATAACCATGACGAAACTTTTTAATTGGATAAGCCAATTTTTTCTTACCCCAATCTTCCTCTTGAGTTATTTTACCACCGTCATCAGTAATAATTTTATTAATTTTTTCTTTGATTGGTGCTAATTCATCTTCACTGTATTGATTAGAAATTAAACAAAGCATTTCGTAATGAGCTATGTCTAATATTTTTTCCTCTATTTTCTCTTCGAGCATAAATTTTTACTATTTTTATTGATTATTTAACAAAAAACCCAGATATTCTCGGCTATCTTGGAAAGCCTTCTGGGTGAGAATACCTTCCCCGTTATTAAGGGGGTAGTCCCGAGTACTCGGAACATCGGAAAGGTTAATATTTAATTTACTAATACATTATCATAAACATTCTTAAATTGCAAGGGCTAATAGGTTGTGCTAAAGTGAAGGCAAATATATTAAAATCTACTATGAATAAATTATTTTTTAATCTAGGCAATCACCCAACTATATCCGTAGCTGAATTATCAAAAGTTTTTCCAAATAATAACACTAGCGAAGTATTGTCTAGTGAAATTTTTCTAATCGACTCGCCTGAACAAATTGATGCTACTAAATTGATAAAAAATCTCGGTGGTACTATTAAGATTGGTTTAATAAAAGAAAAGTTAACTGACTTGAGTTTTGATAAAGTTTTGCAAGCTTCAATAAAAATCATTGATGAGAAAAAAATTGATACCAAGTATCATTTTGGTATTTCTATTCATGGTCAAATAAAAATAAATCTCAAAAAGCTTGGTATGGAAATAAAAAAACATTTGAAAGAAAAAGATAAGAGCTGTCGCTGGGTTAGCGGAAAAGAGAATGTTTTATCAAGTGTAATTGTTGAACAAAACAAATTAATTCGCAGTGGTGTAGAAATAGTAATTTTTGGAGATAAAAAAACAAATGAATTTTATATCGGTCGAACTCTAGCTGTCCAACCATTCAAGGAGTTGTCCAAGCGCGACTATGGTCGACCAGCCCGAGATGATCGTTCAGGCATGCTACCACCAAAACTAGCTCAAATTATAATTAACTTAGCATTAACTGATAAAAAAGAAGTTTTACTTGACCCTTTCTGTGGCTCAGGCACTGTTTTGTCCGAAGCTATGTTGATGGGCTATATTAATCTGATTGGTTCGGATATTTCTAAGAAAGCTATTGATGATACAAGAGTTAATCTATCGTGGATGAGAAAGAAATTTTTATTGGATAATACTGATTGCCCACTCTACGAACTCAGTGCTGTAAATATTTCATCAAAAATAAAACCAAATTCAGTTGGAGCGATTGCGACTGAGCCCTACCTAGGACCGCAACGGGGAAAAATTGATATTAAAAAAACTATCAAAGATTTAGAAAAATTATACTCTGATAGTTTAAGTGAATTCAAAAAGATATTAAAACCAGATGGTCGGATTGCGATTATTCTACCTGCTTTTTATGTCAATCCAAAATTAAACTTCATTCATCCCAACTTCAACGACTTTAAAATAATAAATCCCCTGCCAGAATATCTGCAAGGGAATAGCTTCTTACAATTAACACCCAGACAAACAATGATTTACAAACGGCAAGGACAAAAAGTCTGGCGAGAAATTGTGATTTTGGAAAAATAAAATATTTTAACTGTTTTTTAACCTGTCATCTTGATGAAGCCGACAAGTCGGCTGAAGAAAGATCTCGTTAAGCAAAACTTGCATCTATTAAAAATTAATTTTTGACAATTTACGTCCCTACCTGTGCCAGAGATCTCTCGTCAATTCGTCCTTTGCAAAGGACGGGTTTTCTCGAGATGACAAATTGGAGATTGTGATTTTGGGAAAATAACTCTGTCATTCTGGAACGGAACGTAGTGCAGTGATAGAATCTAAAAAAAATAGAAGAGACTCTACCGCGCCCGTCTCAACGCTGTTAAGCGGTCGAGCGGGTCGTCCCGATTTCTCGGGACTCCAGAGTGACAAATTGGAGATTGTTATTTTGAAAAAATAAAAGGGCTAAACTTCTCGCAAGAAATTTAGCCCTGTCAATAACTACGTCAGAGATACCCAGTTGGGTACCATCGTTTGAATTTTTTCATGGTACCTCCGTTGTTCCGGTTGTTCGAGGAGAGAGGGTGAAGTCACGGCGACCTCTTCTCTTCTGACCAGGAACGATGATCTACGCCGTAAGGACGGCTTTGGAGACCAGGATATTTTTATTCAAAAAATAACTTGTGTTTATTATCCTGTTCACAATCATACGTCCATCCTCCTTTCGTAGTATTTTTGGCACCTTGTCCCCGCACGGAAAAAATCCGCGAGGACAAGGTGACCCTAACGGTTAGTAACAAATAATATTTTTCATATGAATCGTTACTCAACCGCACTCAACTGAAAGTCGTCTTGGCAATACCCCCCCCATACTCATTTTGATGCCAGACGACAATTCAGAGAATAAATATACAAAGAACTTAACTTTAGAACATACTACATTGTCTAAACTTTGTCAAGAGTTTTAGTGCTATTTTTTTATCTTTTTAGCTAACATTAAATAAAATAAATATTTAACAAAAATGTGAAAAAAGGGGGAAAATTATATATCTCACCCCTTTTTTTTGTTATACTTCACTTTTTGTCTCCTCGCATTATTCTGGAAACTGGACGAACTGAATTTCCGCTATGTTTTTTAAAAAATCTTTCTCTTTCCGAACAAGGAACAGTGTGTTGATATCCCCGACTCACATCATCTCGTCTCTGTTCTGTCTCTGCTTTTAACTCTCTTTTTATGTTTTCAAACACCTCTTCATCTCTAGCCGTGCTAGTTAATGCTACCACAGCTGATTTTCCAAAAAAATTTAATAACATTCTGCCAACGTTTCCAAAAACAAAAATCTTCCCCTTAGATGACATAACCCCTCCTTGTTTAATGTGCAAATATATTTATAATCAAAATTTATTAGACTCTATCGTCCGCCGACTCGGCGGACTCCAGAGTGACAAGTTAATTAAATAAAAAATTACAAATATCTCCATTTTGCATTATATATTCTTTGCCTTCGGTGCGGATTAAGCCTTTTTCTCTAGCTGGCACCTCACCACCAGCTTCAATAAACTTTTGCCAGTTTATCACTTCAACTCGAATAAAACCTTTTTCAAAATCAGTATGAATCACTCCAGCAGCCTTTGGTGCCCTTGAATCTTTTTTGACTGTCCAAGCTCTAGTCTCATCTGCTCCAGTCGTAAAAAAAGTAATCAAGCCTAATGTCTCATAGGCTAAGTGGATTAATTTATCCAAACCACTTTCTGGCAAACCCAATTCTTTGATATATTCTGCTTGCTCGTCATCTGGTAAAGATGCAATATCGGCTTCTTGTTTGGCATTTAAGTTTAAAATTCGTCCGTCCCATTTTACTTCAGCTGATACGGATTTATCATTAATATTCAAAATATAAATAATTGGCTTGGCAGTCAAAAAACTCAAGTCTTTAATAATCTTTTTTTCGTCATCGGTTAATTCTAAATCACGAACTGCCTGACCTTTTTCTAAAGCAATTTTTATTTTATCCAAAACTTCTTTTAATTTTATGGCTTCTTTGTTTCCGCTCTTAGCTTCTTTGACAACCTTTGCCAAACGCTTATCTACAGTTGCTAAGTCAGCAAAAATCAATTCCAAATTTATTGTCTCCCTGTCGCCATCAGCATCAATCTTACCATTAACATGAATAATGTTTGTATCTTCAAAATTTCTAACTACTTCACAAATAGCATCGCACTCACGGATATGCGCCAAAAATTTATTACCCAATCCTTCACCCTTGTGTGCACCAGCTACTAAACCGGCAATATCAACGAATTCAATCACGGTTGGAATAATCTGTTTTGGCTTTGATATCTCGGCTAGATTCTGTAATCGTTCATCAGGTACCTTAACCACACCGACATTTGGGTCGATGGTGCAAAAAGGATAATTGGACGCTTCAGCGCCTTTTTTGGTTAAAGCGTTAAATAGGGTTGATTTGCCGACATTTGGCAAACCAACTATACCGATAGATAAAGCCATGAAAAATAGTTAAAAGTTTATAAACTGAATGTAATTTGAATTTAGCAGATTATCCTAATAATTTCAAATATTGCTTCTCAAGCTGTTCTGTTGTTATAATTAAAATATAAAAATTTTGGGTATTTTTTGAAAAAATAATAAGTTCGCATATAACTTGTTAGGCGAAATAATGATTAAGATATGGATGCAAATAATTTAAAAACTATAATAGAAAAACCGATAATTAGAATCAATGAATTATATTTTACCCATTACATCGTCTAACACGGCTTATCTGGTTCGCGAACTAAATAAATATGGGACAAATAAATTGTAAAATATTTAATTATTTGTTATAATAATAATATTAAACTACTTTAAAGCTCTTGATTATGCTTAATGAACATAGTAAAAAAATTAAATTTTTTATCATTTTATTTATTTTAATTATAATTGGATTAGTGATTTATATATCCCCTAACTCTTCTGAACAAAAACGATTAAAACAATGCCAAGATGAAATAAATTCAATGAGCTATAATCAATTATTAAACAAAGTTGAAACAATGGAAGATAATGTTATTCTAAAAGGATCGGGTGTTCAAAAAAAAGAGTATACTGAAGCATTAGTGATTGAAAAAATGATCTGTTTGATGGATAACGAGACTGATCAATCTATTAAAAATAATATTTATGACGATACAATGGCATTTGTTTCGCAAAATTCACCCGAAATTTTCTATCAATACCAAGATTATCTAAAAAATCATTCCAAAAATTTTTATGATGATTTTTTTAATGCTCTAACTTTGGATAATTATCAAGATTATTGTCCAGAAAAATTGCCACTTTTATGCCAAAAAATTGTTGTCGATGAAATAACTAAAGGCTGGTGTTCGGAAATTTGTTCAACTTTGGATCAGTACAAAAATAATAATAATCTACTGCGTGACTATGTCCTTAATTTTGAACCGGAAGAAATTCAAAATAGATCGATCTACATAGTATCCTTGGCGCTTAAATTAGCCCTTGCTTTTCAATATAACGACAATAATTTAGCTAAAGAACTATGTGTAAAAATAGACAAATTCGACAGTATCGAAGGGCTTGATTGTAGAACACTCTCAAAAAAAATGGAAATAAGGATTAGTAATACTTGCGACCAAATTAATCATACTTTGTCGCAATTATTATGTGAAACTAAATTTGACTTTAATTACTAATTTTATTTATTAATAATCATTTTCGTGCTAACGTCATATCCAGACGTTTTTATTTTAAAAAAACTCTTTCGACTTGCATGTTTTTCATAAAATTAATATGATTATCGTAAGAGTAAATTTTATTTAATTTATGGTAAAAATCACTCAAAAAAGTCAAGCAAATAAAATGATTGGTAATTTCAACCAAAATGATTTTGTTAAATTAAATTATTCTAATATTAGCCAAATTTTTGATAAACAAGCCAAAAATAATCCTCTAAATATCGCTCTTGAATGCTTACATCAAAAAAATACTTATAAAGAGCTAAAGAATAAAATTGAAAAAGATTTGATTTTACTCTGGCAAAATATATTGGAACAGAAATCTATCGCTTTAGATGAAACATTCTATGAATTGGGCGGGAATTCCTTGCAAGCCATAGAATTAATCAAAAAAATAAATAATCATTTTAATCTCAATCTGTCTGTGAGCAAATTATACTCTAATCCAACTATAAAAAAATTCGTTGAATTAATAGATGAACATAAATCTTTGTGAAAAATAGATATAAAACAATCTATGAGTTAATTAAATCATTCAGTAATGATACTCCTAATAAGATAGCCCTTGAATCTCCGGAAAAACAGCCAATTACTTTTAAAGAATTAACCAATGACATTGATGATATAATTTCTGTTTTATCACAGCTAAATCTTTCTGCTAAAAAAAACAAGCAAAGAGTCGCCATTATTCCTTTTGATGGACAAGAAACAATTATGGCTTTAATGGCAACCATGTCTTGTTGTACGGCTGCTCCACTTAATCGAAATTACACTACTGAAGAATTTGAATTTTATTTTACTGATTTGAATATAAAAGCGTTAATTGCACCAGAAGGCGTTGTATCACCAGCAATTAAAATTGCTAAAAAAAGAAAATTACCAATTATCACCCTTTCTTTATTAAAAGACAAAAAACTTATTATTAACGTTAATAATAAAATAACAACAAAAAAAGTTGGTCAATCTAACTATTCTAGACTAAATGATATTGCGCTGGTTCTTCATACTTCAGGCACAACAGCTCGCCCTAAAATTGTCCCCTTAACGCATTTAAACATTAGCGCTTCAGTTATTAATATGATAAACTCTTTAAAATTATCAAAGACGGATAAATGTTTAGATGTCATGCCTCTCTTCCATATTCATGGCATTATAACAGCTATGTCAAGTCTTTGTTGTGGAGGCGGAATTGTCTTGCCGATGAAATTTGATATAAATAATTTCTGGGATTGGCTCAAAGACTTCCATCCGACTTGGTACACAGCTGGGCCGACTATTCATCAAGCGATTTTACTAAAATCAAATATTCAAAAAAATGTTTTAAATAAAATTAATCTACGGTTTATTAGATCTTCAACTTCACCTTTACCACCAAAAATTTTTTATGAATTAGAAAAAAAATTTAGAGCGCCAATATCTGAATCCTATGGTATGACTGAAGCAGCCTTGCAAATTACAGCTAATCCTCCAATAATAGGCGAGAATAAAGCAGGTTCTGCGGGCAAACCAGTCGGACTTGAACTAGCCATTATTGATAACCAAGATAAGTTTTTAAAAATTAGGGAGACGGGAGAAATAGTTATTAAAGGAGACAATGTTTTAAAAGCTTATGAAAAAAATCCAGAAGCTAACAAAACTTCTTTTATTAAAGGTTGGTTTAAGACTGGCGATTTGGGCTTTCTAGACAAAGATGGTTTTTTGTTTATAAATGGAAGGGTTAAGGAGATGATAAATAAGGGAGGAGAAAAAATTTCTCCAAGAGAAATAGACGAAGCGCTTTTGAGCCACCCCAAGATTGAATCGGCTGTTGCTTTTGCTATTCCGCACCAAAGTTTAAGTGAGGATATCGGTGCAGCCATTATTTTAAAAAAGGGCATAAAAGATATTAACAGAGTTGAACTCCGCAGATTTTTATCTAAAAAAATAACAAATTTTAAAATACCAAATAAAATTTTTACCGTAGAAGAAATTCCCAAGGGTCCAACTGGCAAATTGCAGAGAATCGGCCTCTATGCTAAATTAAAAAAAACAGAAAAAAACAAATCTCCCGAAACCCAAAAAGGTAATATTGAAAAAAAGATACAAAAAATATGGCAAAAAATTTTAAAAATAAATTCAATTAAAATAAATGATAATTTTTTTGAAATTGGCGGAGATTCCTTAAAAACAGGTGAATTAGTTAATGAAATAAATGGTGTCGGATTTAAAATTTCGATTGATGACATTTTGGATAATCCCACTATTGAAGACTTGGTCAAAAAACTTAAAAAATAATTAATTACATATGGATAAAATAGCATTTTTATTTCCTGGACAAGGTTCGCAATATGTCGGCATGGGAAAAGGTTTATATGAAAATTTTTTCATTGCCAAAGAAATATTTAATCAAGCAAATGATATTTTAGGTTTTGATTTAGCTAAAATATGTTTTTCTGGACCATTTTCAGAATTAACAAAATTAAATAATATACAATCAGCCCTTTTAACTACTAGCTTTGCTTCTTTCAAAGTTTTTGAAAAAGAAATAGGCCTCCAGCCTGATTATTTAGCTGGACATAGCTTTGGTGAATTAACAGCTTTGACCTGCGCCGGAGCAATTGATTTTTCTGATGCCCTTAAAATAGCCAAAAAAGAAGGTGAAATTGCTAATAAAATAAGTCGAGAAAAAAAGATGGCTATGATAGCAATAAAAAATATTGATGAAAAACATATAATCAAAAAATGTCAACAATTATCAAATAAAAAAAATATTGCAAATATAAGCATCGTCAACACTCCTAGTCAATTTGTTGTCTCGGGCGAAGCTTCAACTGTAAAAAAAATTGGCGAGGAATTGTCAATAGTAGGAGCAAAGATAGATTTGCTAAAAATCAATGCCTCTTACCACACCTCAATGTTTAATCAAGGAGTTAATATAATAAAGGGGGATTTATCAAAAATTAGCTATGGTCAATTACGCTATCCTGTTCTTTCGGGTATTACTTTGAAATTCTATAAAAATTCTAATGAAATGATTAATAATATTTCTGCAAATTTCATCCAACCAATTAACTGGGTAAAAATCATCCAAAAACTACAAAAAATAGGAGTAAACAAAACAATAGAATTTGGTTCCAAAACAATTTTGAGCGGTTTTGTAAAAGAAATTACTAATAAAATTGAAATTTTTTCTTTTGGCAAACCAGAAGATTTAAAAATATTAAAAAATAAATTCAAAACAAACGATGAAGTTAAAATATCGTTTATAGCTAGTTGCTTAAAAATTGCTGTCAGCACTAAAAATTCAAATGAAAACGATAAAACATATTCTGAAGGAGTTATTATACCTATTAGAAAACTTGTCAATATTTTGGATAATTACGAAACAGAAAAAAAAGAATTCAAATTCGAACATATCCTTGAAGCTATAGATATGCTAAAATTAATTTTTACGACTAAAAAAATTTCTCGTGATGAAATAAAAAGTAGAAAAAATGAATTAATTTCTGAAATAAAAGAACAATTTTGCAATAACGATTATGGTAAAATAAAAAAATATTTAGATAACTCCTTTTGTTAATTTATATGAATACCAAAAAAAATAAAACGAAAAAAAATAACACCCAAAAGAAAATTTCAAATACCGACATTGCTATCATTGGTATAGGTTTAAAAGTTCCCGGAGCTGACAACACCTCAGAATTTTGGGATAATATAAAAAATGGTAAAAATTTTATAATTGATTTCCCAGAAAACAGAGAGAAAGATGTCAGATACGAATCATCTGTTGAGAAAAAATATGACAACTTTCTTAAAGGTGGCTGCTTAAAAGAAATTGATAAATTTGATTATAATTTTTTTAAGTTATATCCAAAAGAAGCTAGTCTTACCGACCCTAATCAAAGATTATTTTTAGAAGTCGCTTGGTCTTGTTTAGAAGATGCTGGTTATGGTGGAGATAAATTAGCTAATAGCAATACAGGTTTTTATGTAGGTTTTAGTAAGTCCCCAGAACTTTTTCTATATTCCGATTTAGTGAAACAGGAAGATATTTCTGCTTTGCGCAATATTGCTTGGATAGGTAATCTAGATGAAATGGTAGCTAGCCGAATATCTTATTTTTTAAATCTTCATGGCCCAAGTCTATTGGTAAATACTGCTTGCTCTTCTTCATTAGTCGCATTACATTTGGCTTGTCAAGCTATCAAAAATGATGATTGTGATCAAGCAGTCGTTGGTGGTATTAATATAGCCTTACAAAAACCTGAAGACGGAATAACTCTACAAATTGAATCTCCTGATAGCAGAATAAGACCATTCGATAACAAAGCAAATGGAGTAGTCTGGGGTGAAGGTGTTATTGCTATATTAATCAAATCAGCCGCAAAAGCGATAAAAGATAATGATAATATTTATGCTGTTATAAAAGGTAGTGCTATTAATCAAGACGGGAAAAGCGCCGGTATAACAGCTCCTAATCCCAATGCTCAGTCAGAAGTAATACGAAAAGCTTGGCACAATGCTAATATTAATCCTGAAACAATCAGTTGTATTGAAGCTCATGGCACGGGAACACGAATAGGCGATTCAATAGAAATCGAAGGATTGTCTAATGCTTTTAGTTCTTTCACGGACAACAAACAATTTTGTGCCATTGGTTCAGTAAAATCTAATATCGGACATTTAAAAGCAGCTGCTGGACTAGCTAGTTTAGTTAAGCTAATAATGGCTCTGAAAAATAAAGAAATACCACCAACTATAAATTTTTCAAGACCAAATAGAGAAATTAACTTTGAAAATTCTCCTGTATATATAAGCGATAAACTTCACAAATGGGAATCAAAAAATTATCCGAGAAGATGTGGCATTAATTCTTTCGGAATTAGTGGAACTAACTGCCACGTTATTTTGGAAGAAGCCCCGAAAGTTATGAATAATAAAAATCAAAGTGACGATTTTAAGATTTTAACAATATCCTCGTTGAATAAAAATTCTTTATTAATATACACTAATAATTATCTAAACTTTTTAAATAACAATAAAAAAATTAATCTAGATAATTTTTGTTATACAGCAAATACTGGCAGAGGTCATTACGATTATCGTTTAGCTATCATATTTAAAAATATTAATGATTTATTACTAAAATTAAACAATTTTATAGAAATAAAAAATAAAAAAAATATTAAAGATGTCTATTTTGATAATAAAATTTTAGAAGAAGAAAAATCTGAATCTAAAAATCAAAACCAAAAATTTAAAACTTCTTTCAAAATAAATAAATGTTTTAACAATAATGATAAAATTATTAAATCGAAAATTGAAAAACTTTGCCAATTATATGTAAAAGGTGCGGATATAAATTGGGAAAGTTTCTACTCTAATAATAAATATCATAAAATAAATATTCCCACTTATCCTTTTGTTAAAAATAGATGTTGGGTAAAAATAGACGAGATAAAAAATAATTCTCAATCTTTTTCAGAAAAACAATATCCTTTACTGGGTGAGGTAAAAGAAAAAACAGGAGAAAAAATAGTATATTCAAATTTTTTTGATCTTAATAAATTTCCCACATTGAAAGAACATAAAGTACAAAATAATCATATTTTAGTCGGCACTATGTTTTTAGAATTAGCTATAGAAGCTTTTAGTAAAAACTTCCATATTACTAGTTTCCAGGCAAAAAATATTTTGCTAAACAAACCGATGATATTTGATCCAAATGAAATTAAAGAAGTAAATGTTAGTTTAATAAAAGATAATAATAATTATAAATTTACAATTTCTAGCCTAGCAGATAACAATCATGCCGAAAAAAACAATAACTGGCTAAACCATGCTGGAGGAATACTTAGTTTTAATAAAAAAGATGATTTTATTGATTTTGACATAGAAAAACTAAAGAAAAGCAATAATAAAAAATTTATTCCTAGCAACAAAATCTCTTTTAGCTCCGACCTTCGTATTAGTTCGAGATGGACAGAAAGTAGAATAGGTGCTTATGCAAATAAAAATGAAGCTTTAGTACACATAAAAGCCTCTAAATTCTACAAGCATGAATTAAAAGAATATTTTTTTCATCCAGTACTTCTTGATTTAATCTATCCTGCTAGTTTATTTCGCCAAAATGATAAACTTTATATGCCCATGCATTTTGGAGAGATAAATATTAAAAGTAAAATGCCAGAAGAATTTTACAGCTATGTTAAAGTTAAAAATAATGATAAAAATAATCAAGAAACTTTAAATGTTGATATTTTATTGTTGGACAAAAATGGACATATTTTTGCTGAGATAAAAAATTACTTGAAAAAAAAATTGATAAAATTAGAAAAATTAGACAGTAGAGTAGACGATAATCTTTATCATAAGTTAGTTTGGGTTAATAGTCCGCAAAACAAAAAAAATAATAAAAATAAACATCGAAATATATTAATTCTAAAAAGAAAAAAAACAGATCATATTACAAATAAAATCTTAGATAAACTAAATCGCGAGAATAATAAAATATTAAATGTTACTGTTGAAAAAAAATTTAAGATTATAAATGATTTAAATTATGAGATAGGTAATAATCCTTCCGATTATTTAAAATTATTTCAATATTTAAAAAATAAAGGAGAAAAAATTCATTCAATTATTCATCTTTTAGTATTAAATGAAAATCATACTATAAAAAAAATAGAAAATTTAAAAAACAATCAAGAACTTGGAGTTTTGAGTTTATTACGCTTAACTAAGGCCTTACAGAGAAGCAACCCAACAGATAAAATTGATTTGATTCTAGTAGCAAATTATGCCGATGAAGTTAATGGCAGTGAAAAAATAATCATTCCTGAAAATGCCAGTTTCTTTGGTTTAGGCAAGGTAGTCTCTTCTGAAAATGAAAATATAAAATGCCGTTGTTTAGATATTGATGATTCAACAAAATTCGAACTAATCTCAACAGAAATTAATTCAGACTACCAAGCATACAAAACTGCTTTTAGAAATAACAAAAGATATATCGAAGAACTTCAAAAAATAAATTTGGATAATATCAAAAATTATCCGTTTACAATAAAAAGGAATGGGGTTTATATTGTTACAGGGGGGTTGGGAGATATCGGTAGAGAGGTTTGCCGATCGCTAGCCTTGAAAAATAATGCAACATTTATTTTAATAAATCGTTCTAAAATTCCTTTACGCGCATCTTGGAATAAAATAATCAATGAAGGTATTGAGGAAAATATAATTAAAAAAATAGATTATATAAAATCAATAGAAAAACTTGGTTCAAGAATTATTTGCATTAGCGCTGATATTTCATCTGAACCAGATATGAAAAAAAATGTCTCTTTAATCAGAAAAAAATATGGCCCAATCAAGGGTGTAGTGCATGCCGCCGGAATATTATCTGACTGTTTAATCGCTAGAAAAACAGAAGATGATTTTCAAAAGGTTTTGAAATCAAAAGTGCTAGGTACTTGGTTGATCGACAAATTAACTTCATCTGATAAACTAGATTTTTTTATATTATTTTCTTCTGTTTCCGCCTTGTTTGGACGGCCAGGACAAAGCGACTACGTAGCTGCAAATTCTTATTTAGATAGCTTCTCTTCGTATCGCAATAAAAAAGGTAAAAATACAACAACCATTAGTTGGCCCGGCTGGGAAGAAACATCGATGGAAAAAACAGCCAAGAAGGGTATAGTTAGTTCCTTGTCTATGGAACAAGGAGTTAAAATTTTCGACAAATTGCTAAATAAAAAAATTGAAAATATTATTATTAGTGAATTTGATTATAACTCCAAAATATTTTTACCAAAATATCTGCCGTTCAAGTTGTCAGTCGGTATGAAAGAACAAATCGAATCAACAAAAGCACTGCTAGATACAAATAAAATTAAAATAGAGGAAGAGCAACTAGAAAAAAAAGAAGTGAAAATCAAATTAATTGGTAAAGATGATGACCAATACTCAGAAACTGAAAAAAAAGTCGCATTAATATGGAATATCACTCTAGGCTATGAGGAAATAAATATTTTTGATGATTTTTTTGATATTGGAGGAAATTCACTTTTAGCCACTTTAGTTTTATCAAAAATTAATAAACAATTTGAAGGAGATTTTTCAGTCGATGTAATTTTTACCTATAAAAACATACATGAGTTGGCAAAACATATTGATCAAAAAAATAATGTTAACGATATTAAAGAATTCGTTCCATTTACTGGTATTTACGACTGGCTTTCAGATAATAATATTAAAGACGGTATAATTAGAAAAAATGTTATTGAAGTTAATAATTTAAAGGCTAATTATTTAATTTTTGAAAAAGCTATTGAAACATTGATAAAATCTTATTCCAAAATTAAAATATCTATTTATCCGCCTATTACTAAATCTTCTTCAACATCAATTAAATCTGGGTTGAAAAAATTATCTTTTATTGATTTATCAACAAAAACCAATCAACAAAAACAAAAAGATATAACAAAAATAAAACAACAAATTCAAGATATAAAAGAAAAAGAAATAAAGCTAGCCTTAATATATCTTGACGAAATACATTATAAAGTTATTTTTAGTAGAAACCCAAATTTTATAAATGACGCCCAGTTCTCTGAAATTTTAAAAGATTTTCAATATTTTTATAATTTATTGATAATTAACAAGGAAGATGATTTAACAAAAATATTTAACAAGAGAAAGCCTATCTTTACACCCATGTACAGTTATCCTGATTATTATGACTGTAGTCTTACCACACCCACTGAATTATATAAATGGCATAATCAAGATAAATTCTTTTATAAAAGTTTAGTGCCTACCATGAATTTTTCTTGCCTACCAAGTTATTTTATCCATAAAAATGGACTTAGAAGAAATAACGATTTCAATCTTCATGGTTCAAGCCAATTTTTATTAGGCTATAATAATTCAGGGATATGGAATATAAGAAATTTACAAAATAAAAAGAGAGCGACTGATTATCTAAACAAAAAACAAACATCAATTTTAATAGGAAGTCCTTACTATCTGCCCGTGACTAAAGATTATAAAAATGATAAATATTTAAAACTATTTTCTGAAGGTAAAAATCTTGCTTTAGAAAATAATATGGCTATTTTCGACAGCTCTTTAAAAAATAAATACATTATTTACGCTAGCAATTTTAATTACTTTGGTACTATCAATAATGATGATTTCTGGCGATATTGGCAAGGGATATCTTCCTTGAATGATAAAGCAAAAAATGAGTTAGAAAAAAAATATCCGCCATTCAGAGTTATTGAAATTAATAATGTTAAAGGATTAATTTCCAATAACCCTAAATTACTTTGTCGTTTATTTGCCCTCAATGTTAAAGAATATTTTAAGAATCAAATAATAATAGGCAAGAAAAATAATAGTTTTAAAAAAATATATTTTGGTAGTCAGGTTATTGACATTTACAAAAAAGATGTTCGAGATAATCTGCAAAGAAAAGACGACCATGTGTCAGATATTGTTCTTATTGATTTGATAAAAAGAATAGAAAAGTCTTATTTATTTTTACGCGACACATTAAAAGAAATAAGTATGGATTTAACTGTCTTTACTAAAGATTTAAAAAAATCTGAACTAATTATCAAAAGCTGGGAAGATACTTTTAAGAAATTTATGAAAATAGTAGAAAAAAACAATATTAAATATTCTTACAGAATAGCTTCTCTGCCAGATAAGTCTCTTGATGCTATAAAATTTTTAAGTAAAGCCGAAAAAAAAGAACTCATAAAAGTTCTTGATAAAATAACTATCTTACAAAATGAATTGTTTGTTTCAGCTCGAAAAAAATTACAAGAATTAGGTTATCAAAATATTTTCAAGAAATAAATCGACAAATTTCGGCAATTGATTTTCTGGGTGGTTTCGTGATTTTATCTTTATAGTAACCGAGAGTTATATTTGACACCAATTTATAATTAGACTGGCAATCAAGAAGTTCTTCAAGTTCTTCTGAATATTCAGGTGACACATGGCACCAACAAGAACCAAGACCAAATGAATGTGCTGCTAAAAGCATATTTTCAATAGCAGCTGCCACACTAAAATAATCAGGGTTTGTTAAAACTTCATCAATATTATTTTCAATTTTATCTCTATGATACCACCTCTTGCTAACTTCAAGAAAAACCGATACAATACAAGGTGCATTAAAGAAAGTTTTATATTTTTTAACAAAATCTGATTCAGGTAAACTATTCAACACGACCTGACGCATTTGTTCAATTTTTTTTTCATTATTAATCACCACAAAATACCATGGTTGAGCGTTTAATCCACTCGGAGCCATAGAGGCAGCGGTTAATATGCTGGATATTATTTTTTTGGGTATTTTTTTGGGCAAATAACTTCTCACGCTTAAACGAGAGCAAATGCATTTATAAGCATCCATAGTTCGATTATAACAATAGCAATTTAATTCGTCAATAAATATGCCTGATTTAAAAAAAATAAAAAAAAATAATCTTTGCACTCGAATATACACTTATAAAATTCCTAAAAATATTTCCGATGATCGCTTGGGGGGATATTTAAAAGCATTATCAAAGAATGAGGCGAAAAGATATCAAAAATTTAAAGAAGATAAAAGCGCCAAAGCTTATTTGCTAGGAAAATATTTGACAAAAAAGATTATTGCTTTTTATACAAAAAAAGAGATTAATGAAATTAAACTAAATATTACTAAATTCGGCAAACCATATTTAAAATATCCAAAAATAAAAAATTTAGAATTTAACTTGTCTCATTCAGGTGATTGGATTGTCTTCGCTATTAGCCACGAAAAAATCGGCATTGATATAGAAAAAATTAGGCCAATTGATACAAAAATTGCTGAAGATTATTTTACAGAACAAGAATTAATATCTTTATCAAAAAATAAAATCAAAAAGTTAGAAAATTTTTATAAACTGTGGACACTGAAGGAATCTTACGTAAAAGCGCTTGGCAAGGGTCTATCTATAAAATTAAAAAGTTTTTATTTTGAATATGGAAAAAATAACATAATTAATTTGATACCAAATCACAAAAGGAAAAAATGGAATTTTTATCAATATAATCTAGAAAAAAAATATATAGTATCAATATGCATTGATATTATTTGTCCACCAAAAAAAATTGATATTATAGATATTTTATTTATATAAATAAAACTATGAAGAAAAAAATAAAAACCTGTAGTAGATGCATCTTAACATCCACTATTCCTAACGTAAATATTATGGAAGATGGATTGTGCTCTGAATGCCATGGCTATTTTTCTAATAAAAAAAATAAGGATGGATATGATATTAAATTATATACAACTAGAATGAAAAAAATATTTTCTGAAGTAAAAAGAAAAAAACAAAAATACGATATTTTAGTTGGTTTTAGCGGAGGTAAAGATAGCGCATATCTTTTATATTTATTAAAAAATAAATATAAACTTCGTCCTTTGGCAGTTTCAATAATACACCCACTGGTTAATAAAACTTCATTGATTAACATGGAGTTGGTTGCTGAAAAAATAGATTTTAATTTAATAAAATTTTTTGTCAACAGTACTTTATATAAAAAATATATAAAAGAAGGCCTGACAGAGGCTAATAAAATAAATCTCGGACCTCATTCGGCATGCAGACTTTGCAATTATTTTAAAGATACTGTTTTGAATAATCTGGCTGAAACAATGGGAATTCCCCTGCTTTCTTATGGTACAGATAGCGCACAATTTCCCAAGCCAATGATTTTGCAAGGTATTGAAAAAAAAGAATTTTATAAATATCACATTAAACCTTTGAACCAAATTTTTAATAAAATTTTTGGCAACAAATACAAAAATACACTTTATGATATTAACGAAAAACAATTTTGTAAAAAAAATTCTCCAATTATAATATATCCCTTTACATTCTTAAAAGAATACACACCAGAAAAAGCATTAAATATGCTGAAAAAGATCGGAATAGAAAGAGACAAAATGAATCCAGAAAAAACAAATTGTGACGCCATACATTTATTTAATTATTTATCCTATAAAAAATACTCCTGTCATAGCCAAATCTTTACTTATGCGAACGCCATAAGAAAAATAAGCTACAACAATCAAGCAAAGGGAAAAAAAGCAAAAAGGAAAATAGCTAATTACTTCGCCGCATACGAAAAACTTTTATACTATTTAATAAAAAAAAATGGTCAAAAAACCATTAAAGATAAGGAGACAAAAAAAATATTTAAAATATTTCCAAAATTTAAAAAAATGAAATATAAAAATTTAATTTTAATGATAGAAGGAATATCAAAAATTAAATATTATTCAAAATATTTTAATATTAAATTATAGAAAAAATAATGGAAAGCCAGATTAAAAATTTAATAATAATTTCAATTGATAATTTACGTCCAGATTGCATTGAAGCTAATCCTAACAAACAATTATTAAACAAATATAAGTTGTCGATAAAACCTAAAACACCAACTCTGGATTGGTTTGTTAATAATGGAGTTTTTTTTAACCAATGCATTACTGTCGCACCCTATACTACAACCGCTCACGCTTCAATTTTAACTGGACAGTGGCCACACAAGCATGGCATTATTGATTTTTTTGGGAGCAAGCTATCAACTCCAACTATTTTTGAAATTTTAAGAAAAGAAAAATTTTCTACTTTATTCCAAGCTGATTTTCCTTTTATTTTAGGTCCAAACATGGGTTTTGATAAAGGAATTGATAAATTCGTAGATAGTAATGAAAATGAGAGTTATGAATGGATTAAAAAAAATATTAAAAAACCCTTGGCTTGTTTTTTCCATTTTGCTAATGTGCATTCACCCTACGGTTTTCATGACCTCACTCACGATGGAAATAATTATAGAAAAAAGGTTAATAGTTTAATAAAAAAATATAAAATTAAACCTGACATTAAAGCACTGGATGGTAAGCAATACATAATGAAAGACTTATCAAATGAAGAAAAAATTTTAAAACAAAATTACGATAAAGTTTTACAAAAAATACATGAACTAAAACAATATGATCAAATAATGGATTTATATATTGAAGGGATAAATTATTTTGAAAAATATAGATTCAAAAATTTTATTAATTCGTTAACAAAAATAGGATTATTAAAAAATAGCTTAGTTGTGATAGTTGGAGATCATGGTGAAGGTTGGGATGAGAATAATATGGGTCACAACAAAGGTAAAACTAAGTATGGATTAATTGATGAAATGATAAAAGTACCTTTAATTTTTTACCATCCTGCAATCGAAAAACAATTCAGGAAAGAACAGATTGGAACGATAGATATTGTCCCATCAATCATGAACTTGATCAATGCGCCTTATAAAAATAATAAATTTAATGGAATAGATTTGTTTAATTCTAAAAATAAAAAATTAAAACTAACTGCTTATAGTCAAATTTGGTCATCTGATAGCGCCGAAGTCACCATCCTGATGAACAAAATTAAAAACGGAGAAACAACAGCTAAACCAAAATATCAGAGCCATTTAGCAACCGCTACTATTAGAAAAAACGGCTATAAATTAATCGTTAATTATTCAGAAAACGGGAAAAAGACAAATTACAGGTTTTATGATATAACTCAAACAGAAAAAGAAATAATGCCACAAGCAACAATAGCTGATAATTTGAAAAATAAATTGAAAAAATACAACCAACTTACAATTGATAAAAATTTAAAAGGCAGACAAATCAAAAATAAAAATAAAGAAGAAATTGCAAAACAATTAAGATTGCTTGGATATAATGTTTAATAATATTTTTTATATTTTAATGAATTTATATAAAAATGAATAATAAAACTAAAAATAAAAAAATTTTATTCGTTGAACCATATTGTATCGGTAACAATAATTTTAGTATGCCTGGCATTGCTTATCTGCACGGTTTTTTGAAAAATAAAAAAATTGAATCTGATGTTATTAATTTTAATAAAATTTTGAAAGGCAACAAAAAAACAATTGATCTCGATTGCATAAACTATTTAAATAAATATATTAACAAAAATAAAAGTTTTTTAAATAATGAGAAAAAAGATGACTTTAACATAATAAATGATTTTTTTAATTTAGAACAAAACATAATTCTTGAAGCAATTGATAAAAACGATATTTTTTAAATTTTTTTCCAAGAACAACTATCTCAATTATCAAAATACGAATATATTGGCCTATCTGCAACACTTAATGTCCATTTATTATTTACTTTAATTTTAGCAAAATTTATTAAAAAAAATATAGATAATACTAAAATAATATTGGGTGGACCTCTAGTAACTTTTTTTTATAAAGATATTGTGTCATTACAAAAAAATAATCAGTTGATAGATTATTTAGTTATTGGTGAAGGAGAAACTCCTATCTGGAGAATAATTAATAAAAGTCGACTAGACGAAGTGCCTAATTTGATATATTTAAAGAATGGATCATATAAGAAATCTCAAAATATGAACCATACTGAAGACATCACAAAATTACCAGCGCCAATTTTTAACGACGATGACACAACTATATATCTTCAAGCTACGAGAAAATGCTATTGGGGAAAATGCGCTTATTGCTCTTTTGATAAAAATAAATTTGCAAAAACCTCTCTAGTAAAAAATCCAAAAAAAATTATTGAATATATCTCAAAAATTAATTCTATAAAAAATGAAGAAAAATATTTTATTTTTACCGATAACGCTCTGCCTATTAATTTTTTACAAAATTTTAGCCAAGAATTAATCAAGCGAGGACTAAAATATAATTTTGAAACTTTTTTACGAGCAGAGAAAACACTCACTTATGAAATATTATATTTAGCCAAAAAAGCTGGATTTAGCAATCTTAAATTTGGCATAGAAACATTTAACCCAAGATTATCAAAATTATTAAACAGAGGAGTCGATACGAAAAAAATTTTAGAAATAATAAAAATTTGTTATGATTTAAAAATAGACATTAATTTGTACTTCATGATAGGTCTACCTACCCAGACAAAAGAAGAGCTAAAAAAAGACTTTGATCACATTCTATTTATAGCGAAAAAATACTCTTCAATTATAAAAAAAATGCAAATCTTATTGTTTAGACTTGAAATAGATTCAATTATTTACAATAATCCTAACCAATATGAAATAAAAGCTTTATATGATCAAAGAAAACATTTTGGAAGAATTATTCCTTTTAAACAATTGGAAGAAAACGCCGTCTCGTCCGAAGAAGCCTTAGAAATACATAAAAAATTTTATGAAAAAAATCAGCATATTTTAAAAAATATTTATGGTTTAAAACCATTTTTTTGGATAGACGAGTATTTAAAAAAAACATAATTCTTCTATGAATAATCTAAACAAACTAAAAAAAAAACTGATTTAATAATAAAAAATTTACGATATTTAAATAGTAGTTCT
>CAYXNZ010000007.1:26850-39361 GCA_964467155.1 uncultured Gammaproteobacteria bacterium | reverse complement strand
TCTTTATGATCTCCTTCCAGATATGAAATATAAATCATGTCAAAACCAATTTTATCATGAAATTCTAAAATTTCACCAAAATGTAAATAGTTATCTTTTGTTATAATTGTTTGCGTAGCAAGTAAAAAATGGGGATATTTTTCTTTTAAATGTTTAAAAATATCCACCACTTCTATGGCTTGCTTCCAAATACCAATTTTTCCTTTCATTTTGTCATGTACTTCAAATTTATAACTGTAAAGAGATATCATTACAGAATCAAGTCCTGCTTCTAAAAATTCTTTTGCTGTTTTTTTATTGATAACTCCTCCGTTTGTATTCATCGCAACAAATAATCCTATGTCTTTTGAAAATTTTATTAGTTCTACCAACTGCTCAAAAAGAGTCGGCTCACCACCGCTAATTATAATTCTCTTTGCACCAAGCTCTTTTGCCTCTTGGATTATGCTTTTCCATTCCTTTAAGGACAATTGTCTAGTTTTAACCAAATTTTTATGGAGAGTCTGTCTACTTAAACAAGTGCTGCAGTTAGCAGTGCATAATAAACTCGGTTTAATTATAAACTCTTTCAATTTTACTTTCATTTTTATAATTTACCATTTGTTAACTACGTTTTTTGTTTTGGCATAATAACATTCTTTGCACATTACTATATTGTTTCTATTTTTTGAGATATATTTTCTAAAATCTCTCAATTCCTTACTATTCCATATCTTAATAACTCCTCCATCTTTAAAAATATTTCCTAACTTATATTCTTCAAACACATCATAGCAACATGGCACTACATTGCCATCGCTATTTATGTTTATACCAAAATAAATTTGTTTACATTTATATTGTTTCTTATAGTTAACGCCATATCTAGAAAACTGTTTGTTTTTTGGTTCAAATTTATCAAGTTCAGATTCACTGTAATATTTATTGTATGTTTTTACCACACATACATCAACTCCTAATTTATTTGAGAACTCTTTTAATTTTGGCAATTCGTGCTCATTGTGTTCCATTGCTAAAAATTGAAGTCTTATTTTTGGATATTTTGCATTTAATTGCTCTTTCAATCTTACGAGATTTTTTATTCCTTTTATTACCGTATTAAGATTACCGCCCTTTCGATACTTTTGATACGTTTTTTGAGAAAGACCATCAACCGCTATTATTATTTCATCAAGTTTAGAATCAATTATCTGTCTAGCTGTATTACTATCTAGATAATGCCCGTTTGTACTCGTTACCACGGAAATATTTTTTTCTTTTGCATATTTTATCATCTGAGGCAATTCTTTGTTCAAAAAAGGTTCGCCCCAATTCCAAAGTACTATATAAAATAAATAATCACCTACTTCATCAATTATTTTTTTAAATTCAACAAAAGTCATAATTCTTTTTTCTTTTTTTATTCGTTTATCACCCACCGGACATGACGAACATTGTAAATTACAATAATTACATGGTTCAATCATTAAAGAAATTGGTTTTGTTTTAACAAAACTATTTTGAAAAAAATAACAAATTATTAATTTAAAAAAATTTATTTGTTTTGAAGGATGTGAAAAAAATAATTTTATTATTTTTTTTAATATTTTATACACGTTTTGCATTTTTATATAAAGTTTATGGTTCTAGATTTTTAAAACAATTCTTGCGACACAAAGCAACGTTACTATTAATATTTATCTCAAAATAAATTAATTTATATTTAATCTATTTTTCTATTTTATATAGATTATGTATGCTTCTGTAATCTCAATTTATAATTAATATACTTATTTGATCAATAAATTATAAGAAAAAACAATAATATATATTAATATCTAAAAAATTAAAATCTCAATAAAATCATAGTAATTACTTCGCAAAATTAAATTTCTATATTTTTAATTATCCTTAATGTATCACATTCTTTACAGATATTAATATTTTTTTTATTTTTTAAAATAACTCTTCTAAAATCACTAAATTTATCACTGTTCCATATTTTAATAACTCCTCCATCTTTAAAAATATTTCCTAACTTATATTCTTCGAACATGTCATAGCAACATGGTACTACATTGCCATCGTAATTTATGTTCATACCCAACCAAATATCTTTGCAACCTTTAGTTTCCTTAATGTTGAATCCATATCTCGATAAATTACTATTTTTGGGAACAAAGAACTTCAGTTCATTTTTATTATAAAAATAACTGTATGTTTTTAATTTCAGCCTATCGACCCCTTGTTTTTTTGCAAACTCATAAAATCCTGGTAACTGATATTCGTTATACTTATTAATCACAACTTGAAATACAATTTCAGGATTATTTTTTTTAAGTTTTTTCTTAGCACTTGACAACAAATTAATTCCCTTTATAACTTTTTTTAAGTTACCACCAATTCGATATTTTTCATAAACTATTTGATTCATGCCATCAACAGATACAACTATATTGTCAAGGCCAGATTTAACGATTTTTTCCGCAATTTGTTGATTATCAATAAAATGACCGTTTGTGCTTGTGGTTACTGCAATATCTTTATCTTTAGCATATTCCACCATCTTTAAAAAATTATTATTCAGAAATGGCTCCCCCCAATTATATAAAATTATATAAAACAAGCAATCACCTACTTCGTCAATTATATTTTTAAAAGTACTAAATGGCATATCTCCCTTTTTTTTATCAGTTATTTTATGAGCTACCGGACATGATGAACATTGTAAATTGCAATAATTGCAAGGTTCAATCATTAAAAAAGATGGTTTTGTTTTTGCATATCTTATTTGAAAAGAATAACAAATTATTAATTTCAAAAAATTTGTTAACTTTATAGGATGAAAAAATAATAATTTTATTATCTTGATTATTTTTCTTAATATTTTATGTATATTTTTCATTTTTTTATATAAAACCTATTTTTCTAAAAAAGAAGTAATTTTTCTTACTCTATTCTCCCATGCATATTTTTGAACATCTTGTTTCGCTTTCTGCGCTAATTTTGCACTTAATTGTTGTTTAGTTAGAGCTATATTTATTCCCGTAGCTATGTCTTTCGGGTTGTTGGAAATAGTTAAAATTGAATTTGACTCACTTAACATTTCCCTTATGGCCGGAGAGTCAGAAGATACTATCGGTGTTCCACTTGCCATATATTCAACAATTTTCAGAGAAGACATGTAATAACTATAATGATCTTTTAATGAATAGGCGGCCAACAGAACATTGAAAGCTTTTAAATATTTTGGAATTAAATTATGGTTTTTGTATCCTGTAAACACTACTTTGTTTCCACATTTAATATCTTTACAATATTTTTGATATTTTAATATCTCTTCATTCTCACCACCAACTATAATAAGTATTATGTTATCATCTAAATATTTCATAGTATCAATTGCTAGCTTAACTCCCTTTTCTTTTCCACAAAAATTTAATGACCCCACATATCCTAATAATATTTTATTACCAGGTAGGTCCAGTTTCATTCTTGAATCTTCCATGGATTTTTTTATATTAAATTCTTCAATATCAACTCCACTTGGAGCTATGATTATTTTATTTTCAAAAACTCCGTTGTCTAGATAAAATTTTTTAATTCCTTCAGAAATGACCACAATATGGGAAATATATTTTATTATAAATTTATGTATTATAATTTTCCTTAATGGCTTATAATGCATTTCAACGCATGTTTTATATCCTCTCAACCCATAAAAGAATGCTATGTATGGATCTCTGGTATATATAATTGTATCTCTGGAAATTTGATTTGAAAAAAGTAAGGGAATATATAATAAATATTGTAGATAATTACCTATTTTTTGAAAAAATATATTTTTATTTATAAAATTAATACATTTTATTCTTCTAATTTGGAAATTTTTATTTACCCCATATGTCTGAAATATATCCTCTTTGTTGTTTGTGTTGGCTCTAATCCAAAATTCTACATCCAAACCTTGCTCACTAAATTTTTCACACATTATCACGGCTTGCATTACGTTCGCCAATTTTAGTGAAGTTATTAATACTTCATTTATATATATTAATTTTTTATATGTCATATTTATTACTCCATGTTATGCTCTAATGTCTGGCTGTTTGTCAGATATATAGCATCATCTCTATGACTAATATACTCTAATACATACTCTAAATCTTTCCACATACTATATTTTTCAATCTCCCATGAATGACCATAGATATGAAATATATCCCCGTTTTTTTGCGCATAATCAAAACTGTTTTTTGTCAAACTCTTCCATGAAAATAATGAATTTAATGGAAAATTATAATTCTTTAAATGATAAAAATTATAATATATAACTGTTGAAAATTTTTTAAAAATTTTACTGGGTTCATTATTGATAAAATTTCTTATTATAAACTTTAGTGGAAAAGGAGATACGCACGAAGAAATATTAAATTCAAATGGATTAGAGGGTTTCTCAAAATTAAAACTTTTAACAGAGCGAGCACCAATATATCCAGAGGATTTAACTATTTTTTTGACATAATCATTAAAACGTCCCTTGGGGTAACAAAACATTTTTATTTCTTTATCTAATATTTTTTCCAAATATCTTTTTGACTCAAATATTTCATGATACACTTTTTCTTCTTGAATTTCGTCAAGTTTGAGGTGGGACAATGAATGAGATCCTATTTCAAAATCTTTTGATAATTGAACAAGTTCACTCTCTGATAAGCAATTATTTCTGTATTTTTTTGGTATATAGAATGTACCTCTTAGATTATATTTTTTTAAAAGTTTCGCTAATTTAAGATCTAATTTATCGCCATCATCCCAACTAGTTGTCACTATAATTTTATTCATAAAAAATTATTTATATTAAAATCATAATTGCAAAAAAAATAAATATATTATAATATTATAACACTATAGACGTTATAGTCAATTTAATTTTTTCCAAAAATGACTCGTAAAACCAAAATTCTAATTAGTCCTGCTGATTATGTACTAGACAGGCAATCTGTTAGTGAATTTTATTTTTCTAGTGAACTTATCAACAGACTTGCTAATAAAAATAGTGGTATTTTGTATTATGTTCTTTGCGGATATTGCGCCGACAAAAATAATTTTCCAAATAATGTAAAAATCTTTGAATTATTTAAAACGAATAATTTAACATTACACCTGTTTACTAGGATTTATTTTTACGTATGGATTTTATACAAATCAATAATTTTATCATTAAATAATAGATTTTTTGCAATTTGGCACCTATTTCCTAGAGGCCAGTATTCTTTTAACTTCTTTATCATATCTAATCTTCACAAATTTTTTGGCATCAAAAAAACCGTTGCTTTAAAATTATATAGCTTTTATGATGCAGATGATAATATTGTTTCATATAAAAACGGAGAGGTATATTCAAAAAAAAAGAATACTCTTGTATATAATATTTTCTATTATCTGCTAGGCTTTTTCAGCAAAATTTATTACAAAAAATTTGATCAGCTTTTCTTTTGCAGTCATTTCGCAAAAAAAAACATTGAACGCTCTTTGGATATTAATTTTATAAATAATTATACTATTATTCCAGATGGTATTGATTACGAAAAATTTAAATTCAAACAAAAAAAGTTGGATAATATGATAAACTTTCTTTATTTAGGAAACTTAATCAAAAGAAAACAAGTAGACAAAACATTAATACTATGTTCAAAAATGAAACAATTGGGTTGTAATTTTATCCTTGATATAGTTGGCGATGGACATGAAATGAATAATCTCATATCTTTAGCAGAAAAACTAAATATTTTTAACAACATAAAATTTCATGGATTCATAGCAAAAGAGAATATTAATACCTTTTTTGAAAAAGCAAACTTTTTATTTTTATTCAGCAAAGAAGAAGCTCTAGGACATGTACTACTCGAAGCAATGGCAACGGGAACCTTATTTATTGGATCGCAAATTGAAACGTTTGAAGAAATAATAACGCATGAAGTAAATGGATATTTGTTTAATATAGAAAAAATAAATTATTATGAAAAATATGCTAATATTATTATAAATACAACTCAAAAAAATTATGATATCATGACAAGAAAAGCATATAATGATTCTAAAAAATATAGATGGGAAAACATTGTGAATACATATTACAACACATTATTTAAACAAAATAAATGAATAAAAAAATAATTTCAATAATCATTCCAGCTTATAACGAGGAAAATAATATATTTCCCTTGTATAATGAATTAGATAATATAATCAAAAGAAACTTCAAGTATGATTTTGAAGTTATATTTATTAATGATGGCTCCTCTGATTCTAGCTGGAAAAAAATCACTGATTTAGCAAACATTAATAAAAATGTAAGGGGAATAAATTTTACTAGAAATTTTGGACAGCAAACAGCTATAACCGCTGGTTATGAAATGGCAAGCGGTGACTATGTTATTTCAATGGACTGTGACTTACAAGATCCTCCTGAATTAATAATAAAAATGCTAGAAAAAGCTGAAATGGGATATGATATAGTTTATGCCCGTTATATAAAAAACAATGAATCTTTATTTAAAAAAATCACTTCTCGACTTTATTATTTTATTATTAATAAAATTTCTGATATCAACATGCCCAAAAATGTCGGGGATTTCCGTTTGATTAGTAAAAAAATAGTAAAAATTATTAATCGCTTGCCAGAAAAATCAAGATATATCAGAGGACTTGTTTGTTGGACAGGTTTTGAGTATGCTTTTATAGATTTCGAAAGACCAAAAAGAAAAAAAGGGTGTACCAACTATACATTAAATAAAATGCTGACTCTGGCTTTTGACGGACTAACTGGATTCTCTGTTTTTCCCTTAAAAATAGCTAAATATTTTGGTATATTCTCTTTCCTCACAGCTTTTATCGGGCTAGTCACAATGATAATAATTCAAATTTTTAATTTTCATACTTATCCAATCTGGGTCTATTTGATTGTGATACTTTTTTTATTTAGCAGTTTCCAGTTTATTGTTTTATGGCTTATTGGTGAATATATTGAAAGAGTATTAAAGGAACAAAAAAAACGTCCCGCCTATTTAGTTAAAGAATATTTAAATACTAAAAATGATTGAACTTGAAAAAAAAAGCAATCCATCAATTTCAGTATTAATGCCTGCTTACAATTCTGAGAAATATATAAGTGAAGCAATTGATAGTATCCTGAATCAAACTTTTCGCAATTTTGAATTTATTATTCTTGACGACGGCAGCGATGACAATACAAATAATATAATCAAAGAATATTCAAAAAAAGACCAAAGAATTATTGTAGTGGAAAATAAAAACAATAATGGAATCCCAATCAGCAGAAATAGATTGATTAACATTGCTAGAGGTAAATACGTAGCATGGCAAGATTCAGATGATATATCAATTAATAATCGCTTAGAAAAACAATTAAACTTTCTGGAAGACAACCACAAGGTTGGCATCATCGGTGGAAATGTTGCATCGCTATATCGAAAAAAAAATATTGGGATAAGACATTATTGCGCAAATGATAAACAAATCAGAAGAAAAATTTTCATATTTTCACCTCTTGCTCAACAAGTAGCAATGATAAGAAAAGAGTGTTTTGAAAAAGTGGGAGTTTATAACGAAAATTATTGCCTTACAGAAGATTTAGATATGCTTTTTAGGATTGGAAATTTCTATCAATTTGCAAACATTCAAAAAGTTGTTGGGAAATATCGCATTCACGAAAAATCAGCCACTTTCACAAAAATAAAAAAAATGGAATTAAATGCATTTAAAATAAAGTTCAAAAACTTAAGAAATAAAAATTATTCCTTTTCTTTTTTTGATATTTTTTTTAATTTAATCTATTTTACTTTTACTTTTATTTTTTCTTCAAAAACTAAAATATATATCTATAACAAAATTAGAAATAAATGAGTAACTTATTACTTCTAATAAAAGACATCAATACTATTACCCACAAATATATACCAATTTGTATATTATTAAATTTCATTCTTCTATTAATTCTTATTTATATAAACAGAAGTTATATTATTGCGCTTCTTTTATCTGTTAAAAAATCAACATGGTTGTTGATACTATTAATTACAATACTTTCTTTCACTCTAAGAATCTTTCTACCAGGCGGCCCCTCTCATTTAATTTTTATTGATGAGCAATGGTATATGGAAGCCGCTAGCACGCTAGCTGACACTGGCTTGCAGGGTAATTATGTAAAATCAATTGGCTGGCCATTCATCTTGTCAATTATATTCAAGGTTTTTGGATCAAACAATTGGATAGCATTATATACTTCCATAATTTTTGGAACATTGACATCCTTCGTAATATTTTTATTATCTTATGTGGTAACAAAAAAACAATTATTTAGTATTTTTCCTGCTCTCATATTTGCCCTGTCGCCTATCCATATATTTTGGTCAACATCAGCTGAAACCAATATTTTTTCTATTTTTTTTACAGTTATAACAATACTATTTTGGTTTATTTTTTATAAAGAAAAAACTCCGTCTCTTTTATGGCTGTCTGTAATCTTAATGGCTTTTGCAGCGCAGATTAGACCAGAAAATTATATATTTCCGCTTTTATTTCTGTCTGGATATTTAATAATTGTTAAATATGATATTTACAAAAATTTAAAATTAATGAATGTATTACCATGGATAATCTTCATTATAATTGTTACACCAAACCTAATACAAGTAGTAGATTTTAATTTTGGCACTCATTATTATCAAGGTGGTTATAATAATGGTAATTGGATGCCAAGTAAAATGGCAAATAATTTTTTTATTGAATTATATCGCATGATAAGCATGTTGCCTTTTTTTGTTGTCATATTATTTATTTTTGGATTAATAAAAACTGCTCTTAATCATAAAAAGGAACTTTTTATATTCTCCACGTGGTTTATGTTGCTCTGGTTATTCTATTTTTTTAGCTGGTTTCAGACATTGGATTTTAAAACCAATATAATAATACATAGATTTTATTTATTTTTTTATCTGATAATTGCCATATTCGTCGTATATGGAATTTTGTATATACAGACATTTATTTTTCGGAGTAAGAATTTTCAAAAATTATTCTTTATTGTTTTATTTTCTTTAATTGTTTGTTCTTTTATCCCTCAAATAAGCTATACTTATGAGTCTTATGCTCTATCAAAAGCGATTAAAATGTCTCAACTTGAAACTAAAATCCCAGAACTTGCTGAAAAAGATATTCCGCCAGAATGCATGATAATCGCAACCCAACCTAGTGTACTTACATCAACCACTGATCTTCAAGCTATAATGGTTGAACATTTTCTCGGAGATGAAAAATTAAGAGAAAATATATTTGACAATCACGAATGCATATTATTTTTTGAAGATAAATATTGTTTTGGTCAAAGAAATTACAAAGAAGACATAAAAAACAAAAAAAAATGTCAAGAAATTATAAGTTTATACGGCGAGAAACCATTTAAAACATATAGTCAAGACAATTTAAAATTTACTTTTTATAATATAAAAAATTAAAAAATTTTCTTATATTTATATTAATCAAAAAAAACATTGCTACAATATGTTTTACACCAATCCTCGGAGATTGACTATTGTAAAGTCCTAATTTATTTAACGTTTTTAAGTAAACAATTGATTGAAAATTGTTTGAATCTATTATTTCTTTAATCTCTATTCTAATCTGCTCTCGCTTCTTAGGGAAAAGTTTCAAATAAACTAATACACTATAGTCACAACTGAAATTAACACAATCAAATCCAAATTTTTTTGATTCTTTAATAAATAAGGGAATCTCTTCAATATTTTTTATAATAATTGTCATGTGTCCTTCTATTATAAGCTTTGTGTCTAATCTATCTCTTGCATTCTTTACTTTATTAATATTGTCTAAAACAACATCCCATTTCGATCCCCTATTAATACTCTCGTGAGTACTTTTTTTCGATGCATTTAAAGAGATATTTATTTCATCACAGTTACATGCAATTTTTTCTGCTAACTCGTTATTAATCAACGTACCATTCGTAGTAAATCTAGCTTTTTTCCCTTTTAATATCAAATAATCAAAGTATTTTATTGCTGATTTATTGTACAGAGGCCCTCCTCCTGTCAGCATGATTCCTTTATTAAAAGAAGTTAAATCAATTTTTTTAGTCAAAATTGTATAATCAATTTTTTTTTTGCTTTTACTGTTCTGACAACACATTACGCAATTTATATTGCACGCTTCGCCAAACATTATCGTCAAATTATCAAATTTTTGATTTAAATATTGTTTATCTTTATATTCTTGTGTTGCTCTGTCTTTATCAATAACATTACAGTGTTTATAACAAGTTAATCTCCCAAGTAAAGATTCCGTCCTTATTTTTTGAAGTAATTTGCATTTTTTAATTTCTTCTAATCTGTTACTATTAATATTTCCAATTTTATGCGTTCTGTTGCAACAATTATAAACATTGCCATTTTTATATATATAGATACTTGTCCAAAGCTTAGGACAATATGTATTATTTCTTGTGTTTGTTTGTCTTCTGCCCATCTTTAAAAAATACATTATCCTTTTATACAAATTTATAATCATTTTTACTTAATTAAACGTTAATCTCAATCTGTCTTCTTGCAATGAGTCGATAACGGCTACGTGCTATATGTGCCTTCAGTTTTTCTGTGATATACAAAAAAATAAACTTCCACGGGCTCACGCCCAAGAAATTTCGAATGTTTATTAAATTTATTAATAATGTTTCTTTAGTAATTATAAGTTAAATAGTAAACTTGAGCAAATTAAAAAGAGGTGGATAAAACCGCCTCTTTTTACGTATAATAAACAAAATTTATTACATTCCCATCATGCCTGGATTCATTCCGCCCATACCACCTGACATACCACCATGATTGTGTCCTTCTTCTTTGTCTTCTGGTTTATCAGTAATCACTGCTTCAGTAGTCAAAAACATGATAGCAGCGCTAGATGAATGTTCTAAAGCACTACGAACAACTTTGGTTGGGTCAATAATACCAGCCTGAACTAAATCTTCAAATTTATTGCTAACAGCATTATAACCAATATTGTTTTCACCTTTTTTATGAGCACTCATAATATTATACAAAACCAATGAACCATCTTTACCTGCATTATGTGCTATCTGTTTAATCGGCTCAATGATAGCTACGTCAATAATACGTTCACCTGGCTTATCTTCTTTTTTATCACTTAATTCTTCAAATGCGTTACCTGCTGTGGCTAAAGCTAATCCACCACCAGGCACAACACCTTCTTCGACAGCAGCTCGAGTAGCATTTAAAGCATCTTCTATTCTATCTTTCTTTTCTTTCATTTCAGCTTCAGTAGCAGCACCAACTTTAATAACAGCAACGCCACCAGCTAATTTAGCTAAACGTTCTTGTAATTTTTCTTTATCATAGTCAGAGTCTGATACTTCAATTTCTTTTTTAATCTGTTCAACTCGACTCTTTATTTTTCCTTCATCACCCTTGCCTTCAATAATTGTAGTATCATCTTTGGTAGCAATAACTTTTCTCGCTTGACCTAAATCATCCATATCAACATTTTCTAATTTTAATCCAACTTCTTCACTAATAACCTTACCACCAATCAATGTAGCAATATCATCCATCATAGATTTCTTACGATCACCAAAGCCAGGTGCCTTAATGCCTAAAACATTAAAAGTACCTCGTAATTTATTAACTACAAAAGTTGCCAAAGCTTCACCGTCAATATCTTCAGCAATTATCACTAAATCTTTTTTACCAGCCTGAGCCATTTTTTCAAGTAATGGTAAAATTTCTTGAATAGATGATATTTTTTTATCAGTCAATAAAATGTATGGATCTTCAAATTCAGCTTTCATAGAATCACTATTGGTAATCATATAAGGCGAAATGTAACCTTTATCAAATTGCATACCTTCAACGACCTCTTTGACTACGCCGAATGATTGTCCTTCTTCAACGGTTATAACACCGTCTTTACCAACTGCGTCCATTGCTTCAGCGATAATTTGACCAATCTCTTTGTCGTTAGCACTAATAGAAGCTACTTGAGCAATTTCTTCTTTGGTTGAAATGGTTTTGCTCATCTTTTTTAAATTATCGACAATATCTTTTACCTTTTTTTCCATACCTTGTCTGATTTCGATTGGATCAACACCAGAAGAAACTAATTTTAGTCCTTCACTAATCATTGCTTGAGCTAAAATAGTAGCGGTAGTTGTTCCGTCACCAGCAACATCGTTGGTTTTTGAAGCAACTTCTTTGATAATTTCCGCACCTAAATTTTCAAATTTATCATCAAGCTCAACTTCCTTAGCCACAGTTACTCCATCTTTAGTGATGGTTGGAGCACCGAAACCTTTATCAATTACGACGTTTCTACCTTTTGGTCCTAATGTTACTTTAACAGCATCAGCCAACTGATCAACACCTTTCTTTAAGGCATTTCTGGCTTTCTCACTGTAAATAATTTGTTTTGCCATATTTTT
>CAYXNZ010000007.1:0-26750 GCA_964467155.1 uncultured Gammaproteobacteria bacterium | reverse complement strand
TCTTTAAGGCATTTCTGGCTTTCTCACTGTAAATAATTTGTTTTGCCATATTTTTTTATTGTCATTGCGAGAAGCGAAGCGACGAAGCAATCTCGTAAATAACAAATTAATATTAATTAATAAAAACTATAAATAATCAACTCTTTTATTATCACCGAATCCTGAATCCGAATTCGTATTATTTTTCCAAAATTGCTAATATATCACTTTCACTAATTACTAAATATTCCATATTATCAATTTTTATTTCATCTGGTGAATACTTTTTAAAAATTACTGTATCACCAACACTGACACTCATCGGAGCTTTTTGTCCGTTATCTAATGTTTTACCTGCGCCAACAGCAATTACCTCACCCTTTTCAGGTTTTTCTTTATCAATTGTATCAGGTAAAATAATGCCTGATTTTGTCATTTCATCTTCAGCGATTGGCTTAACAATGATGTTTTCATTCAATGGTTTTAATTTCATATTATTACCAATTAATAATCGTTAATCAAGCAATTCGTTAATCAACGATTATATAAATTAATTAATTTAATTAATTAGCACTCTCTGTCTCAAAGTGCTAATAACCGTATTGTTGTATTTTAATTTTTCCTCAAGAAATTGTCAAGCTATTCATTTTTTTACCTAACATTAAACAAAAAATCACAGCCATAAAAAACCCTGATTTTTTAAATATTTATTCAATTATTTAACAATTTCTTTCATGATGAACTTATCGCTACTTCCTTTTGCTAATTGGGCAAAATATAATTTAACATTAACATTTGAAAATTTTTCTAAAATAATATCTTTTGCTTCTTGCAAGTCCTGGCAATGCTGTTTTGTCTCTTCTTCTCTGGAAGAAAAATTCATACTACCATAGGCACCACAATCTTCATGATTGATTAAATATATAGCTTCAACTTGATGGAGATTAACTGAGACTTCAATATCTCTTAGCAAACTTTTTTTAAACCATCTTCTTCTGATCTCACTAATTCTTGTATTCCCCCACCCCTAGTTATTAAATCACTATCGCTGTTGAGAGTATCTATAAATTCTTTAATAAAATTTTTGCCGTCCTGTCTCTAATGAAGACGAAAATCTTCGCAAATAATAACTGATACCTGACATTTATGCGCCATATTATTTATATTAACTGTTTATATTTTTTATTTTTTTCCATCTTTTGACGGCTTTTGTTCGAGCTAATTCCTTAGCAATCTGAGCATTAATATTAGTAAATCTGGCTTTATCAAAACGCTTAGTGTCTTTCATCATTTCCTCAGCTCTTTTTTTCGCCTCTTCAGCTCTTTTAATATCTATATCCTCAGCTCTCTCAGCGGTATTAGCCAAGATGACAACTTTGTCTTTTAAAACCTCGATAAAACCACCAGAGATTGAAATAATTTCTGTTTTTTCATCTTTTTTCTTTATTTGAATCACACCTGGAGTAATAGTTGAAACCAGTGGTACATGATTAGCCAAAACTGTTATTTCACCAGCTTTAGTTGGAACAGTAACTTGCAGAATTTCTTCTTTCAGGACAGTTTTTTCCTGAGTGACAATTTCAAAATTTATGATATTACTCATACTATAGATTTTTTACTTTTTTAATTCTTCAATTCCACCTTTCATGTAGAAATCACCCTCACTCTTATCGTCGTGTTTACCTTCTAAAATTTCCTTAAAGCCTTTGATGGTGTCAGATAATTTTACATATTTTCCCGCTTGCCCAGTAAATGTTTCAGCTACACTAAATGGCTGTGATAAAAATTTCTGAATTTTTCTAGCGCGAGCCACGGTTATTTTATCTTCGTCTGATAATTCTTCCATACCTAAAATAGCAATAATATCTTGTAAATCTTTATATTTTTGTAAAATCTTTTGTACACCACGTGCAATCTCATAATGTTCTTGACCAACAATTTTTGGATCAAGAATAACTGAAGATGAATCTAGCGGATCAACTGCTGGATAAATACCTAATTCAGTTAAACTTCTGGCCAACACAACCGTTGAATCAAGATGACCAAAAGTAGTTGCTGGTGCTGGATCGGTTAAGTCATCAGCTGGTACGTAAACCGCTTGAATAGAGGTAATTGAACCTTTATCAGTAGAAGTAATACGTTCTTGCAACTCGCCCATTTCAGTTGCCAAGGTTGGCTGATAGCCAACCGCTGATGGCATTCTACCAAGTAAAGCTGACACTTCTGAACCAGCCTGAGTAAATCTAAAAATATTATCAACAAAGAATAACACGTCCTGATTCTGCTCGTCACGAAAATACTCAGCGACTGATAACCCAGATAAGGTTACTCGAGCACGACTGCCAGGTGGTTCGTTCATCTGTCCGAAAACCATAGCTACCTTGTCTAATACTCCTGAATCTTTCATTTCGTGATATAGGTCATTACCTTCACGACTTCTTTCACCGACTCCAGCAAATACTGAATATCCACCATGCTGTTTAGCAATATTATTTATCAATTCCATAATAACAACTGTTTTACCGACACCAGCACCACCGAACATACCAACTTTTCCACCCTTAGGTATCGGACAAATTAAATCAATTACCTTAATCCCAGTTTCTAAAATTTCTGTTTTAATTGACTGCTCTGTAAATTTTGGTGGATCTCGATGAATCGGATATCGTGTTTTTGTTTTTGGTGCTTCGCCTCCATCAACAGCTTCTCCAAGAACATTAAAAATCCGACCTAATGTTTCATTGCCGACTGGTACGCTAATACCAATACCTGTATCAATAACTTTATCACCTCGTTTAAGTCCATCAGTTGAACCCATAGCAATTGTTCTAACAACATTTGAACCGGTATGTTGCTGAGTCTCTAAAACTAACTTCTTTCCATTATTGTCAATTTCTAAAGCATTATAAATTTCTGGTAATTGTTTCTCAAAGCTAACATCAACTACAGCGCCGATGACCTGCTTGACAATTCCCATATTTTGTTTTGTGTCTGACATATTATTTTTAAATTTATGAATTATATTATTTATTATAATATTTTAAGTTAATCAGCTAAAGCGTTAGCTCCAGCACTAATCTCAGCAATTTCAGCAGTAATACCAGCTTGTCTAGCCTTATTGTAAGTCAATGTTAATTCACTGGACATATCATCGGCTGCTTCAGTTGCCTGATGCATAGCTGACATACGAGCACTATGCTCAGAAGCATTTGATTCTAGCAATGACTGGAATAATTGGATTTCAATTAATCTCGGCAGCATTTCATCTAATACCTCTTCTGGACTTGGCTCAAAAATATATTCTGAAAAATAACCCTCTTTTAAATATTTTTCTCGTTTTTTTTCTATAAATTCTTTATTTAAACCAACTTCTGGATTTTGTCCAACAACACCCAAGTATTCTTCTTGGGTTGTTATATCAATCGGTAAAAGCTGTTTTACTCTTGGTATCTGTTTGGCAGCATTAATAAAATCCGTATAAGCTACCATTATTTTATCGTATTTTCCACTCAAATAATCTTTAATTATCATCTTTGCTACTGGTAAAATCTCTTGAATTTCCTCCACTACGTCTGGCTTAGGAAAATCAGCCACCACTTTATAATTAAAATATTTACGAATTACTGCACCTTTTTTACCAATCAAAATAAATTCTGATTCAAAAGGTTTTTGATTATCATTTAAGTGATGCTTTTTTATTGAGTCGTGAATTTTATCTATAATTGCCGAATTAAAACCACCACACAATCCTCGATTAGATGTTATCAAAACAATACAAATATTTTTTACATCAGGTCTTTTAGCTAAAAGCGGATGAATGCCTAAACCATTATTATTAGTTGCTTGTGATAAATCTAAAACCGTTCCCCAGCTTAAGTTAGAGTAAGGTCTAGTTTTCAAAACAGCCTCAATTGCTTTTTTCATTTTAGCTGCCGCCACCATTTCCATTGCTTTAGTAATCTTTTTTGTACTATTGATTGATTTTATTCTATGTTGTATATCTCGAGTATTTGCCATTTTATTATTTATTTAAATAATCTAATGTGCTTTTGTAATCTTCAATTAATCCTTTTATTTTGTTTTCTAATTCTTCATCTAATTCTCCTTTGGTAACAATCATTTTAAGAGCATCTTCTCCAGAATTATCAGCATATTTATACAAATCTTCTTCAAAATCATGAATTTTATCAACTGGCACATCATCTAGTAACCCTTGTATAGCGGCAAAGAAGATTAATACCTGCTGAGATACTGACAAAGGTTGATATTGATCTTGTTTGAAAATTTCCATTAATCTTTTTCCTCTTTCAAGTTTAGCTTTTGTTTCAGTGTCTAAATCTGAGCCAAACTGAGCAAAAGCGGCTAATTCACGATATTGCGCTGCTTCTAATCTCAATTTTCCAGCTACTTTTTTCATTGCTTTAATCTGAGCTGAACTACCAACACGAGAAACAGATAAGCCAGCGTTAATAGCTGGTCGGCTACCTTGATAGAATAAATCTGGCTCTAAATATATCTGTCCATCAGTAATAGAAATAACATTTGTTGGGATATAAGCAGATACATCGCCAGCCTGAGTTTCGATTATTGGCAAAGCAGTAATTGAACCACCACCGTTTTCTTCGTTTAGTTTGCATGATCTTTCAAGTAGTCTTGAATGAAGATAAAAAACATCACCTGGATAAGCTTCTCGTCCTGGTGGTCTTCGTAATAATAATGATATCTCACGATAAGCTACCGCATGTTTACTTAAATCATCATAAACTACGAGAACATCTTCACCTTTATCTAGAAAATATTCAGCCATAGCACAACCAGAATAAGGGGCAATATAAAGTAATGATGATGAATCACTAGCACCAGCTAAAACAATCGTGGTGTATTCCATAGCACCAGCTTCTTCTAGTTTGGCTACAATATTAGCAATCTTTGATTCTTTCTGACCAATCGCTACATAAATACACTTCATATTCTGACCTTTTTGATTGATAATTGTATCAATAGCAATGGCTGATTTACCAATCTGTCTATCACCGATAATCAATTCTCTTTGACCACGACCAATCGGAATCATTGAATCTATGGCTTTAATACCAGTTTGAACTGGTTCAGAAACTGATTGACGAGCCATTACTCCAGGTGCAATTTTTTCTATCGGATAAAAACCGTCATTTTTAATATCCCCTTTACCGTCAACTGCCTGTCCCAGGGGATTCACAACTCGTCCGATGATACCTTCACCAACTGGAACTTCCAAAATCTTTTTTAAACATTTTACTTCATCGCCTTCTTTAATATTTTTATAATCACCCAAAATAATTACACCAACACTTTCTTCTTCAAGATTAAGTGCTACACCGTAAACTTTTTCAGTTTTTTTATCGGTTGAAGAAAATTCAAGCATTTCAGACATCATAGCGTCAGAAATCCCAGAAACCCTAGCAATACCATCACCAACCTCAATCACTTTACCAACAGTCTGTTCTTTGATTTGAGATTTGAAACCCGCTATTTGTTGTTTCAACTGATCAACAATAAAATCTTTTGTATTATTCATAATATAAAATTATTATTTAATTATTTCTTTTTTTAATTCAATCAATTTTGTCTTGATGCTTCCATCCATTATCTTATCCTGATACTTAATAATCACTCCACCTAAAATATTTTTATCAATATCTTCCTTAATGATTAATTCTTTGGCCTTTGTCGTTTTTTTAATATAATCACTTACAGATTTAATAACATCTTTATCTAATTTTCTGGCTGAAACGATATTAGCTTCAACAATATTTTCTTCTCTAAGCCAAATCTTTTGAAAACGATTACTAATCTCTTTTGCCTTAGACAAATCGCGATTATTAATTAATAATTCAACAAACCTTTTTGTTATCTGTTTAATCTCCGCTAACTGTTTATCCTTGGTCAAATCGTATAATGCTTGAGCGTATTGTCTGGAAGTTATTTTCATACAATATTTATTTAACGTCTTTGATAATTTTTTTTATCATTTCCTCGTCTCCTTTGCTATCAATTTTTTTATCTATAACTTTTTCAACAGTCGCCACAACCAATTCAGCAACTTCTTTTTTAATTTCTTTCAAAGTTTCTGCTTTTTCTTGTTGCATTTTAGCTTTTTCCTGATTAATTACTTGCCCGATTTCATCTTTAGCTTTATCTATCATTTCTTTTTTCTTGTTGCTTGAGTCTTGGCTTGCTTTTTCAAGAACTAAATTAGCTTCTTTTTTTGCTGTAGCAATTTTTTTCTTATATTCTTCTTCAGTCTCAACTAATTTTTTTTCAATTTTTTCAGCATCAGTCAAACTTTTTTCAATTTTTTCACTTCGTTCTTTCATAACTTTCAATAACGGTTTAAAAACGAAATAATACAAAACCAAAAATACAATTAAAAAATTAATTGCCTGAGCGGTTAGTAGCTTGAAATCAACATGAAAAGATTCAATAATAGTATCCATATAAAATTTTATTTAATAATCTTGCTACTATTCCAGAAACTCCGGAATAGCTAGTAAAACTACTAATTTACATTATTTAATACTAAAGGCAATTACTAATGCGTAAATTGCGATAGCTTCCGCAAAAGCAATAGCTAAAAGCATGGCGGTTAAAATTTTTCCTGAAGCTTCTGGGTTTCGGCCAATTGCTTCCATGGCTTTACTGCCAATACTACCCACGGCGATACCAGGACTAATCGCACCAAGACCAATAGCCAAAGCTTTAGCTAACATAGTAAGTTCGATTTCCATAATTTTTTTAATTAATAAATTATAAATAAATATTAAAAATGATTAATGTTCTTCTGCGACTGTTGCCATAGATAAATAAGACAGAATTAGCATTGAAAAAACCAGTGCTTGAATCAAGCCAACCATTACCTCTAAAAACATAAATGGCAAAGGTAAACCAAATGCAAAAATTGCCGACATTGAAGCAATCAACACTTCCCCAGCAAATACATTACCAAAAAGACGAAAAGACAGACTAATAACCTTGGCTATTTCACTAACTATTTCTACAAAACCAACTAAAAACTTAATCGGATTTATCATCAAAACCATTGGATCTTTCCTGACTTTTTTTGGAATTTCCCACAATACTTTCAGATTAATAAATTTATTTAAATGCTTCCAAATACCTATAGAAATAACGCCAATAATATGACTCGCCACAACTCCAATGATTGCCAAAGCTAACGTGGTATTTAAATCAGCCGTACCACCTCGAAAAAAAGGAATAAAAACTTGATGCCCATGCTCTGAGACAATCTGACCGATTGAACCAATACCAGGTAAAAGCCCTAGCCAATTATTAATTAAAATAAAAATAAAAAAAGCAAAAACAAAAGGAAAAAATTTATATGACTTTTCCTTTGAACCAGTTATTGAATTAAATAGGCCAAGTAAAGCCTCAACAATGGCTTCCATAAAATTCTGAATACCACTTGGAATCATTTTTATTCTTGTTCTCAGAGATAAACCAATAATCACAATTAAAATTACGGCAATCCAAGAATTCAATAAGGCATTGGTAACGGAAAAATTTCCAATATTAAAAATATTCTCAGCGTAGATACTGTGATCATGACTTACTTCTGTGTATGTCTCTACTGACTGTTCAACCATAAAAATTTACAACAAAAATTAATTTTTATCTTTCTTTGAACTGTTATTACTTATTTTGTTAAACTCTTCTGAAGCGCTCTTTATTAAACCAATCATTGAAATAGTGAAAGCAAGACCAATAGTGGATAAAAATATCCATGGTTTAGTGCCAAATTTTTCATCAAGCCACTGACCTAAAAACATGGCAATCAAAACTGGAAAAACAACCCAACCTGAAAATCTCAAGGACATTTCTACGGCTGGTTGCCACCAAGTCTTGACTTTTTTTGATGATTTTGGTGTATTTTGCTTTATCATAAATTTGATTTAACAAATAAAAAACAAAAATAAACAAGGATTTGCATCCTCGATTTTTGGAAAAATCGGTTAGAGATAACTTGAAAGTTATCCACACCTCTATTATATTATTAACACCCTGTATGTCAAGGGTACTTTTTCACACTTTTCTTTGCCACACCACCACGTAAAACCATCTACGTCATTCCTGCCTCTTTGCCCCTAAGAAACAAACAGGCAGGCAGGCGAAACGCCATTTCCTTTGCCATCCTCGCGCTTCCTCCTGCCATTCCCGTCTCCCCTTGTCATTGCGGGCTTGACCCGCAATCTAGGATTAAAATCAACTAACTCATTGTGCTTTATATATTTATTTAATATCAAAATTCCTACTGCTCACTCCTAGATTCCCAATCCCGCCAATGTAGGCGGGCAGGCAAGTTGGGAATGACAAATGAATAAAAAAACACCCTCCTTATAAAGGAGGGACAGGGAGATTAGAATAAAAAAACTAAATACGGAAAAAATTTCTAGCATTAGCAGTGGTTATTTCTGCTACTCTTTCAATTGATAAATTTTTGATTTTGGCTATTCTTTCAGCTACTTTTTTCACTAAAACTGGCTCATTCCTTTTACCTCGAAAAGGTTCTGGTGTCATAAACGGGCAATCAGTTTCAATCATAAACTTGTCATTAGGTAATCGCCTAATCAAGTCATCCCATTGAGCAGAAAAAGTAATTAATCCAGTAAAAGATATCATTAAACCAAGAGAAAAATATTTCCACGCCAGATCTTCATCACCAGAATAACAATGAATCACACCCCATTCTTTGTCTGTTGGTAATGAATCTTTGTATTCTTTTTTGAAATCAACTAAGATTTTCATTAAATCATCATGGGCTTGACGACAATGGATAATAATCGGAAGCTTCATTTCAACGGCTAATTTCATTTGCTCCCAAAAAGCTTGCTTTTGATCCTTTTTTACTAACGCCGTGTCATCATTAGCATCGATATGATAATAATCAAGTCCAATTTCTCCAATCGCTACTACCTTGTCAAAACTAGCTAATTTTTCATAAGCGTCTTTGGAAAAAACTTCTGCCCTAGTTTTGAAACTATAATCAGCCCCTTCAGCCTCAATTTCTCTTAAATGTATTGGGTGCAAACCAATAGCCGTATAAACTCCTTTTTCATAACGATTAGCATAATCCAAAGCTCGTTTTGATGTTTTATATTCCGAGCCAACTAAAACCATCCAGACATCTTCAGACAATGCCCGGCGGATGACTTCATCGCCATCATTTTTGAACGCATTAAAATTAACATGCGCATGCGTGTCTATAAACATATTTGATTTTATGTGAAGTTTCTTTTTGCTTATTGCGTTGGTTGCTACTCTTTTTCTGTCTCTTCTTCAGCTTGAGGCTCAGAAGCTTGTTCTGGCGTCTCTGATGGAGTAACTTCTTCTTCTTTTGCACTACTTCCAAAAAGTTTTTTTAACCATTCCCACATAGTTTTAAATTTACGTAAATTTACAAATTAATTGCGAATTTACAATATTTATTATTTTCTTAAAATTTTAATATTATCAATGTCTCTTAGGTCAATTAATTTAGAGGGTTTTTTTACTAATATTTCTGCCTTAACAACTAAATCTGGTTTATTATCAATAAAATGCTTGTCTATGTTGCATAATTTACTCAATGGTATTTTTCTTGCCCTGTTTAAACTAGTTGATACGATAGGTATCTTTACTCTCTTTATTATTTTAGCAATAAATTCTGACTTAGGCAAACGAATTGCCAAGCTATCTAAACCGCCAAATAATTCCCGAGACAATAGTCCTCTACTCTTCAAGACTACTGTTACTGGACCAGGCCAAACAGATTTAAGATATTTCTCTTGTCTCTGACTAATGAAACAATATTTTTTAGCCATAGCTAGACTACTAACTAATATCAAAAACTGTTTATTATCTTTTTGTTGTTTAATGCACCTTATTTTCTTTATTGCTTTATCACTATTTGCCAAACAACCTAAACCGTAAATAGTATCAGTCGGATAAGCGATAACTTTCCCCTTGCTTAAATAATCAGTAATTAATTGTAGTTGAACGCTATTTAAATTCTTTAAATCAATTTCTATTTGTTTCATTAATTTTGTTTTATCAAACTTAACCAACCACTAACTTTATTTATAATCTCCGGTATAATCGAGATAATTGGCTGACTAAACTTTAGCAAGAATGGCACAACTTGCGATGTTTCAATAAATCGACCGATTATTGCGCTGAGAAATGGCGTTGTTGTTGTATAATAAAAGACTAACCCCAAAACAAAACCACCCAAAACAAAACCAAAAGCTGCTCCTGCTAAGCGATTAATCGTTTTTAAAAATGGAATAATTGAAATAAAATTATAAGTATTGTCCAAAATCGTAAACAAAAAGCAAACTAATCTATTTATCAGAGTAAATAACACTAAAAATACAATTATTTTACCAGTTGCGTCATGTCCGAAAAATAAATTCTGCACCAAAGTAAAAGCTGGTAAATAAAACAGAGTCGCCAACCAAATACCGACAATTAAACCAGCCAATGATCCAACTGCACGAATTAATCCAAAAAATAAACCATAGAATACAAAGCCAAGAAGAATAATTAAAATTATAATGTCAAAAATTCCCATATATCTTTAATTAAATATAATTATTTTTTAAATACGAGGAAATAGAGATTCACCTTTTTTAATCTGTTTTTGCGAGAATTGTTCAATAATTTTTCCCGCTATTTCAGGCATAAACGGTTGTAAGAGAATAGCTGCATTTAAAATATCCTGAGCAATCGGCTCTAAAACTTTTTTTATTTCTTTTACATCTTCCATTTTCCAAGGTTTTTTATCACTTAGGGCTTCGTCGCTTTGGTGAAATACTTGCCATAATATTTTTAAAACCTCATCAAATTTATAGTCCACCATCAACTGCTCGTATTCTTTAATTAATTTTTTATTTTCATTCTTTTTTAATTTAACTTCTATTTCATTTTTTTCTAATAAATTAGATAATCGTGCAACTAAATTTCCTAAACCGTTGGCTAAATCTGCGTTATATTTTTCATCAAACTTATCCCAACCGATATCACCATCATTACCAAAAACAGTCGCACTCATCAATAGATATCTTGTAGCATCAACCCCATATTTATCAACCAAATCTTCTGGTGAAATAACGTTACCAATTGATTTACTCATCTTTTGTCCGTCAATCATAAAATAACCATGAATAAAAATCGTCTTCGACAAAGGTAAATCCAGAGACAAAAGCATGGCCTGCCAAATAGTAGTATGAACTCGTAAAATATCTTTGCTCATTATTTGGGTTTCAGCTGGCCACATATCTGGCGCTTGACCGCCACTACCATCCCAACCAAGACCGGTTAAATAGTTCAAAAAAGCATCTGCCCAAACATAAGCTGTCTGCTCCTTATCCCAAGGCAAAGGTATGCCCCATTTAACATTTTTTCGAGAAAAAGAAACATCAGTCAAGCCTTCTCTCTCATAAAAACTAATTATTTCATTTTTCTTTTCTATCGGCAAAATTCTTAATTCGTCTTTTTTTATTTTATCTAGCAATTGATCTTTGTATTTTGATAATTTAAAATTATAACAATCTTCACTCATTTTTTCTGGTATTGTGTTGTGCTCAGGACATTTACCATTTACTAAATCTTTTTCACTTTTGTACTGCTCACAACCCCGACAATATAACCCCTCATATTTACCTAGATAAATATCACCTTTGTCATACATATATTGCAAAGCGTTTCGTACGGCTTCAATGTGTTTTTTATCTGTTGTTCTAATGAAATTATCATTGGAAATATTTAATATTTGCCAAGCCTTTTTAAATTCTTCTGCTATTTCGTCAACAAACTCTTTTGGTTTTTTACCCAATTCAGTAGCTTTTTCTTCAATTTTCGCACCATGTTCATCTGTGCCAGTTAAGAAAAAAGTTTTATCGCCAAGTTGTCTATGCCAACGCGCCAAAATATCAGATGCCACCGTAGTATAGGTGTGCCCGATATGTGGTTTGGAATTTACATAATATACGGGTGTTGTAATGTAAAATTTTTTCATGCTTTCTTTATTTTTAATTTTTCTAATAATTCTTCGGGATAATTGTTGATGATCATTTCTTCTGTTAAACCAATTTTATTTTGAATTTTTTTTAACGAATCATCATTCGCCATCTCCCATATATTGTGTGCGTCACTATTAACAATGACTTTTTGCTGATGTTGTTTTATTATTTTTATTATTTTGATCAAATTAGAAAAAGTATCTTTCAGTAATTCACTTTCTGCTAAATAATGAGTGTTTATTTCCAGTAAAACATTGTGCTCACAAGCTGCATAACTCATGGCTTCAATATCTATTTTGTAATGTTTGATAAGAAAAGGATGACTAATTATGTTAATCTTACTAGATTTAATAGTATTAATAATTGCCTTGGTGTTATTTCCGATATTGTTTTCACAACCATAATCAACTCCTGAATGAAAACCAGCTATCACAAAATCTAATTTCTCTATTATTCTATCGGAAACATCTATCTCCCCGTCAATATTTAAAATATTTGCTTCAACTCCTTTTAGAATTAACAGGTTTCCTATTTTGCTAGGTATCCTTGGTAAACACTTAAAATAAACCTCATCCGCCAAAGAACATTTAAGAGCTGGCCCATGATCGGTAAATCCAATTATTTCCATTTTTAATTCTTGAGCTCTATTAATGTATTCTAAAATAGTGCTGTGTGCATGACCACTTGCGACTGTATGTAAATGTAAATCAACTTTTAACATTTTAATTCTAAATTCTTAATTTAACTTATTTTCCAACGATGACCACAAACTCACCTTTTTGGTCATTTTTATTATCTTTAATTTTTGTAATAGTATTTTTTAATTCACCTCGATAAACTGTTTCATGCATCTTAGAAAGCTCTCGACAAACAATAACAGAAGTTAAATCAACTTTCTTTTTTATAACTTTGCCTTTTTCTTCAATCTCCCAATCTTTAGCCATTTTTTGTAATTCCTCCAAAAATTTAATTATTCTGTGTTTAGACTCGTAAACTACTGCCGGATATTCGCTCATAATAACTTTTTTCAAAAAAGTCTGACGACCTTTTTTATGTGGTGGAAATCCCATAAAAACAAACTTGTCTGTTGGGATACCAGAAATTGATAACGCAGCCGTCACAGCTGAAGGTCCAGGTACCGCTTCAATATTTATATCATCACCAAATTTTTCTATTACTGCCTGCACTAATTTTCCTCCAGGATCAGATATGCCTGGTGTACCAGCGTCTGATACTAAAGCTAAATTTTTACCTTCACCCAATAAATTCAATATTTCGCCAATCTTTTTATCATCTGAATGTTGATGACAGGAAATGGTCGACGTTTTTATTTTATAATGTTCTAATAATTTTCTTGTTACTCGTGTATCTTCACATAAAACAAAATCAACTTCACCTAAAATGCGAAGTGCTCTCATAGAAATATCTTCTAAATTACCTATAGGTGTACCAACAATGTATAATGTAGTCATAAAATTTTTACTAAGCGAAGCCCCGTCGAATGACTGGGGCGAAGTGCTCTCATAGAAATATCTTCTAAATTACCAATTGGTGTGCCAACTATATATAAAGTAGTCATAAAAATTTTACATTATATCTTCTTTTCTTTCTCTAACATATCTAGTCCATTCTTCAGTAATTTCTACAAGCATCTTGAAAGGTGCCTCAATAATAAAATCGAGTAAGAATACAAAAACATTTAATCGAGAGAATTTCTCATTTAACCATTTACCGACTGCAACAATTGGTACATAGAAAAAATCCATAATAAAAACGAAAAAATTCTCTTTTTGCTCAGTCACAAACATTTCTTTCGGTCCTTTTCTTATTCGAATGCTGAAAAAACTAACTAAAGTTAAGAAGAATAAAAAGATAACAATGCTAACAAAATTAAAATGAATCTTATTTAATGTCCAGATAACTAAACCAAAAGTGAAAACAAAAGTAGCAAAATAAAAACCGCCCAGTATGCTATTTGTAATTTTTCCACGCTTAATTGGTTTTCTCAATTTGATTGGCTCTTGTCTTTCTTTTTCTTTGAAAACAATACTTTCTATACCTTCTCTAATTTTCTGAGTATTAGCGTCAGATGGCACCTGGGTAAATAACACTATTAAAAATAATAAAAGTGGTGGGAAAGAAATATTAATTGCTAGCGACATATAATTAAGCGCCTCACCAAACCACAGAGTAAATGGTACTTCCAAAAGAATTGCTAACACCATTTTGGTTAAGAATATGTAAATAATACTTCTAACTGCTGCTCGACGCAATCTGGTTTTTGTCATTTTGTATCGTTTGTTGCAATTTTTTTTGATTAGTCTAGGAAAAGATAATGGATCTTCTGAGAAACTATCGTAAACATCGGCCGGGTTTTCTCTAATCACATCCTCTAGAATAGAAAAATAAACCGTGTAACTTGAAATAATTTTTTTTAATTGTTTGACCAAGGGATGTTCAATTTGTTTATTTATAGATTCTCTCAATATCTCAAGATTTCGAGCCACTTTATTAATATCGTCTTCACTGGCTTGTGGCCAATCAACATTAAAATATTTTAACAACTGAAACTCAAGCATGTCCCGATCAAACTTCAAATAAGCACGCTGGATACCAATATAAATTTGAATATCTCTATCCTTTTCATATGGCAAGTCACCCGGCAATTCCACTACTGAAGTCAAAATTTCATACATTTGACCAATAACATGTTTAGTAACCTTGTTATCACTCAATTTTTCTTCTATTTCAGAAGCACACATAGCAATCACCCATCGAGCTGTCTCTTTTAATTCTTTTGATAACAAAGTTGTCTGTGGTAAAAGGATTTTTCTTAAAGTTAAATATTTATCAATAATGATTTTAGTTTCACCAATCTTTGATTCAGGTATTTCATTATTTGGCAAATAGCCGGCTCTGATTAATTCGGTTAAAAGATGAGTGGACATTTCTTCAACACTTTTTTCCTTAATAACACCTTCAATAATAATCTGACGTTTAAGCGTTCTTTCAATCGCATTTTTTCTCAGAAGATGTTCCTCTTTATAATCAACGTAATTACGAATTTTTTCATAATAAAAAGACATCTTTGAAATCAAAGTTGAAACTTTTATTCTAGGGATGTCTTCATTTATTGGTTTTTTACTTGTTTCGTCATAAATCAAACGAAAAAGTCTCTTGGTTTGATCAGTTGGTGTAAAAACGATATTTTCCTTTTGAGTAATAGTTGGATTTCCAGCAGTCATAATATTAAAATATAATTATTGGCTTATTTTCGCTATTTTTATTCTAACATTAAAATAAGGCGTAAAGCAATGCTCAACGCCCATTTTGTTTAATATTAGTTCAATTTTATCTAATTAATTAAATTAAAATTAGCTTTTATTTTTTCTACCATGTCTTGACTCCATTTGTCTTGCCAATCAGCTGGAGTAACAGACCAAAATTCAATTGCATAAACTTTTTTACCCTTTTTAATAATTTCATCAAATATTCTCTGTTCCTCTGAATCTTTTAAAAATTCTTGCCAATCATTATTATTATCAAAAACTCTGATAGTAATGGTTTTTGCATAACCTGGTATCAATATTTGGCTATTTTTATCTGAAGTTGGTATATATATTTCTAAATCAGTGTAATTATCAGCTTCTATCATTTGAGTTTGATAATATTCAAATTCAGCCGGCAAAACTAAAGAAAATCCTAATCCTTTATTATTATAATGATAATTATTATCTTCGGCTAGTTGATTCATGTCTGGTTGTTTTTGTTTTAAAGCACAACCAGCGATAGAAGTTACCAACAATAAAACTAATGCTAAAACAATACTTCTTTTCATAATTTTATACTTTTAAATATTTTTCAATCTCCTTTTTCAACCACCAAATTTTATAAGCGCCATAAAAAAATGAGTAAGCAATAACTATGGCCAATAAACCTACGACTAAACGCAACAGAAAATCTGTCCAAACAATCATTATTCCTAGAAGTAACATTACTACTCCAGAGAAAGATAAATGAAAAATAAATCCATTTATTTTTTTACGAATTTGTTTTACAAAGTTAAGCATAATTTTATCTTTAATTATTTTTTATTATTTTTCAAAACTTTAGCTGCTTCTTTAACTGTCGCTTCTAATTTTTTAAAATCTCCAGCTTCTTTTTCTTTCTTTTCTTTTTTTTGCTCTTTTTCTTCAGCTCTAATTTTCTTTTCAATTTCATCTTTCACCTCATGAAAATTCATCAGAGAAAAAACGATAATTGAAGCAAAAATAATACCAGCTAGATTTAAGAAAAACAAACCTAAGGCACCAACTGCCATTTCCCAATTAAAAAATGCCAGAGCTATACCAATTGTGGCCAATGGTGGCATCAGGGCTACTGAGATAGAAACGCCTGGTAAAACTTCTGATGTAGATGGTGCTACCATAGCGTAGGAAACTGCCAAGCCCGACAACATGGCTATCAAGAAATAAGCTAAGCTAGGGTGCGCTCTTGTTAACAATTCAGTGGTGACTTCTTTATCTATTGTCAATAATGCTGTTACTAAAGAAACTACAACAACTAACAAAATTGACCACAATACAATCATCAATGAACGTTTCATTAATTTCGCATCACTAACTACGATACCCATGGCAAAAATTAACATTGGAGACAATATCGGTGTAATTAACATACCTCCAATAATTACTGCTACGCTATCTATTAAAAGGCCGATAGCAATAATAGCAGCTGATAGAACAAGCATTAGAAAAAAATCAAAATCCAAACAACTTTCTTCGAATAGTCTATTAACACATTCTTTTTTTTGAGTCTTCACTAATTTTTCAATTTTTAAAAACATAAGCAAAACAAAAGCCAAACTATGACTTAATAATTATTTATTAATCTAATTCACCAACTTCAATTTTTCTAATATCATTATTGGAGATACCTAGACTTAAACTTCTAAACATATCCATTACATTACTCATAGTTACCTCATGTTGATAACCATCAACGTCAACATAACTAACTGCACCAGCCGCCTCTACTCGAAGCATAAATCTACCTTTTAATCTGTTTCTTAAAGCTTGGTTACCACCCTTTTTACCAACTTTGGGAATATTTGCTAAATCACTTTCAGTTATACCTAAAGCTAATTTTCTAAAAATATCTAAGGCATTTTCTTGGGTAATATAATAACGTTTGTTGTCTACTGGATTGACATACCAAACCAAACCAGCTCGTTCAACTTGTAGTAATAAACGACCAACAACTCGAGCAGTTAATTTTGAATCAATTTCTCCTGTCAATGATTTTTCTTCACTAATAATACCCGTAACATCAATTTCTGCACGAGTAATACTGATGCTTACAGTTTCACTCATTCGACCTGCTTCATCTTTGGCAACAATGCTAAAAATATTTTCTCCTTTGGTAAGGGCTAACTCGTAATTCCAACTCGTCTCACTATCAGCGCTAACTACTTCTCCATTATTAATCATAATAGATGAGCCTGCCGGCTTAGTACCACTAATTGCCTGACTACCTCTAGTCGTTTCGCTATTAAAATTATTTATCACTGGCGTAGCTAATACTATTTCTTCGGTTTTAACAATTACCACTTCAACTGACTGACTTTCTTGTCCAGTCTCATCAACCAAGCTAATCATAGCTACATTATTACCAATGACCAACGGCATTTTATATTGCCAAGTAGTTACATTATTATAATCAGTAATACGATTACTATTAACCACAACTGCCGTACCAATAGTTTTGGTACCGGAAATTGTCTGTTCAGTATTGATTGTCGGCGAAACCACTGCGTCAATTGTTGGCACCATTAACTCGTTAATATCGACTAAAGATGTTTTGATTGGAGATAATACTGCTAAGCCATTTTCATCTGTTATATTGTTTACCGCTTGACTAGCACTGAATGCTCCCCAATAATTTTCACTTAAATCAACTGTACCAACATTATTTTCTAAATCAAAGCTAGTATTGCTATAGATATTATTTCCGTGAATATTGCTGTTATCGCCAGACAAAACTATTCCACCGCCATAATTTAATTTAATGTTGTTGCGCCAAACATTAGTGTTGTCACCATTAATTTCGATACCTTGTTCATTATTACTGATAACATTCTTTTCAATTACAGTATTTGAACTGCCGGCATTTATTTGCATACTTACGCCAAAATTATTTTTTACTACATTCCCAAAGATAATATTATTATCACCTAGACTAGCAACAATTCCCTGACCATTACTGGTAATCTCATTGTTTTTTATCTCTGCCGTTACCGTTAAACTACCCTGCCAAACTTTACCAGCTGGAGTAAGAACATAAGAATTACTGTTTTGTCGATTAATCAAAATACCTGTACCGTTGTCAATAAATTTATTGCCAGACACAAAAATTGACCCAACATCAACTGAACCGCTCTCATCACCTAGTAAAATTTCCCCACCTTCTGAACCATTATCACCGATTATATTTAAACCAACTTTATTATTTAAGAACTGAACATTTGATAAATAAGGACTGGTGTCATCACAAACAACTCCTTGTCCGTATTTTATAATTGCATACTGGATAGTATTTCCACTGGAATAACCATCGCTATCGTTTAAAACAGCATCGGCTGAACTGTCAGCAAATTCGATACCTGCCCAATCGCTACGTGCTGGATTCGACTGATTGGAAGTAAAAATAATTTCATTACCAGCTTCACCAATTGCCTCTAATCTACCTTTGACTAATAATTTAGCATCTTCGTTAAATCTAACAATTGTGCCTGCCTGAATAGTTAATTTAGCACCAGAAACCACCTCAACTGTCCCGTCAATAATATATGGACTATTTTCCGCCGTCCAAATATTGTTAGTAATATTTCCGCTGACGCTGTTGGACGCTCCAACACTGATTGGCAAAATCATTACGCTCAACATGGTTAAAACCAAACCAATATTAAGCATTTTTTTATAAAGCTTCATAGTTTTAATTTAATATTTATTTGTACACATATTATAACATATTAATAATAAAAATAAAAAAGTCGCCAGAAAAAATCAATGGCGACTCTGTCTCAATAGCGAGACTTAGAAATGAACAGAAAATAAAGAGAGAGAGGAGGATGGAAAAAGGTTAACCGTTTTCCTCCTTTTGTACTACTGGCGAAAAGGCAAAACGCCTGCGCCGACCATTGGAAGCATCCCTCACCTCAAAAATCAAGGCCGAACCTTTCTTCCAAATTTCACCCTCTAAAAGGGCGTTTCCGTTTTTTTACTAATTTGGGAGATCCTGCGTACACTCCCGGTCTCGACTCTTTTTTCCCGGCTCTCTCTTTCTTTTATTTTATATGTGATATTTATAAAAGTTAATTTTTTATATTTTAAAATAGTAATTTCAAGATCACTATTTCAGTGTAATCACAACGATTTCTGGCTTATTGCCAGTTCGAATAGTCGGTCCCCAAGTACCAACACCATTAGTTGTATAAAGAGTATAATCACCTATTTCATGTAATCCATAATCATAGCCCTTGTAGATAAGCTTAGTCACTAAATTTAATGGGAACATTTGTCCTAAATGTGTATGCCCAGATAATTGTAAATTTACTCCAGTTTGACTAACTTCACGAATTTTCTTTGGCTCATGATAAAGAAGGATATTTGGTTGATTAACATACTCATCTTTTAATAAATTTAATCTCTCTATAATATCTTTATTCTTTCCTTTAATAGGATAGCTCATGCCAATTAATTTTAAACCATCAATATCAATTACTTCATCTTTAAGTATTCTTATTTTATTTTTTTCTAAAACAGAAAAGATTTTTTCCACGCCTAAATATGTCTCATGATTACCAGTAATAAAAAACACACCTTTTTTGGTTTCCAAATTATTAAGAGGCTGGATCGGTAAGAAAATATCTCCATCCATTCCATCCAGTAAATCCCCTGTAATGACTACCATTTCGGATTTAATGTTATTCACTTTATCAACAACTGATTGCATAAAATCTTCACGATAAATATGTCCCAAGTGAACATCTGACAATTGAACTATTTTTTTACCTTGCCAGATTTCAGGTAAATTTGGGATTGTAACAGTAATATTTTTTATAATTGGATGCATGGCATTAAAATAACCAAATCCAGTAGAGACAATTGCTAAACTAAAAAATATTATAACCAAAATCGCTGAACTTATATCTAAATTAATTACTCTAGCTAACCAAACGAGCAACCAAGTCAAAGCAAGAGCCATAAATAAATTAACCATCAAACCTTGCCAAAAACTTGAAATAAAATAAAATGCTCGTGTAAAAACATTATCTCGCCAATGCGCCACAATTGAAGACAGAATAAAACTGACAGCCAAAATAAATAAAACTGACAGAAAAATAATCTTATGAGTCGGATTATCAATCGAAAAAAATCTTATAATTGAAAAATATAAAAAATAATGCGAACCAAACAAAAGAAAAAGAAACAAAATTAAACCAGAGATTACTTGCAATATAAACATAAAAAAAAGGCTAAATAAATTATACCTTAACTATAGCACGAAAAATGAAAAACCGACGAACAACGCGTATTCGTTAGTTTTTTAATACTTATACTTATCTGTTTTACTCTGTCGCCATCCTAATCTGACCACATTTTTCTTCAGCTTCTTGAACCACTTTAAAAATATCATCAATTTCTGGTTCAATCGCTTTGATAATCTCACCGGTTTTCAATTCAGCTGTCACTTCTAAACTATGAGTTTGCATAATTTTACTAACACGGCAATCAGCGACTGCCTGCTTAATCATTCGCCAATTAATCTCATCGGATGTTTGGTTAATAGCTATCCGGCACTTACCTTCAATACAAATAGTTTTTTCAACACCCATGCAACTAAGCTGACAAGTTGATGGAAAAGAATTGACCAATTTCATAATTCTATCTGCTTCATTTTTGTTAGCAACAATCGCGCAACTAAAAGGACATTTATTCCCGGCGATCACACAGTCAGAATTGGCTTCGCAATATCCGGCTTTAGAAATTTGACGTGAAATATACGATTCTTTGATTGATAAAAATGAAGTAAAAAATATTACCAAAAAAATTAACAAACCAAATAAAACAAAAGTGGCGTTTACTTTTATTTTTTTATTAATAAACTTTATTGGATAACTAACCAGAATAAATATCGCTAAAAATAATAAATAGTTAAAAATTACATAATGATAAAGACTGCCTGGCAAGAATATCCATTTATCAATTGAAAGACCATCAACCACATCTTTAATTTGATGAATAAAAAATGGATACGGCCAGCCATGAAGAGCACTTAAAATCGTACCACCGATTTTAACTTTTACGATAGCTAAAGATGACAACATCACCAATAACGGTCCGGCAAAAATTATTACCCCGTCTAATCTATTTTTATACAAAGAATAAAACCCTTTTAAAACGATACCGGCTAATCCGCCAAGAAAACTAACAAAGGCAAACACCGCACTCATCATCATAAAATCTTTATCAAAAATTTCAGCAAAAGGCATCGGCGAGTCATACGCCCAGCGCGACATAGCATACATTCGTAAAAAGATTAAAACAAAAGCTAAAAATCCAAAAATAACTGACCCGATCGCTAACTTGCTAAAAAATTTATAGCTTTTTTCTTCTGCCTGAGCCCAAACCAAAAAACAACCCGCTAACAATAAATACGGCAAAAATGACCACTCACCTTCAAATACCCAACTACTAATAAATGAAATAACAATCGCGCAAATAATTGATGTCAAAATAACTAATTTTAAATTTTTCATATTTTATTTTTTAGATAACAATAAAGTGACACCCCTTATCACAATACCGATTAACCCACCAAAAATACAAATACCTATAAATGGTAAGGCAAACCCAACCATATCAAATATATCTAAACCTGAATAAGAGTTTCTGCTAAGAGCTTTAGAATATTCAATAATAAAAAAAACAAAAGTATAAATAAAACTCATTAAAGTCGCGCCGATAATTAATTTTGGCAAAAATTTATAACTCCTATTCTCATTTTGAACTAAAACCATCAAAATACCTGCCGTTAATGGTATTAATAAAACTTGTCCACCCCACAAAAACTCAAACCAATTAGGCCAATTAGAAATTGTTAAACCAATAGCGACAGTAATCGTAGAAATTATATAAATTTTTTTCATATTTATAATTTAATTTTTTATTTTTATTCTCCAATCTCGGTAACGAATTTTTTTAATTTTTCAACAAAATTATTCTGTGTCACTTCTTTTGTTAATAAAGATAATGTCGCAATCGGCTTTAAGCCACTTATCTTTGCCATTTCAACAAAAGCACCTTCGGCACCATTGCCTCCCATAGTACAAAAAAACGCTAATCTCTTAAAATCTTTTTTATAATTTTCCAAAAAAGTTCTCACTGGTACAGATACTGTCCAAGCCCAAATTGGTGTTCCAACTATTATCAAGTCATACTCAGTCAAATCTTTCTCAATTGGCTTTATTTCAGTTAATTTCTTTTTCATTGCCTCACGACCAGCAGACAAATAACCAATAGCACCAGAACGATTTTTGATGTCAAAAATTTCTTCTACTTCCCAGCTAGTAATTTTACCTAGCTCTTCGGCTATTTTTTTTGTCACACCATTGCGAGAATAAAAAATAATTAAAACTTTCATATTTTTATTATAATAATTATTATTATATTATAAAAACCTTATACTTATGTTTTTCTAACAGTAGTTCTTTTAAATCTGCTGAACAATTTTTTAATTTCTCTCTATTTTTCTCTTCGTAATGGCAAATAGTTTTAACTGGTATTAATTTTAATCCTTCAAAACAACCTTCCAGAGATTTTGAATAAAAACAAGCCGACAAAACGTATGCACCGGCAGATTCGCCAGTCATCACCTTGCCTTTTATTAATTTTGAAAAATTAGCAAATCCTTTCAGGACTTCAAGTAATTTCAGGGTTTCGCCTCCGTGTAAATAAATAATATCGGCCTTTTTAATCTGCTCTTCAAGTAATTTTTTATCAGCAATATCAAAAGTCAAAGCTTTATCTACATTATTAAAACTAAACTGGTTTATAATCGCCTCCCCTTTTCGATTATACTTCTCTTTCTTTTTGGCAAAAAGCACTATCAGAATATTTAATTCCTTCTTATCAATTGATAAAATTTCCTTAAAAAATTTATCATTCTCTTTGTTTTTTTTAGTAGCATAGCCACCGTGCAAAATGTATTTTGTTTTCATGGTTTATTATTTAATTTCTCCCGCTAGCTTTTCTAGCACCTAATTCATCTGAACCAAAATGATGGGCAATCTCGTGTTTAACGGTTGAAATAATTTGTTGTCTGATTTCCTGTTCATCACGACAATGATTAGAAATAGCTTTTCTAAAAATTGTAATTCTGTCAGGTAAAACCGGCCCAAAATTCAATTTTTTACCTTGACAATAACCCTCAAACAAGCCAAACAGGCCTTCATCGCTCCTTAAACGAATTTTTTTTAATTGTTCTGGTGTTGGCTGATCACTAGCAAAAATCGCTACATTATTTAACTTTTTACCAATATTTTCAGGCAAACTGTCAATCGCCTCACCAACTATTTTTTCAAATTGTTCTGGGCTAATTTTCATATCTTCATTTTACCACAATTTAAAAAACACCGCCTAAAAGCAGTATTTTATTTAAAAAATCAATAATTATTCACCTCTATTGTATCAAATCTAGTTTAAAAAAGTAATGTCTAAGCGACAGCTTATTTGAATACATTTATTTTAATCTCCTAAAACTTCTTGCCACCCCTTTATCGCTTCAAAGAATCTAACTTGATTTTCTTCTTTGATAGCTTCTCCTGGTGGTAAAACCTCTCGCAAAGGATTTATTTTGACGCCATTTTTCACCATTTCATAATGCAGATGCGAACCAGTAGACAAACCAGTTGAGCCGACATAACCGATAACATCACCCTGTTTTACCTTGACGCCATACCTAACGGCAAACTTTGACATATGTCCATAGTTGGTTTGATAAGTGCTATTATGCCTAATCTTGACCATATAGCCATAAGAACCATTCCAACTGGCAGAAATCACCGTGCCATCTCCGACTGTTCTAATCGGCGTGCCGTAGGCCGCTGCGTAATCAACTGCTCGATGACCAGTAGAAATATTGAAAGCTTTAATGTACCTTAAACCAGTTGTGAAACCTGAAGATATATATTTAAAAGCTACTGGTGCTTTCAAAAACATTTTCTGAACTGAATTGCCGTTCTCGTCAAAATAACCAATATTGTCTTCTGTTTCTTCAAAATAATAAACTTGATATTTTTCTCCATCGTTAATATATTGTCCAGCCAAAATCTTTCCCGGCATCTGATATTCACCGTTTAAATATCTCTCTTTATAAATAAATTTAAATTTGTCGCCCACTCTTGGATCCATAGCAAAATCAATTGTCCATTGAAAAGCATTGGCCAAATCAATAATTGCCCGCTCATCAATATTATTTTCCAGCGCCGCTTCATACATTGAAGTTTTTACTTCACCTTCTTTGGTTACGATTCTTATCTCGTAATCAATCGACCGAATCTGAACATCGCAAAAACCGACACTCTCTTCGGTGCTGGTTGCATTTTCAATTAAATTATTGTTATAGCTAACCACCAGCTCATCTTCTGAATTAATTTTATAAACCAATTCTTTAAACTCGTCTGTATCTTTATCAAAAGTTAATTCCAAAAAATGACCAGCTTTTATCCTGGCTAAATCATAAGTATCCACAGACGCCTCGTAAATTTCATTAGCTAAATTAGGATTAATACCGGTTTGCGTCATTAATTCACCGAAAGTTGAATTAGCCACAATCTCAACTATTTCTTGACGATCTGTCGGTTCAATAATAATCTCTTCTTGAGTATTTTGATAAGCTTCCAACACAGGTAATCCATATTTAACAAAACAAAAAATCCCGCCTATCAGGATTAATATAAAAATAATTGAATAAATTAGCCCCTTTTTCATAATTATTTATTCTTCTTGAATTATTTAAGTGTAAAACAGAAGACGAAAAAAAACAAATAAAAAAATATTTTTACAATTTACTTAAATCTAAATAATCATCAACTGTAATTTCTTCAACAAATTCAGGCATATGACTAATCAAAATCATTGCCCCTTTGTAATTATTAATTGCCTCTTTAATAACAGGTATATGACGAAAATTTATATGATTTGTTGGTTCATCAAGTACTAATAATCCCGGTTTCATTAAAACCAACCTGGCAAATGACAACAAACCCTTTTGCCCCTCTGAAAGATGAGCTATTTTATGACCAAGCAAGTCTCCGGTTATTAAAAACCCAGCCGCCACAGACCGCAGTTGCTGAGTATCAACACCATTAGCCAAAATACTCTCCAAAGAATCAAAGGCAGTTTGCTCATAATCAAGTGTAGAAAAATCTTGGCTGTAATATCCCACTCGCACACCGTCCATGATTTTTGCCCCTTCGCTTTTCTCGTTCACTAGTATTCTCAATAAAGTACTTTTACCAATTCCATTCGGCCCCGAAATTAACAAACGAGATCCTTTCTTCAGAACCCTATCAACTTCCTTGATAACCGGCTCGTGATTTTCAATAATTTTTACCTGCTTAATAGTCACAATATCTCCGAATATATCCTGTTCAGGAATTGAAAAATTTCTAATAGTCTTATCTTCCTTTCTAACATCAACTTTATTTTCTTCAAGATCAATCGTTTGGTCTTTCATTTTTTTAGCCAACTTTCTCATCTTTCCTCCCTTGTAAGCAAAAAAGTTAACTTTTTCTTTACGATCTTTAATTGTTTTTTCCAGTTGAGCATTTTTTTTTCGCTCCCTTTCAATTCGAGCCTCAATCTCTGCTGTTACCGAATAATAATCACCAACATAAGTTTCAATTTTTTTTGTAAACACATCCAAATATAAAACACCTTCCGTAAAACAATTTAAAAAATCAGCATCATGCGAAATAACAATAACTGTTTTTTCATACATCACCAAAAATTCTACCAAATGATCAATACCAGCCTTATCAAGATTATTCGTTGGCTCATCTAAGAGTAAAATATCAGGCTTTTGAATTAGGGCATTAGCCAAAAGTAAACGCGCCTGTTGACCACCAGAAAGCTCCCCAACAAGTCTATCAGTTGGCACTACTAAATTAACCGCCTCTAATGCCTTGGAAATTTCACTCTTTATGTTTGATGGCACCATTTCAAATAATGAAGAAAAATACTCTTCAACTGTTTTTTGAAAATCACTTCGATCAACCACTTGCTGAGAAGTAGCAATACTCGCACCATTTGTAACAGAAACTACACCTTCCTTCGGTTTCAGGTCACCCTTAATCAAAGAAAACAAAGTGCTTTTTCCTGCTCCGTTTTGCCCCATCAATGTTATTTTTGAGCCTGTACGCACACTAAAACTAGCCTCATCTAAAATCGGCTTTTTGTGTAAAAACTCAAAAACTACATCTTCAAATCGCAATATTACTTCATTTGCCATAATTACAAAAAACAACCCAATTTCTCGAGTTGCCTAAAAAAATTTATTACTAAATAATAATACAGCTAATAAGCATAAAAGTCAAAGATTATTGGCTACATTCTACTCCCAAGCTTAATTTAATACAAAAGGACACCTAAA
>CAYXNZ010000006.1:36286-40652 GCA_964467155.1 uncultured Gammaproteobacteria bacterium | reverse complement strand
GGGGAGCACTTTGATTATATTAATTAGCGCCCATACCCGCCCACTTTGTGTTCGGGCAAGGCTCCGTGGTTACCTGCCCGTACCGAACGGCACGTTTGGGCGGGGAGCACTTTGATTATATTAATTAGCGCCCATAGCTCAGCGGTTAGAGCACCGGCCTTATAAGCCGGGGGTCGATGGTTCAAGTCCATCTGGGCGCACCAGTAAAATATTGTATTATAAATAATTTAGGGCGGTTAGCTCCCGCCTTCTCCGCCAGCCGGCGGATACGGCGAGGCAGGCAGTTGGTTACCCGCCCGACCGAATGACTTCGGTCGTTCGGGCGGGAAGCACTATTAGATAAAATTATATGTATACTGTTTATATACTTCAAGATGAAAATGGTAAATTATACAAGGGAATGACTAATAATATAGAAAGAAGATTTAAAGAACATTCGCAAGGCAAAACAAAAACAACAGCTAGAATGGGGAAATTAAAAATTATATATACTGAAAATATTAAAACTTTTGAAGAAGCTAGGAAAAGAGAATTATATTTCAAAACATCTGCAGGGCGACGATATGTAAAAAATGAAAAAGGGGCGGTTAGCTCAGTTGGTTAGAGCGCTACGTTGACATCGTAGAGGTCACAGGTTCAAATCCTGTATCGCCCACATTAAATAAAACGAAATAAGTGTGCAAAGAGCGCGGAGCCTGTCCCGTCGGATGACGGGATTGATCCCGAATGCTCGGGATAGAGGTCACAGGTTCAAATCCTGTATCGCCCACATTAAATAAAACGAAATAAGTGTGCAAAGAGCGCGGAGCCTGTCCCGTCGGATGACGGGATTGATCCCGAATGCTCGGGATAGAGGTCACAGGTTCAAATCCTCTTAAACCCACAATAAAAAACACATAAAATTAAAAGTTGTAAAATTACTGGTTCCCTGCCCGCCGTAGCCGTAGGCACAGGAGGGAAATCCTCTTAAACCCACAATAAAAAACACATAAAATTAAAAGTTGTAAAATTACTGGTTCCCTGCCCGCCGTAGCCGTAGGCACAAGAGGGAAATCCTGTATCGCCCACAATAAAAACACATATTTAATATATGTGTTTTTTACTTGCCAAATCTATTTATTCTTCTTATAATAAAATCACTTATAAAGATAATCTATAAAAATTATATGTCTAATCTATTTAAAAAGCTTATTGGAATTGATGAGAATAAAAACGCTTCAGAAAAAGATAATTCTACTGAGGAAAATTACGAAAATTCATTTGCATCAAACGAAGAAAAAACCGATGAAAACAATTGGCTTAATGACGATAGTTATGAAGAAGGTCAGCTATCCATAGATGTTTATGAAAAACAGAACAAATTAATTGTTAAATCCACCATTGCCGGCGTTAAACCAGACGATATTGATATATCAATTAACAATGACATGTTAACAATTAGAGGAAGAAGGGAAGATACTGAAAAGATAGAAGATGACCAATATCTCTATCGAGAATGTTATTGGGGGGCTTTTTCTAGATCGGTCATATTACCAGTTGAAGTTCAAGCAGATAAAATAGATGCTTCCCTTGAAAATGGGGTTTTGACTATTGTCTTACCGAAAATAAAAAATGCAAAACAAATAAGTATAAAAGTAACAGAAAAATAATTCCAAGCGGTATGATTATAAAAACAACAATTGATCAAATTACCAAAAATGAAGCTATTTTAAGAATAGATGATAAAACCTCATTTACTTTGCCTCTAGAAAAATTACCTTCAGGAATAAACAAAGGTTCTATTTTGACAGTAGAAATTTTAACCGAGATAGAATATGAAGAAAAAACTGACAAAAAAGCCAAAGATATTCTTAATGAATTATTAGATGTTACCCCATAGAATCATGTTAAATTTAAAAACAAAAAAACTATTTCCGAAATGGTTGCTTGCGACAGTAATCATTTTTTTTATTTTAATATTTATTGTTGGGTTATCTTTATTTACTTACGGAAGAACGTATCAAGATAAAATTTATCAAGGAATTTCTTTGGGAGAAATAAATTTAAGCGGACTGACGACAGAAGAGGCAAAAATTTTAATCAATCAACGTATCGATAACATCGGACAAACAGGCACGATTTTTTATTATCAAAATCAACAAACAAAAATTTTTCCATTAGTCGCTTCTGCTGATGGTGGGTTAGCTTATCGCATAATAAGTTTTGATACTCAATCAATCGTTGATGACGCTTTTGCTTTTGGACGATACAATAATTTTTTTATAAATTATTTGAATCAACTACGCGGTCTCATTTTTAAAAAATCATTATTAATAAAAGTTGAATTAAACAAAGAAAAAATAATTGAAAATTTAGAAAATCAATTAGGCCAACTTGAACAACCAGCTCAAAATGCCGAATTAAAAATATTAAATAAAAATTTAATCAACGAAAACTCTATAGAAGTCACACCAGAAAAATATGGTAAAATAATGAATTATTTTACTGGTCTCGATGAACTGCAAGAACAGCTTGCTAGATTAGACAATTCATCAATAGAAATAAAAACCAAAACAGATTATCCTGAAATTTATAAAGAAGATTGTTTAAACATCTTTCAAAAAACAAAAAGTGTATTATTACTTCAGCCCTACATATTCAAATATAATAATCTAAAGTGGCAAATTAATAACGATCAACTCATTGATTGGTTACTTTTAATAAAAGATAATGAAATAAAAAGTGATGATAAAATTCTTGTAAATTTTGACAGAAAAAAAGTTGCAGAATATTTAGAAGAAACAATAGAGCCAACTATAAATAAAAAACCAATAAACGCAAAGTTTAAAATAAATAACGGTAGAGTGACAGAGTTTCAAGCAAGTCAAGACGGATTAAAATTAAATAAAGAATTAACTTTCATTGAACTAAAAAACAAAATTTTGCAAAATAAACAAACTGAAATTGATTTAATTATAGAAGAAGAAAAAAGTTATATTACTACAGAAAATATTAATGACTTTGGTATCAAAGAGATTATTGGCACAGGTCATTCAAATTTTGTTGGTTCGCCTGCTAATCGACGCCACAATATCAAAACAGGGGCTAACGCTTTAAATGGTTTATTGGTTGAACCTGGACAAGAATTTTCCTTGAATAATGCTCTTGGAGAAATCGATGCCTCGACTGATTATTTACCAGAGTTAGTAATCAAAGATAATAAAACCATTCCTGAATATGGCGGCGGATTATGCCAAATTGGCACTACTTTATTTAGGACGGTACTGGAGAGCGGCCTACCTGTCACTATGAGAAGAAATCATTCTTATCGAGTTTCATATTACGAACCAGCTGGAACTGATGCCACTATCTATAGCCCTTGGCCTGATTTCAAATTCATGAATGATTCTGCTTATTATATATTAATTCAATCTCGAATTGATGGTAATGATATATATTTTGATTTTTGGGGAGTTCAAGATGGACGAACTGTTACGAAGACAGAGCCAACAATTTACAATATAACAAAACCAGGTCCAACGAAATATATTAAAACTTTAGATTTACCTATTGATGAAGAAAAATGCACCGAACATGCTCATAATGGAGCTGATGCTTATTTCGATTACAAAGTTGTTTATCAAGACGGGGAAACAAAGGAAGAAAGATTTTCTTCTCATTATGTAGCTTGGCAAGAAGTTTGTTTGATTGGAGTTGAAGAATTATCCGATGTAAAACAGATTGATGGAAGTGCAACTTCAACTGAAAAAATAAAAAAAGAAAATTAATTATTTCAATTTACTTTTTTATTTATCCACAAATAAATAAAAAATAAAAAAAACCGACCAAAACGGGCGGGTAAGAAAATCGTTGCTAGGAAAAATTCAGTGAGCACCAAATATGATCCTATCAACAAATCCCCATGCTTGTCGTACCAGCCCGTTCAAGTCGGTCTTTTATTTTAAACTTAATAATGCAATTCTAAATACTATCATAGCTTGGGTATCTTGTCAAGTCTTTTAGCTAAAATTGCTATAATATTAGCTAAAAATGTTAAAATAAATAAAAATAATTCTACAAAAAAAAGAAATAGCAAATAACTAAAATTTTCTTCTTTAAAAATAAATCATTTTGATAAAATAAAATTTTTAAAAAAATAATTATTAAAAAAGTTTTTATTTTTTTGAAACAATTAAAAAATAATTTATAACAAAAAATTTTGCGCAAAAAACATTGTTGAATCTAAAAAAATCTGTTAAAATTAAACTATAAAAAGTTTTTATAAATTTAAATCGTTTGATTTGTGAATTTTTACAAATCAACATTTATGAAAGGAGGTGAATGATATGGCCGTAAAAAAGAAAGTTGCAAAAAGAAAACCAGCTAA
>CAYXNZ010000006.1:0-36186 GCA_964467155.1 uncultured Gammaproteobacteria bacterium | reverse complement strand
AAGAAAAGTAGCTCCAAAAAAGAAAGTTGCAAAAAGAAAACCAGCTAAAAGAAAAGTAGCTCCAAAAAAGAAAGTTGCAAAAAGAAAACCAGCTAAAAGAAAAAAGAAATAAACTTTGGACTCACTATTTAAGATTACAAAACTCCACGCTTATGTTTTTAAGAATGTTAAAACCAAAAGCGTGGAGTTTTGCTATGTTAAAATAAAATTTTTTGTTGATGAGAATTCTTTTCTTCGTCTTTAAAAATTTTTATCAAGCCATATTGACCATCAAAGCCAGGCTCTATTGTTAAATTACCGTTACGTACTCTTTTAATGCCCTCAATGATTTGTGGTGAAGTAAACTTTGCTAATTTGTCTAAGTTTAAATTAATCAAAATATCCAATTCACTACCAGTATTATTAACTAGATTTTGATATTCCGACTGAACTTTCTTTGAGGATCTTGACTTGATTTCCATCGCTTCAGCAATAATTTTATCTAATTCAATTAATTTTTTAAAATCAACTGATTTGTCTGGCCTAAAACCAAATGGTCTATCTGCTAATTCTTCAACCCTACTTAAAACTCCAACTGTTAATGGTTTTTTGCATGCTGGACAAAGATTGTGATGCTTTTTTGTTTCCGCTGGTGTTAATCGAACTCCGCATTCTCGATGACCATCATAATGGTACATACCTTCTTCAGGATAAAATTCTATTGTACCTTTCAACTTATCTAAATTTTTTGTTTTTATAACCTCGTATATTTCTTTATAAGAAATATCGTCTAAATCAAATATATTAGCTTCACGTCCAATGTTTGGTAATGAATGGGCGTCGGAATTTGATAAGATAGTCAATTTGTCTAGTGCGGAAAGTTGCCAATTCATCTCTGGATCACTTGAAAGGCCAGTTTCTATCGCATAAATTCTGTCTGTATATTTACCAAAACATTCTTCTAGAGAATCAAAGCCAGATTTAGAACCAAAAACTGCAAACCAAGGTGTCCAAATATGAGCTGGATAAATTAAAAAGTTTTTATCAATAGAAAAACATAATTTTGCTAAATCCACAGCGCTCATGCCAAGTATTGGTCGACCATCAGAACGAATATTGTATTTTTTATCTAAAAATTTATTTAATTCTTTAACTGCTTCAATATTCGGTGCATGCACCACTATGTGAATACGTCTGACTTTTCCATCACTTTTATAAATCAAAGCTAACTCAGTAGATAACAAAAATTTTATTTTATCGTCTTCATTTCTTTTTAATTTATAAAGTCCCGCTCCAGTCTTGGTTTCTTCTAGTTTATTTTTTATATCATCAAACCATTCTGGAAAAGTAAAATCTCCAGTTGCTATTATGTCCACCCCTTTAACCCGACAAGCTTGATCAATATTTTCTAATATAAGTTGAGGTGAACAAGCGCGAGAATATTTTGAATGGATATGTAAATCTAAAACTTGTTTCATGGATTAAATTAAATTTTCCGCAATTTTTAATTCCTCTATACTATTTATTCCAATAACCTCCTTCGGACTAATAATAATTGAACTAATTTTCTGATTCTGTTCAAAGGCAAGCTTAATCAAATCAGTTAAATAATACTCATGTTGAGCATTGCTATTCCCCAATCTATCAATATTTTCCCAAAGCCACTGGCTGTCAAAACGATATAAACCTGGATTTACTTCTTTGATTTGTTTTATCTCTTCGTCAGCGTCTTTAAACTCTACAATTGCTTTTATTTCTCCGTTTTGACGAACAATTCTTCCCCAATGATAAAAATTTTTCTGCCACCCATCAAAATTATCAACAGTCGTTGTCATCATAGTTATAACGCCGTTTGGGTAGTCAGCCAATTTTTTAATTGTCGACGGACTAATAAAAGGATGGTCGCCATAAAAACAAACAATTTTATCAGCTGACTCTAAATACTGTTTAGCACAAGCCAAGGCATGACCCGTACCTAATTGTTTGTCTTGAAGAGCATATTCGCAATCATATTCGCCAAGTTCTTTTTTTATTATTTCTTCATTATCTGGCGAGACAACGAGAATCGGTTTACAATTTACACCAGATTCATTTATTGACCTAACTAAATATTGAATCATTGGCTTACCTTTCAGGGGCACCAATACTTTTGGCAACTCAGAATTCATTCGTGTGCCTTGACCGGCAGCTAAAACTACAATTTTTTTCATATAATATTTTTAAACTATCTTATAAATAACTTTAGCTATTTTATCAGAATCGTGTCTGATTAATGTTCTTTTTATTTTATCGTTTCTTTTTTGTTTATATGTTTTCGCTGATAAAAAATTTGCACCAATAAACTTTGCTTTTCTGCTATCTTCAATATTACCAAATTCAACAAATTTACCTTCGTTGGAATATTTTTTCAATAAAGACCTATCAGGCCTTTTTTTATTATAAACAACCCAATCAATTGAATTAATTGATAAATATTCTTCTATTTTACTTAAAAAATCTAAAACTGTAAAATCATTTGTTTGTCCTACTTTATTTATTAAATTGCAGATGTAAATTTTTTTAGCCTTACTTTTTATTATTGCCTGAGGAATATCTTCTACTAAAAAACTAGGGATAATACTAGTATACAAACTGCCGGGATTAATAATAATTTTATCTGCTTGTCTAATAGCTTTGATAGCCTCGGGATTTGCCCTGGCTTTCGGTTTTAGATATATCTTCTTTAAATTAGACAAGTCGGATTCATCTATTCTGTTTTCTCCTAATAATATTTTTCCACTAATTAATTTTGCGATTAAATCAACTCTCGTTAAAGTTACCGGCACGACCTTACCCCTGATATTTAATAATTTCCCAGCTTCTGTTATTGCATCGCTAAAGCTATCTGTCACTTTTTCTAATGTTGATAAAAAAATATTGCCGAAACTATGTCCAATTAATCCTCCACTATTATATCGATAATTAAAAAGTTCTCTCATGGTTTCACTGGATTTTGACAAAGCAACTAGGCATTGTCTGATATCTCCTGGTGGTAAAACGCCTAATTCATCTCTTAATACACCGGTCGAACCACCGTCATCAGCCATACTAACTATAGCCGTAATTTCCACTGGCAATTTTTTCAAACCCAAAAGAACTGTAAAACTACCAGTCCCTCCACCAATGGTGACTATTTTTTGTTTTCTATTTTTCATTAAGCCGTTTTAATAATTTTTCTGCTCGTTTAAGTGTAGCTGTATCATTAACCTGCAACCAGAAATATGCCTTTTCTATAACAATAGGTTTGTTTTGAGCTAATTTAACTATAGTCTGAGGTAAATTGTAATTTTCTTTCTCACTCTCTAAATTATAATTTAAAATGTCTTTTGTTAAAATATATAAACCGGTATTAACCATACTTATATTTCTATTATGAACACCTTCTTTGATTTCCTGTAAATGTCCTGCACTGTTTAATTTTATTCGTCCACCAATAAATTTACCTGATATTTCATTAGCTAATAGACATAAATTATGTTTCAAGCATTTATCAATATCTCTAGCGGAATAAATATCATCCCCCATTAAAACTAAAAATCTGTCGCCTAAAACCGACCGACAAATCTGAAGAGCATGCCCTGTCCCCAACTGCTTCTTTTGTTTAACGTAAATTATTTTTATGCCATTATATTCATTACCAAAATGATTTATAATCTGTTCAGCCAGATAACCCACAACTAGCACTACTTCATTTATTTCTTTAGGTAAATTTTTTAAATTCCATTCAATAAAATTATACCCAGCCAATCTGATCATCGGTTTAGGTATGTGATAAGTTAATGGCCTTAAATTTTTTCCTTGGCCAGCAGCCAAGATAACCGCCTGCATATACTTATGATAAATTTTATAATTATAAAAATAATTTCAAACATAATATTACTTTTTATTATACATCCATTAAGGTTAGTGTCAATTATTTGTATAAAAAAAATAGCTAAAATTAGCTATTAAACGATAAATTTATATAAATTTTTAAAATACATCAAAATAAAAAACGGCTTAATAACCGTAAGCCATAAATGAATAAATCATGAAACAAATAGTACATAAGCCGGCTACAATAACCCAAGTCCATTTCATAAAATAAAAAATCACTTAATTAGTGAAATTTGAAAAACATTTATTATTTATAAAAAAAGGGGGGGGGATGGGGTTAATAATTGTTAATGTCTATTCCCTCCTTTTTTAAAAGTTCTTTAATGTCATCTCCAAGAAAAGTTTTACTGACTGCTTGGTACTCAATCAAATAGAGTATTCCTTCATGATAAAAAACTGTTGCAGCTTCTTTCTCGTTCAGAAAGGTAATATGACTATCAGCTAAAGGGTTATTTCCATCGCCTTTCCCTTTCCAACACCTACCAACTGCTTGGACTTTTTGCCAAATTGATTCAAGTACTTTTCTTACTTCGTTTATTCTGTCCTTGTCTTTCATTTAGTCTCCTCCAGAAATTATCAACAAACCCTTATTAATAATAACATAATTAAATAAAAAAAACACCATTGTTCTGGCGGCAACCTACTTTCCCAGGGCTCAGGCCCAAGTATCATCGGCGCTAAAGAGCTTAACTTCTGAGTTCGAGATGGGATCAGGTGTGGCCTCTTCGCAAGAACCACCAGAACAATGGTGTTTTTTTAAATTATCATATTTCAAAGCAAAAATGTGGGAAAATCAAATGGTTTATTAGTACTCCTCGGCTAAACACATTGCTGCGCTTACACCTAGAGCCTATCAAGGCGGTCATCTTCCGCCAACCTATGAAACCTAATCTTGGAGACGGCTTCACGCTTAGATGCTTTCAGCGTTTATCCAAACCGGAGGTAGCTACCCAGCAATGCCCCTGGTGGGACAACTGGTACACTAGAGCTCCGTCCTTCCCGGTCCTCTCGTACTAGGGAAGGATCTCCTCAAGTTTCCACGATCATAGTGGATAGGAGACCGACCTGTCTTACGACGGTCTGAACCCAGCTCGCGTGCCGCTTTAATGGGCGAACAGCCCAACCCTTGGGAGCTTCTCCACCCCCAGGATGCGACGAGCCGACATCGAGGTGCCGAACCCCGCCGTCGCTGTGGACGCTTGGGCGGGACTAGCCTGTTATCCCCGGAGTAGCTTTTATCCGATGAGCTTCCGCCGTCCTATATCGCACGGTCGGATCACTAAGTTCTGCTTTCGCAACTGCTCGACTTGTAGGTCTTGCAGTAAAGCTGGCTTATGCCTTTACACTATCTCCCGGATTTCCATCCCGGGATAGCCAACCTTTGTAAACGCCTCCGTTACTTTTTAGGAGGCATCCGCCCCAGACAAACTACCCACCAGATACTGTCCCCTGACCTGATTCAAGGCCTAGGGTTAGAATTAAAAATATACAAGAGTGGTATCTCACTGACGATCCGAAGATCTCCCACCTATACTGAACATGCATACCCCTAATCCAATATCAAGCTATAGTAAAGCTTCACGGGGTCTTTTCGTCCAACTATGATTAACGAGCATCTTTACTCGTATTGCAATTTCGCCGAGTCCTTCGTTGAGACAGTGCCCAAGTGGTTACGCCATTCGTGCAGGTCAGAACTTACCTGACAAGGAATTTCGCTACCTTAGGACGGTTATAGTTACCGCCGGCGTTCATCCGCGCTTAGGTTCAAAGCTTCTCCCGATTGCTCGGGATAACCCCTCCCCTTAACGTTCGGACACTGGCCAGGCGTCACCCTCTATACATCCTCTTTCGAGTTAGCAGAGAGCTGTGTTTTTGGTAAACAGTCCCTTGGGCTCTTTCGCTGCGGCCCCGATTGCTCGGGGCAGGTCTTATTGCGAACTTACGACCGCTGTTTTGCCGAGTTCCTTAACGAAGGTTCTCTCGTACACCTGAGGCTTCTCGCCTCGTTCACCTGTGTCGGTTTGCGGTACGGATACTATAATCTTAGCCCTAGAGGTTTTTCTTGGCAGACTATCAGCCTGAATTGATTCCACCAGAGGCTTCATCTTCTGACAACGCCGTTGGATTAAGTGATCCGGATTTGCCTGGATCATCCTGTTGCGCCATCAACGCTCATACCATTAAAACGCTCAAACATCCGATCTGCGTTCCCCATCGGAAAATTATAGTAGTGCTGGAATATTAACCAGCTCGTCCATCGGCTACGCCCGCACTACACGGGCCTCGTCTTAGGACCGACTAACCCTGGGTCGATTTGCGTTGCCCAGGAAACCTTGAACTTTCGGTGGGCAGGGTTTTCACCTGCCTTTTTGCTACTCATGCCAACATTCTCTCTTCCATGCGCTCCACCAAACCTCGCGATTCAGCTTCAACGCCCATGGAATGCTCCTCTACCACTCATCACTCAAGAGCGATGAGTCCGCGTCTTCGGTAGTATACTTAGCCCCGATACATTTTCGGCGCGCGGCAACTTGACTAGTGAGCTATTACGCTTTCTTTAAAGGATGGCTGCTTCTAAGCCAACCTCCTAGTTGTCGTAGTCACGACACCACCTTTTACACTTAGTATACATTTAGGGACCTTAGACTGCGGTCTGGGCTGTTTCCCTTTCGACTGATGGACCTTAGCGCCCATAGTCTAACTCCCGGATTACACCTACCGGTATTCGGAGTTTGGTTAAAGACGGTATCTTGCGACCCGCCCTCATCCAGTGCTCTACCCCCAGTAGTCAGCATCCGAGGCTAGCCCTAAAGCTATTTCGAGGAGAACCAGCTATTGCCGAGTTCGATTGGAATTTCTCCGCTAACCACAGCTCATCCCCTAGTGTTGCACGACTAGTGGGTTCGGTCCTCCCGAAGTATTTCTACTCCGTTCAACCTGGCCATGGTTAGATCACTCGGCTTCGGGTCTTATGCATGCGACCTTCTAAATATTTTGCAGAGACTAGAGATGTCTAGCACCTGCAAAATAAATAGATATGGGCGGTTAACCCTCGCTTTCACTACACATCCTTCGCCTTGGGCGAATTATGTAAGCCACATACAATAAACTCGTTGGCTCATTCTTCAATAGGCACGCCGTCACCCTAGTAAACTAAGGCTCCGACTCTTTGTAAGTATATGGTTTCAGGTACTATTTCACCTCCCTCACCGGGATGCTTTTCACCTTTCCCTCACGGTACTTGTTCACTATCGATCTCAAGAAGTATTTAGTCTTAGGTCATAGTCGACCTAGCTTCCTACGGGATTTCACGTGTCCCGCAGTACTTAAGATATATTACCGTAGAGTAATAACCCCTTTTGCTTTACAGGGCTGTCACCTTCTCTGGCGGAGCTTTCCAGCTCGCTTCAACTAGGGAAGTTATTTTTGTATTCTCTACCTTACTTGTCTAGGAAGTAAACGCAATCATCTTGCAACCCTCCAAAAACATATGGACCCAGATCCTTCAATTTCTCATCTTGTAAACAAGATAAAAAACGCAGTTTAAGGAGTTTAGACTCCTCCCCTTTCGCTCGCCACTACTCAGGGAATAGAAGATTACTAATCAAAAACGAATAATAAATTATCCGGAATTGATTAGAAATCATTGTTTCTTTCTTTTCCTCCGGCTACTAAGATGTTTCAGTTCGCCGAGTTGTCGTCTCATTTCGATATATATTCTCGAAACGGACGCCCCGTCTTCAACGGGGCAGGTTTCCCCATTCGGAAATCTCCGGTTCAAAGGTTGCTTGCCACCTCACCGAAGCTTATCGCAGGCTGCTACGTCCTTCATCGCCTTCTTGAGTCAAGGCATTCACCATATACCCTTAACGTGATTTTCCCACATTTCTACTTTAAAAATGTGGATAATAATATTTTATTTTTTGTTACATTTTTTGCTACTTTGATAACTTATATTCAATTGTTAATGTTCTTTCCATAACCGCTAACCAATAAACATCATTTTTGCTGTCTGTTGGCCAAAGGTAATGATAAATTTTTTGAGAACTAAAAAACCGCCCTGAAGCGGTTCAGTCAGACATAAAATAGCCACAACTTTAACCGCTTTTTAATTTAAGCTTTGTTTGATAGTTTCTCATACTAAAATTGTTGTGTCTAACGCTAAATAATTCTTTAGTTATTATACATCATTATAAAATAGTGTCAAGCTAAAATAGCCTTAATTTTAGAGAAAAAGTGTTTACAAAATAATTTATCTAATATTAGATAAAATTATAAAATTCTAAACTTATCAAGCATCTCTGGATTTTCCATTTGACTCTGAGCAATTTCCTTGGTAATAATTTTTTCTTCGTATAGTTTTTTTAATGCCCTGTCTAGACTAACCATACCTTCTTTAGCGCTAGTTTCAACAACTGTTCCGATTTGAGCAATCTTATTTTCTCTAATTAAATTTGCCACTGCTGAAGTATTAATTAAAATTTCTCTAGCTGCTAAACGTCCACCTTTTATTTTTGGTACCAATCTCTGCGATATGACACCAGCTAAAGTCATAGACAATTGCATTCTGACTTGATTTTGCTGATGAGGTGGAAACATATCAATAACTCTGTCAATCGTCTGAGCTGCGCTATAAGTATGCAATGTTGCCAAAACTAAATGTCCAGTTTCAGCTAAAGTTATTGTTGTTGCAATTGTTTCCAAGTCTCTCATTTCACCAACCATTACAACATTTGGATCTTGTCTTAAAGCATGCTTAAGTCCGTTGTCAAAAGAAAGCATATCGCTACCCAATTGACGTTGAATAATTATGCTTTTTTTTGATTCAAAAATATATTCAATTGGATCCTCTAGTGTTACGATACTGCAATTACGATTTTCATTAATATAATTTACCATCGCTGCTAAACTAGTTGATTTACCACAACCAGTCGGTCCAGTGACTAGTATCAAGCCTTGTTTTAATTTTAATAAATTAGTTACTACATTAGACAATCCAACTTCTTCAATCGTCGGTGTTGTATCGTTTATTACTCTGGCAACTAAACCAATATTATTCCTTTCATAATGTAAATTTACTCTGAACCGAAAACCCTTATCTGATTCATAACTAAAATCAAGTTCCTTGGAGGAAATAAATCTTTTTTTCTGTTCATCGGTAATTAAAGCAAAAGCCATCTGCTCCATTTCCTTATCTGCTACTTTTTTTTCACTTAACGACATTAGTTCACCATCAACTCTAATTAAAGGTGATAGCCCAACTACTAAATGTAAATCAGATGCTTTTTTTGAAACTGCAATCTTAAATAATTCTTTTATGTCCATATTTATAATTTAAAATTAATAATTTTAATCTATAGTTTGCTTTACCATTTCTTCTTCTTTATTCCTTTGTCTGCGGCCGCTACTTGTGCTTCTTGCTTTGAAGCGCCTTTAGCTTTAGCCACTAAATCTTCATTAAGATAAAGGCCTACTTCAAAAGTTTTAGCATGATCTGGTCCTGACTCATCCATAACTCGATAATGAGGAGTGATTCCATATAATTCTTGGGATTTTTCTTGAAATTTAGATTTCGGATCTAGGTATAGTTTATTAGCTAGAATGTTATCTAGCTTAGCTAAAATAACTCTTTTAACAAATTTTTTCGATGATTTAATGCCTTGATCTAAGTATATTGCACCAATCAAGGATTCCATAGCATTAGCCAAAATATATTGTCTGGCCTTAGAATTTTTATCTTTTGATTCACCACGCGATAAATACAAAAATTCTTCTATTTTTAATTCTTGGGCTACCGTTGAAAGCATTTTGAAATTAACCAAGCTAGCACGCCAGTTAGTCAAATCTCCCTCAGGTGTGGTCGGATAATTATTAAACAGAGATTCAGTTACAATTATTTCTAGAACTGCATCGCCCAAAAATTCTAAACGCTCATTATGCGGTAAACCAAAATCAGGATGTTCATTTAAATAAGAACGATGGACCATCGCCTGTCGTAAAAAATCAATATTTTTGAATTTCACATCAAGACGATTTTCAAGTTTTGAAAAATCTTTCATTTTTTTTCATTGCTCCATTGTTACATTGTTATATTGAAAATCTTCTCACCAATTTAACAATTTAACAATTTAGCAATCTTAATTATTATTTTACTTTTTGGGTTTTTCTGGCTCAATATTATTTTTTTCAATGTCTTTATATATCGCCCCCAAAACACCATTTACAAATTTTCCTGACGACTCTCCACCAAAAGCTTTAGCTATTTCGATTGCTTCATTTATTGCCACTTTGGCTGGTATGTCGTCATCATAAATAAGTTCATATACGCCAATACGTAAAACATTACGATCAACAATAGTAATTTGTTCTAATGGCCACTCCGTTGCATATCTAGTAATATACTCATCTACTTTGTCTAATTTATTAACTACGCCATTAATTAACTTTTTGACAAAACCATGGTCGTCAAATCTAGGAGCAAATTGCTCAAAATTCTTCTTTACTAATTTATCCAAATCTTTTTTTGGTTTTCCATTAAAATCCCAATTAAAAAGAGATTGCATGGCAATTGTTCTGGCGAGATGCCGATTAGACATAAAATTTAAAAAATAAACTTTTTATTATTGCTTATTTTTGTCTTTTTTTATTTTTATCTTAATCGCCTCCTTGTTTTTATAATAGCCACAAAAACTGCAAGCTGTATGAGGCTTAACTTCATGACCGCATTTTTGACATTTGTTCAAGCTAATTTTTTTAAGCGCTTGATGCGATCTACCTTTTCTAACTTTACTTGGTGTTTTTCTTTTCTTTGGTACTGACATAAAAAATAAATTAAAACTCAAAACTCAAACATTAAAAACTGCAAGCTCTGAATTTTATTTTTAGTTATTATTAATTTAATATCTATCTTTAATATAAACTGAATAATAGCCTTTGGTCAAGTTAATTAATAAACATTGCGTCGCCATAGCTGAAAAATCGATATTTATTTTTAATCGCCTCTTGATAGGCTCTATCAATATTCTTTTTACCAGCAAAAGCACTAACTAGCATCAAAAGTGTTGATTTTGGCAAATGAAAGTTGGTAATTACAGCATCAATAACTTTAAACTTGTACGGTGGATAGATAAAAATGCTAGTTTGAAAAGAATGATTTGTCATCATGGAAGGAGCGTTGAACGAGCGACTGATAGGATCTCGTCGAGATTCTATCGTCCCGAGTATTCGGGACTCCAGAATGACAGTAGTAAAAGCGCTTTCTAAGGTTCTAATTGAAGTAGTGCCAACGGCAATAATTCGTCTTTTTTCTTTTTTTGCTTTAATAACATTGGCTAAGGTTTTTTTACTAATTTCAACCAACTCTGAATGCATTTTGTGATCTTTAATTTTTTCTATTTTGACTGGCGCAAAAGTACCCAAGCCAACGTGCAAGGTTACATATTCAATTTGTATGCCTCGTTTTTTTAGTTTATTAAGTAATGGCGGTGTAAAGTGAAAACCAGCAGTCGGCGCGGCTACTGATCCTGTTTTTTTCTCATCAGCATAAACAGTTTGATAATTAATTTTATCTTTTTGAGAAGAAACGACCAACTTTTTATTTCTTTTTATATATGGTGGCAGAGGCGTTTTGCCAATTTTATTTACAACATTAAAAAAACTCTGTCCTGTTTTATTAAATTTAACCTGCCACGTCCCATCTTGATTATCTTTTAAAACCTTAGCTATTAAATTAAATCGGCCTTTCCCTAATTTAATTTCTAAATCATCTTTTTTGCCATGTCCACCCAAGAGACAATTCCAAATACCAGCTTTTATTTTTTGGTGCAAAAAAACTTCAATCTTACCACCAGTATCTTTTTTCTGACCAATTAATCTAGCTGGAAAAACTTTTGAATTATTCAATACCAAAACATCTCCATCATTTAAATAATTTACAATATCATAAAAATGTTTATGTTCAATCTCTCCAGTATTTTTATCTAAAATCAAAAGCCGCGAATGATCTCGCGGTTTCATCGGTTGCTGAGCAATCAACTTGCTTGGTAATCTGTAATCAAAGTCCGAAGTGTAAAACATAGAAATAAAATCAACTTATGTCTTTATGCTTTTTCTTGCTTCGTTCGGCTAATTTAATTATTTCATCTCTAACTATATCTGGGTGTGGTATTTCATTAAAAAAGAAACGCTGTTTTGAGCCGGCTGTCTGGACATAAATATTCCCATACCTAAAAACTGTCGGCAAAAAACCCTGAACTTCACTAGTTACATCCTGAATGCGATATAATCTCTGCTCAGAAATAATTCTGGCAAAAAAACCTTTTTGCTGGACATCAATAATTCTTTCATTAGTGATTATCCAAACGTCCAAATAATAATCTATAAAGGTGAAAAAAAAGAATAACCAAATAAACAAATAATAAGCGCTTATCGATAATACTATTAAGGGATACGAGACTGTACCATGGAGTAAATCAGGATAAACTGCCAGCATCAAATAAGAGAATATCATTGGCAAAATAATTAATAAAACAAATAAAGCAATTTTTTTTATTAAAATAAATAAATCTTTTCTTAAAATTTTAATTATCTTTTCATCGGGTAATTTATTGGATAAACGATATATCTCCATACGTTTTAATTAAAATTAAACCAATTATTAAATAAATCTTCAAAGACTGTAATATTTAAACCCCAGCTGATCTGACTGATGTATTGATAAGACAAAAATAAAATCAAAACAGAAATAGCAATATAAATAAAAGTGGTAAAAAAAGTAGTAAAATTTAAAAAACCAAATCTGAACATATGATATATCGCCACCAAACTAAAAACACCCCACAACAGCAGAAACAAAGCATATATTAATAAAAAAAATGATAAAGAAAAAGTCATAAAAATTTTAAATAATTTATAATTTTAAATCGCTTTGTCCTTTTTTCTTTCTACCTAAATGTCGGTGAGCAATATCAGTCACTATTCTACCTCTAGGAGATCGGTCCAGGAATCCCAACTGCATAAGATATGGCTCGTAAACTTCCTCAATCGTTGATATGTCCTCACCAGTAGCAGCGGCAATCGTATTCAAACCAACTGGTCCACCATTATATTTATCAATAATCAATTCCAAAATTTTTCGGTCAATCGCATCCAGTCCTAAATCGTCAACATCTAATAGATTAAAAGCATCTAAACAATGATTAGCAACGATATCACCGTCACCCCTCACCTGACAATAATCACGAACCCGTTTCAATAAACGATTAGCCACTCGCGGAGTTCTTCTAGAACGTGAAGCAATTTCGACAGCCGATTTCTGATCAAGATTAATACCTAAAATTTTCGCACTACGATGAATAATATTTTCTATATCCTCCGTCTCATAAAAATTAAGATGATACGTTGAACCGAATCGATCGCGTAGTGGCGCTGACAAAGAACTTATTTTTGTCGTCGCACCGATAATCGTAAATTTCGGCAAATCTAACCGTAAAGTCCGAGCCGAGGGACCTTTGCCAATTATAATATCCAAAGCATAATCCTCCATTGCTGGATAAAGTATTTCTTCAATAGATTTATTTAAACGGTGAATCTCATCAATGAATAAAATATCGCCTGCCCCTAAATTAGTCAGAATAGCTGCTAAATCTCCAGCTTTTTCAATCGCCGGTCCGGAAGTAACTCTAACGTTAGCGCCCATTTCATTGGCTAAAACATGCGCCAAGGTAGTTTTTCCTAAACCTGGCGAACCATAAAGCATTACATGTTCAATTGATTCACCTCGATTTTTAGCGGCCGTAATAAAAATATCCAAATTTTCCTTGATTTTATTCTGTCCAATAAATTCTCCTAAACTTTTCGGACGCAAAGTTAAATCAAAGGCTTTGTCACCATTAGTTTCTTTAGTCGAAGTTATACGTTCTTCTTGATTATTATCCATAACTACATTTTATCCTGATTAGCCTTTTTGAGCAAATCTAAAAGTCGTAGTAAAAACTACGACTTTCTAAATATAAATTGAATAATTTTCTATTTTTTCTTTTTTTCTTTTTTCTTTTTAGGAAATTCACCCTTTAATGCTCCTCCAATAATTTCTTTAATTCGTGTTGAAAAATCAGCTGACAAAATCCAGTTCAAAAAACCAGGATCAATTTTAGCAATTTTTTCTAACGGTTCATCTCTATATTTAGAAAAAGCAAAATGCGCCTTGCCATAACGCCAATAAAACTTTCTCTCATTGTCCACATACATTTCACTTACTTCAGCATGAATTTTTTTAACAAAGTCCAAATCTCTCACTTCTTTATATTCTTCTAACTGTTTATTAAATATTTCAGCTGTCACTTCTACATCCGAAAGAGCATTGTGAGCATACTTATGCTCTTTACCACAATAATATTTATATGCACCAGCCAAGGTTCTTGGTTCCATATATTGATAAATTCTTTTTGAATCAATAATCTGCGTCATATCGTACTCAAAATCCATGCCAACTCTGATAAATTCCCGTCGTACCATTGGTAAATCAAAATAAATTACATTAAATCCACCATAATAACAATCATAAAAAACATCCCACAAATCAGCTGCTTTCTGCTTAAATGTTGGTGCCCCAGATACATCATTATTAGTTATGCTATGAACCTCAATTGATTCTTCGGGAATTTCCATTTCTGGATTAATTAAAAAATCTCCCTTAAATACAACTCCGTTTGGCATTATTTTTAAGTAAGCAATCTCAACAACCCTATCAATAAAAATAGATAGACCTGTAGTTTCCAAATCAAAAATAACCAACGGCTTATCTAGTTTTAACAATTTAACAATCTTATGTGGCATATTCTCAAATTACTGTATTATATCTTTATTATAGCAAATATTAATAATTTTAAAAAATAGGGGATCAAAAAACCGAGGATAGCCCGGTTTTTTAAAAAATTACAAATCACAACTATTATACAGTGGTTTTAACACTGAAGAATTTTTTGTATCACGCAACGAGTTTCAAAATAATATGTTTACACGTATTTATCTCGCCAGTTAGAATAAGGACAAACTATAACCTACGATTAAAACCGTAGATTTTTTTATATCAAAATTAATCTTATACTAAAAATTATTCAGAAAATATTTTTAAATATTCAGTGACATGTGTTGACATTTCATCTCTAACACCATTATCTTTTATTTTTTCTTTTCTCTTATTGTAAATTTCACTGATAATTTTTTCTGCTGATTCATATTTATCAGCTAAATCTTCATGACCCGTTCTTAACGAATATTCTTGAAAAACTTTCAATTGATCTAACATTTGTTCTAGAATCTGAAATTGAATCGGATGTTCGGCCAACTCCTTTTTTCTACCAGTATGCCATAACTCCATAAGTTCGTTAATGGTTTTTACATCCGCCCCAATGACTACCTTGGGCACTTGTGCTAATCTACCCATAAAACCACTATCCTCCGATTTAAAATATTTTATTAAAGCCAATTTACCTTTTTCTATATCGTCCTTTATCTTATCAAATTTTTTATTTAAATCAGAGCAATAAGTCGTATCAACTGCCAAGCCTAAATGATATGCATATCTGCCTCTTTTTTTAAACTCAGCTATCATGTCAATGCCATTTACTATGTCATCATATTCAGAAGTCGACACAGTACAAACATTTTCCCCCAACCAATTACTTAGCTCGGCATGTTCCTGCATTATTGCTTCAAAAATTGTTGCTAATTTTTTAGCTTCTTTCTCTTGAACAGTATTATCTTCTTCATGATTTTGCTTACATTTTTTTGTATATTCTTGATCCCTCTCCACATCTTCTTTCCTGTAAACATCATCTTTAAACTCATCCATATCTATTCTGTATTCGTTAAGTGAATCAACAGCTTTTTCGTGCAAATGATCAATGTTTATAATACCCATTTTTTCTAATCCCATGATTGTATAATTTAATTAATCAATATTAAAATTATCAACTAAAATATCACTTAAATCGCTGTATGGTATCAAGGAATTAAATTCGCCAGCTGCATAAGCGGCTAAATGATATGGGTCAAAATAAAATTCTAATCCGCCGGTAGATACATTAAAATTCTTAAAATTATCTATCTTTGGTTCTGTGCCTGTTTCCAGTGTATCAGAATAAATATCCATATCTCTTTCTATAAATTCTTGTTTTAAATCTACCAACACTAATTCTGAAATCTTATTCAAATATTCTTCTTCACTGACTTTGAATAAATCCCCTAAGCCTAAAACTTTCTGTTCTTTTAAATTGTAGCTGAAAGAAAAACTACGAGTATTCGGGTGAGCTGCGCTAGAATAATATTCATAAATAACAAAACGCAAACTGACTAATTCATCACTCAAGTATCTAGGACCATAATTTATCCATAATGAACTATTCATCATATCGGGTGAATCATATCTTTCCCATTCACTCATATTGTCTTTGAAAGTCAAAATTATTTTTTCAACTTCAGTTTTGATTAGACTGTTCGCTGTCCCACAATCATCATTTCCTGAAATTACCGGATACGATGCTTCAATATCCCAATATTCATCCCGATTATTTTCCCTGATAATTTTACTCAAAGTATAAACACCTGTATTGGTATCAATGTTTTCTATAATGCCATCTACCTCACTAATCATTTCAGCATAACGATTGAAGTCTTCTGTCCCTTGTTCAAACGGCATATCTAGTGCTTGTGAAAAAGTAAAAACATTTTCAACTGTCTGAGCGATAATTTGATTATTCGGTTGATTATCAATAGAGGCAATACTCTGATCTCCGCCATAAATATTGATTATAAAAAGTAAGGCTTGATTCTCGCCACCAACAAGATAATTAAAAACAACTCGACGTGCACCTTCTTCATCTTTTGCTATATCTTTTACTTCATAATATCCCTGCCAAGTTTCTGGTAAAACTAAACCAAATTCTTCTCCTATGTCACCATAAACAATTCCTTCTTTTACGACGTCCCCGCAACCTTCAGTTGGCATTGGCACACTTGGATTACCCTGTTTTGTCCATTGGTTATTTTCACAAATCCAATTATCTTCGTCACCTCGAACTAAAAAAAGCATGGCTAAAATTACCACGGTTAATATAGCCATCATAACGATTACAGAGTTTGTAAAGTTTGATTTAGGCATAAATTTTTATTAATAATAAACTGGCCTCCTGCCTCTAATATACTCTATTTACGCTACAAAATCAACCCTTTTAGCTTGTTTTCTACTTTCCTAATCTTAGTACATCTATTCGTTCTTTTGGTGCAAAAGAATGAATACTAGAACTCCAAAAATATACTCAAAAATTCCCCAATCAAAAAACCCGCTGGAAGCGGGTTAATTATTTTTAAAGTGTTATTTTATCAATCTAATGTTAATCTGTTTTATTTGTTATTATTTTTTCCTATGTTGTATCTCTTGTTTGGTTTTTCTGTGTATTGCTCTTTAATCTCTTTGGCCCTAGTCTCCGAGCTTGTGATAATACGGTCGCGGGAATGCGTAATAGTCCTGTGATTTATGTTTTTTGCCATTTCATCGCTAACCTGAACGTACGAATCATCGTTGAGTATCCAGCCTGCAAGCAAGAGACGATTTTTTGATATAGGCAAGGTAAGTTCGACATCCTTCCATTTCAAACCGGGAGCACTACCAAAAGTTCCAGCACCAAACTTTTTTATGGACGTTGGACGAAGCAGTACTACGGGGTCATCTGACGTAACGAACCCGCAACTGTCATTCTTCCATACTGACCATTTCATATGATAAATGAGTGCAGCGGTATGTGAGAATGAACGTAAAATACTTGTCGAGTGGTGCTCATCAAAGTTTTCCAGTCCAGCTTTTAGGGTTTTCAAGTCTATTGTTGCTCCACCTGAAGACGGTATTGCTGCTGCGAGAGTTTTTTCTTCTTCCTCTATATTGAATGTTTTTTTCGATCTTCCATCCAATCTTTTAATTCTTCGAGAGATCTTTTAAAATGGTCTCTATACGGACGAGTTCTGACCATTAAAGTTTCAATAAAAATGGAAACTGCAATTCTTTCCTTATCAGTTAAGAACAGATTTTTTATAAACTTCTCTCTGAATGCATTCACAAAATCGCCCTCAATGGAAACAAGAGTGTTCTCAACCGACATATCTTTCTTTCCGTTATTCCTCGTGAGCGAATAGAAATGCCGCTCTTTCAAGATACTGTTTGGATTGGTATTAAATATTTTGTCGTCGGCACTAAGCACCCAAACGTGTCCGTTCTTGTCAACAAAGTTTTTAAGATAAGCCCCAGCGGGCACTGTGTGTTGTTGCTCTTGTTGCTTTTTAAGCATTTGGGTTAACCGATATTAAATTTTCTTTGGCGGTATGTTCTGGACAAAGTTCGAACATTTTTTGACGAAAATCCGAATCCCGAATTTTAAAATCCAATTGCTCGGGCGGGCAAAAAGGAAGGGGGTTGGGGGGAAGGAATTTTTGCCCGCCCTCGCTTTCCGATTCCAATTTTTTTCAGCCGCCGCCGAATTTCGTGCCAGTGAAACTGGCACGCCACATGGATTTTAAGTTTTTCATCCCGCCAAGATAAACTAATAAAATCTTACAAATTTTGTTCTTTACTGCAAATTCTTTTTGAATTCCTTTTATATATTAAATAAGAGATGCCTACTACTATTGATAACCAACACAAAATGACTATCATTATGCCTAAAAAATTCGGAACACAACCCCAACCTGTATACTCAAGTGTATTACATATGTGGTGAACTTTAAAAATATTAATTCCTATAAGATTTTTGAGTGAAATTTTCCAAAAAAACCACCCCATAGGAAACGGGGAAAGAATAAAAAACAGTATTATTGCATCTATTATTATATATTTTTTAATTTTTTTGTTCATTGATTTTATTGTGTCAATTACATCAAAATATAAAAATTACTGGAAATAAATTGGTGGTGTGTGTTTTAAAAATCTATAATTAATGGCATGATTTGGGCAAAAAAATCACATAATCATTATTTACCCAAGAAGCGTAACCATTACACCCCTTGCAGTAGCCGTCATCGTCGCAATAATATCTGCCATATGCGCGGTAAAAAAGATCCGGACAATCTGGCGAACAATACGAAACCATTGATTTAATAGAACAATCACTATTGGAACTGCAGGGAATATTTTTTCTTTCCTTATTTTCGCTGTCTGGATGATAACAGGAAACTGTGTAGTGATCAGAGCAGCCAAAAAATATAAAATATATCGCAAAGGTAATAATAACCGCCAATATTCCTACGCCAAAGTAAATAATTTTTTTGTTCATTTTTATAATAATTGAGATTAAAAATTAAATTTTATTATTGCTTTAAGCTACTAAGCGCAGTTGACTCAATCTTTTTACTAAGTCTGTTTATTGTATTGATATTATCAAAAGCAAGAACCACTTTTTGTACATTTAAGGGGAAAATTGTCTTAATGTCTTTTAAATACAGCGAACCGCTTCTTGGCGTTTCATAAGACATTTCATTTATATCATAAAATGACAAGTGGTTCGGATAATTTATTTTAGCCGGCGTTGATATCCCGCTTAATCCCTTTAATTTGCCGTTTTGCAAAATAAACTCTCCACAGCGAACCCAAACATCGGATAGACAGTTTTGCCTTGACTGAGTGGGTCCGTTTCCGATCCCACCTTGAATCTGCCCAATGCCGTTTCCCTGTCCGGAACCTAATCCCACAGGTCTTTGATTTTGTGATAAATCACTATTTAACGATTTTGGATTCTGAACTACTTTATAGGACAAAAATCCGACTGCACCTAAAAGAACTATGATTATTGCTATTGAAATTTTGTTTTTCATATATTGTTTTTAGTTAATAATAATTATGCGTTTTGTTAAAATTTATCAACCTGTTTATTTTAACATATTTTAAGCCAAAATCATCTTTATCGGAGTTTATACAAATTCTTGTTCGTCTATGGATGACCATTGGCGCGCCACCTCAAATAAATTATATAACTACTGTTTACGAATAAGCGGAAAGTCTTTATTATTATAATCGTCGTCCTGCATCATCCGCCAACCAGCGCCCCTCTTCATGCCTCCACCGTCATACTGTTGATAAAGCCCTTTCATTGGTCCTCTTTTCATCCATACATTATCAAGTCCTAGATAATTTATTAACAAACCAGCCAATAAAACAGCCAAAATAAAGCCAATGATTATCAAAAGAAAATTTTTCTTGTAAGAAAAATCATACTTTTTTAGCAACAAAACACCGAGCCCAAAACCAGCAATGGCTACTATCGGTGCCCACCAGGGGAAACTTGAAAGTAGCTGTTCATAACGAATTGCCCCCATCGGTCCATGCGTGCGAAGCGAAAAAGTTATCAAACTCACCAAAAAGATTAAAACGATAGTTAGCCCAAGAAAACCACCGATCATAGCAAACGAACCCAATACAAAATACCATTTGGGTTTCATTTTCACCTGTCCCTTCTTAATCCGGGACATAATGTTTTCTGGTATGTTTAATTTTGTATTGTTTGGCATGTTTTTTTCATTAAAATTTTGGCGCGGTTAATCCTTGTTCCGACCGTACCGATGGGTAATCGTAAAATATCGCTAATCTCCTCGTAAGATTTTTCTTCAAGAAAAAACAAGGATAACGGTTCGGAATATAAAAGGGGTATTTCAGAAAGGCACTTTCTAACTCTTTCTTGCGTTTCTTTTTTATCAAAATCAGCTGCGACATCCTCACTGCTCGCAAAATCCATATCTTCAAGCATCGGTATTTCATTTTTATGTTTAACAAATTCGTTCATAGCTTCATTGTGAACGATACGGTATATCCAACTGGAAAACTTCATCTTCGTATTAAAACTATTCAGATTAACAAACGCCTTTATAAAGGAATTCTGCACAATATCGGCGGACTTCTGCTCGTCTCGGGTTAAAGAGTTAGCGTATCTCATAAGTTTGTCTTGGTACCTCAATACAATCTCAAGATATGATTCTTGATCTTTCGTTCGGACATAATCCACAACTTGTTCGTCGGTTAATTTTTTTAGGTCTTCCATGCGTATTGATTTTAACATCGTTCATGAGCTCGATATATCTTTCGATAACTTTTATTAATTACCAACCAAACTCTCATTCAGAATTCTAAATGAGAGTTTGTCAGTAAAATGACTATTTTGCCATTCGACCTTGTCCCATACCCTGACCAAAACCAGCACCCATCTTAACTCCATCTTTTCCTCGCAAACCTAATTCTTTACGAATAGTATCTGCCCCTTCGTAATCTCCGTTTAGCGCAAGCTGATGAGCTTCTGCAAAACGATTAAAATTACTTTCATTTACAACTTGAGCGACTCTTCCTTTTCCAGTCATAAGTTCTTGCCAAGCATTATAATCTTGATTAGCAAAAGCAGCTGTCATCGCTTCATGTCTCTCGGGAGTACAATTAGGTCCTTTTTGTGTGTAATCACCTTGGTAAGCGAGAGCGGAATTTGCTGCCATTAAGCCTATAACACCCGCTACTGCTAGAGTAGAAACTGAAAGCAAGATTTTTTTAGTATTCATATATTTTATTTACCTCCTTTAGTTATTAACAATTATCGACCTTTCACTAGTTATACAAAGGAGATGACGTTTTTCTTTCAATGAACGAGTGTTGTCTTTATTTTATTAAATCATCAACTGAAACTTCTAATGCCTTGGCGATTTTCTGCAAGGTTTTAATCGTGGGATTTGTAATCCCACCTGTTTCAAGTTTGATGATCGAATTATAAGAAACATCTGCGAGTTTTAAGAGGCGATCTTGTGAAAGCTCTTTTGCGATTTCAAAAATGCCTTTAAAATTGCGGAAAAATACCATGCCGAGGCACTTTGCGCCGAGGCTATTTCTTACGATTTCACAAAAAGTGAAAATTGGCGGAGAGGGTGGGATTTGAACCCACGGAACACTTACATGCTCATCTGATTTCGAATCAGACGCCTTCAACCGCTCGAGCCACCTCTCCATATTTTATGTTATTCCTAATTTTTTATGTACTTGTTTTTCTCGACTCCTTCAATTCACCCCGCCAAGGCGGGGCAAGCTCGAGCCACCTCTCCATATCACTGTCATTGCGGGCTCCGACCCGCAATCCAGAAACTTGAATAATGCAAAAACCTAGATTCCGGCTCGGAGGTCAGAATGACAAAAAAAGGTTATCCTCTCTTTTCAAAATTCCAACTTTATTTTAAACAAAAATCGCGATGCCAAAAACTGCTAGGACAATTACCAACATCCAAGCCAAAGTATAAAAAAATAATTTGACTGCTTCAGCTTTCTCCCCTGACAAAAAAAGATAAGCTGGTCGGCCTAAAACCAATAGCCCAGTTACGGCAACGGAAAAAACAAACAACATCAGAAATGCCACTGGTCCGATATAGCCATCCATCTTGCCAAATAATTTATCACCATTAGTCATTAACCACGATACCAACATCACATAAACCAAAACGCCAGCAACGCTCATCGCGCTTTGCCAAAATAATTTTATTTTTACCATATATCTAATTTAAAAACTTTTTTACTTCGTCACTTTTTAGTAGCTCTGACTTACCCTCTTCTAAATCGCCTAATTTTAAATTGCCGATTCTTGTTCTCGATAAATCCTCTACTTCAAAACCAATTGCCTTAAACATTCTTCTAATCTGTCTTTTCTTACCTTCGATTAAAATAATTTGAAATTTATTATCACCTAAAAATTTTATATCTTTTGCTTTCACTCTCCCGTCGCCCTCACCGATATCTATACCTAATTTAAACTTATTTAAAATATTACTTTCATCAATCTGCTCACTCTTAATTTCCGCAACATATTCTTTCTCGTGCTCAAAGCTAGGATGTGTTATTTTTTGCGCTAAATCACCGTCATTAGTCAATAAAACCAAACCACGGCTACCCTTATCTAACCTCCCGACAGCGAATAAACGCTGACGGGTTTTTATGAGATCAAAAATGTTTTTTTCTCCTTTAAACCGTCTACTGGTACAAACATAGCCAATGGGTTTGTTCAGCTTAATATATATCTTTGGTTTTGCCAAGCCGATTTTTTCTCCATCAATTTTTATCTCATCTTGCTCATCTGTCCGCATACCCAGCTCTGCTGTCTGACCATTTATTTCCACCTTACCAGCTCGAATTAATTCTTCAGCCTGACGTCGTGAAAAATGTTCAATTTCAGCAATATGTTTTTGTAAAATAATCTTCATATAAACAATACTAATATACTAATAATTACTAATGATACTAATTATGCTAATACTTTTCTATTCTGATTATTCTTTTTGGTTTTATGTATTTATCTCTAAAATTTACCAACAAAGCCAATTTTATTTTTGATTCCTGCAAATATCTTTGTGTCTGATAATAATCCTCTTTAGTAATTATTCTTTTTGCCTTTGCTTCTAAAATTATTTTATTATCAATTAAAAAATCAACTATATTCCCACTATCGCCAATTTTTAACTCTCTTTCATGTGGTAATTTTATTTCTTTTAATTTTAATTCTACTAAATCACAGTATTACTTCTCTCGTGCATATTGGCCTATTTGATTGTGAACTGCAAACAATATGCCGGTAATAACATAAGATAATTCTGGAAATATTAAATTATTTTTCTTCATGTTCTCCTTTTAAAATTAATATCAGAATTTATTCGTATTATTCGCATTTATTCGTATATTGGTCTCTATTAAACTAATCATCGCCACCAATAACCAAAAAATAATTGCTAAATCGTTTTTAAAATACGGCACGTCAACTAGACCATGAATAATAATAACTACCATTGCTCCAATTAAACCTAAATTCAAAAACTTATTATTTATAACTTTCCCTTCCTTTCTGTCATTCCGGACTTCCTGCCTGCCGGCAGGCACGGGATCTGGAATCCAGGTTTTTGCACTATTCAAGTTTCTGGATTGCGGGTCGGAGCCCGCAATGACAAAGTGAATGCTATTTTTAAAATTATTAATTGATATCAAAAAATATTTAAAAAATATCCAAACAAATAATAACATTCCAGCCAAACCAAGTTCTGTCCAAAAATTCAAAAATATATTGTGCGGATACAAATAAATTTCTACTGGTTGCCAATGAGATTTTTTATATTCCTCATTCCAAACAACATGACGATGAAATTCTGGATCATTGTCACTATTAAAAAATATTCCTTCCTGATGATATGGCGCAATTGCTATCTGATAATTAGCCAACCCCGTACCAGAAATAACTAGACCATCTTTTAACATTTCTCCTGTCTCCCGCCATTGCTGTTTTCTAATTTCACCCGACAAGTCTTGTAATGTTATTTTTGTAAACGCATAATCTCGCGCTGGTTGATAAGCCAATATTCCGATGCCCAAAATAATGGACACAATAATTGTCGCTAACCTCGTTCTTTTTCCCGCTAACAATCCAAAAACAAACAATCCAGCAATTATCCCAATTAAAGCCCCTTCGGATTTAGCAAAATAAATCGCCAAAAGAGAAATAAAGACCGTCAAAGAAACAAACACAGTCAAAAACTTTTCTGATATTCGTAATTCGTAATTCTTAATTCTTAATTCAAAACTTCTTTTCTCATTTTGCCCGTCTTTAAATCTGCTAATTCTATTGCTCAAAAATCCTACTAAAACAAGTATGATTGGCCCGAGATATAATCCCAACGCATTTGGATAGGAAAAAAGTGAAGTTGCCCGACGCGAACCAATTTCTGCCCAAGCTGGATTAAAAATAAATTGACCAGTTATCTTTTGATAAATCGCAAAAGATGATAAAATCAGCGCCGACAGCGCCAACGGCCAAATTATTTTTGCCATACCCTCGTTTTTTTTCTCTCCCTTGGCAAGGGGGAGACCTGCCTGTCTGGTAGGCAGGCTGAGAGGGGGTTGAAATACATTTAAAATTAAAATGAAAACTAAAATGGGCTCAAAAAAATAAGCTTTCCAAACACCTAGAGCTGAATCGGAAAAACCAGTTATAGCAACTGCTATAAAAGAAATAATTAAAAGTAATACTATTTCCATGCCAAAAGGATAAGGCACTCTTTTCAGTTTGTTATTTTTGAAACGTTTTATCCTATTTGGCTTAAATAAATAATTTAACAACTCGGTTTTTTTGAATAGCCAAACAGCGAAAGAAACTAGAACCATTATTTCTAATAAATTAGACGGTAAACCAAATAGACTAAATCTAATTTGATAACTCGGTAAAGAAAAAAACAAAAACATCAAGGCATAATCTAATCTTAACCACGATAAAATAAAATAAAAAATTGTAAAAAATAAAATACTCATTAAATTATTTTTAAATCAGCATATATAAACCTAGCCCGACAAACAAGATGCCAATTATTTTTTGCAGTATCACGCCTCCGCCAATCTCTTCTTTCAAAACTCTCGGAAATTTGGTTGAAATAACTAGGATAATCAAAAACAAAAATAAATATTGAACGCCCTGTAGAGCATTAACCATGGCTACACTACCAAGACTAATTGCCCAATTAAGCATAATGAAAGCTAAGGCTGCCAATAATCTAACTGACAAAAAGAAAAACATGTTCTTCGGCGTCTTGACGCCTTTTTGATGATGGACAATGCGCTCACGCCAAACTGGGATAAACAAAAATAATAATACGCCTAAAAAAGAACCGACTCGCGACCAAACAAAACTACCGATAAACGGCTGGTTTAAATAAATATATTTAATCAAAACATAATAAGCAGCAAAGAAAAAAGCAGAAATAAGGGAGTTGGTAATCAATCGCCAAGTTGGACGAGACTTAGCATGTACCTCGCCAAGAATCAAACCAGAAATATAACGCATTTTGGCAATAACTCTTTTAGCTGAATAAAATCTAGTATATTTTATAGAAATCAAAACTCCGCCACAAATCAAAACCGCAAAAGCCAGCAATTGTCGTTGACTCAAATTTTCTCCCAAAAAAAAGAAAGACAAAGTCAAACTGAAGATCGGCACCAATGCCCCAACAATCGGTACTACCCTGGTCGCTTCGCTTTGATGAAGTGCTTTATACCAAAAAACCAAAGTAGCAACAAATAAAGCGCCGGCCGACAAATCCAAAATTAGCTCTTGCCAAATCGGTAACCAAAAATCAAAAACTAACAAGCATAAATTAAAAATACTCCAGATACCGACATAAAAAGCATAAGTAATTGATGAATGGATTTTTTTGGAAAGTAAAAACTTGTCGGCGACATAAACGCCGGCATTAATTAAATAAGCACCAATAGCAATTGTTAACCACATAGAAACCTTGTCATTCCCGCGCAAGCGGGAATCTATTTAAAAATTAATTTGTAATTTTTATCCTGTTGTTTTTGCAAATATCTTTATAAACTTTTACGCTCGGACGAGGAGTGCGTTTAAAACTTTTTCTATCAACTTCGTATAAACCAAATTTTGGTGCCCAACCTTCTGCCCATTCAAAATTATCCAAAAGTGACCAATAAAAATAACTTTTTACATCAACACCCTCTTTAATGGCTTGGTGAATGTATTTTAAATGATTGGCTATAAAATCAAGTCTTTCTTTGTCTTCAGCGTCGGCCAATCCGTTCTCCATGACATAAATTGGTTTATTGTATTTATTTAAATTTTTTAAAATTTGGTAGATTCCTTCCGGATAAATCTCCCAACCGATATCTGTTACTTTTTTATTTATATTTTTTTTAAATGGTGGGTACCAAATTACCCGACTATGAAAATAATAATCAAAACCAATAAAATCTATTTTACTTTTAATTCTTTGTAAGAACAAATCGTTAGCGCAATAATTAGCCAGCCAAGAAAAAAACGTCTCGACTAAAAACCATTTTCTAGCTGGCTCAAAAGAATTTATTATTTTAGTAATACTAACCTGTGCCTTTGGTAAAGTCTTGTGTATTGAATCATAAACTTTTTTATGTGCTTGGATTAAATTAGTAAATGTTTTTATGGCTTGAAAAATATTTAATTTTTTATTTGGCGGAAATTTGCCAGTCAGATAACCATTGGCTAATGGCACCATCGGCTCATTCAAAGTAATCCAAAAATCAACATATTCGCCCAATTCTTGAACGATTAATTCTGCATAACGCAAATAGTAATCAATAGTTTTTTTATTGGCCCAGCCACCTTGATTGACTAACCAGGTTGGATTTGTCCAGTGCCATAATGTCAAAACTATTTTTAAATCTCTCCTTTTTGCTTCTTGTAAAACTTGCCGATAATGCTCAATTTCTTCCATATTAAATTTTCCTTCTTCAGGTTCAATCCGCGCCCACTCAATACCCATGCGATAAGCACCACAACCTAAATCTTTTACCAAATCCAAATCTTCTTCATAACGATTATATGAATCGCAAGCTCGTCCACAAATAAAATCATTTGGATTCTTTCCTTTTACTTTTAATTTTTTGCTTCTAATCTCTGATTTTTCCCATTCACTCCAATCATTTCTAATCCCACCCTCAATTTGATAGGCCGAAGTTGAAACTCCCCACAAAAAATCCTTAGGAAATTTTAAAATTTTTTCTTGTTTCATAATATGTTAATTATAACATTTTAAAAAAAAATAAGCATTAAAAATAACAATAATATTTGACATAATCAACAGAATAAGGCAATATAATTTATTCTGCCAAAAAAACCAAAAAGGAGGAAAAGTCGTGAAGAAAATATTATTGATAGTGACAATGGAAGCGGAAATACCGGACGGCTTCAAGTCCGAACGGGATATAAGCGTTCTTGTCACTGGTTCTGGTATGATCAATGTCGAAAAAAAACTAAAATCATTTCTGGAAAGAAACGACGTTGACTTCATTGTTTGTACTGGCTTTTGCGGAGGAACCACTGATAATTTTGGAATTGGCCAGCTTATAGTTGCCAATCAAGCCATATACGGCCAAAAAGAAATCAAGTTGGCTATTCCAAAAAAGATGGTAAAAAGATTAGGGAAAATGATTAATTTAAAAATTGAAAAAATCCAATCTTTTGACCATTTAGTTACCAGTAGAGATAAGATTAAAAAAGGAGTTATGGCGGTAGATATGGAGGTATATAAAATTGCTCAAATAGCTAAAGAGCAAAAAATTCCTCTGATCATTGCCAAAGTAATTTCGGATATTATCCCCATCACGCCAGTAATTCGCGCGGAACAAATATCTGAAATCAAAAAAAATATGGTTTCGGCAAAAACAACAATAAATCTCTTCTGGGAGATTGCCAAAAACATATTAAAGACAAGCTAAGGCCCAACGATCACATCAACGGGCCTTTTCTTTATACTAAAAATATTTTATTTTCAAAAATTTTAAAATTACCATGGGGTTTGGGGTGTGTTCCCGCAATACTGCGGGACAGGCCTGAGCTTAGTAGCGTTTACCCCGCCGACTGGCGGGGAATAAAGCACCCCAAGACTTTTTGGTTACTTTTTAGTCATAAAAAGTAACGCCCAAGCGGCAGCGACTAATAATAAAATTTTAAATTACTATAAAAAAATTAATAAATTTAATTGACGTAAAGCAAAAATTATTGTAATATTACCTAACGGTTTTTGATTTGAAAAAAATCTTTTTTATTTTTAACCCATTATTCTTATGAATGTAACTGAATTAGCCAGAATTCTAAAAATAAGTCCAAACGAACTGCGTGAATATTTGCCACAGATGGGTTTTGATATTGGTAAAAAAGCAATTAAAGTAGATAATCAAACCGCTCACAAAATAATAAATCAGTGGCCATCTTTTCAAAGACAATTAGAAGCAGAAAAATCTAAAGCTGAATCAGGTAACGAAAATGAGCAATCGGAAGAAGAAATAATAAAAAAAGAAGTAAAAATACCGTCTTTTATAACTGTTAGAAATTTTTCCACTTTAGCCGAAATACCAGTTAATAAGATTTTAGCTGAACTAATGAAAAATGGGATTTTCACTTCCCTGAATGAAAAAATTGATTTTGAAACAGCTGCGATTATTGGTGCTGATTTAAATCTTGAAATCAAACTTGATGAAAAAGATAAAAAAGATGAACAAAATAATAACGATGCCAACAGTTTAAAAAATATTTTAAAGGCAACTGCAACTGACAAATTAAAAGAACGTCCGCCAGTTATTGTTGTAATGGGTCATGTTGATCATGGTAAGACTAAATTACTAGATGCTATTCGTCAAACCAATGTAGTTGATGGTGAAGCTGGCGGTATTACTCAACACATCGGTGCTTATCAAGTAAACCGCAATGATAAATTGATTACTTTTATTGACACACCAGGCCACGAAGCTTTTACTGCGATGAGAAAACGTGGTGCCAGAATTGCTGACATAGCCATTCTGATAGTTGCCGCTGATGATGGTGTCAAACCACAAACCGTTGAAGCTTATCGTATTATTGAAGAAACAAAAATTCCATTTGTCGTTGCTATTAACAAAGTAGATAAACCAGACGCTAATATTGAAAAAACTAAACAAGAATTATCAACTCAACTAAAAATAACTTCTGAAGATTGGGGTGGCAAAATTGTCTGTGCACCAATTTCTGCCAAAACTGGTGACGGTATATCTGAACTTTTAGACATGCTACTTTTAACAGCTGACATGGAAGAAGAAAAAATTAAAGCTAATCCTGATGACATAGCAACTGGCACAATTATCGAATCGCATGTTAATAAAGGCGAGGGTCCAGTTGCAACAGTTTTGGTTCAAAATGGTACTTTAAGAATTGGGGACTCTCTTTCTTTTACTGGGATGTCTTACGGAAAGGTTCGCGCTCTCAAAGACTATCGTGGAGAAAATGTTTTAGAGGCAACACCTTCTACTCCAGTAAAGATAATTGGTTTAAAAATTGCGCCAGAAGTCGGCGATATTTTAACAGTCGGGCAGGGTGAGAAAATGAAAGCCAGAAAAGTAAAATCTGCTTTAACTGATGCTATTATTAAACCAATAGAAGAAAAAAATGATTCTATTGAAAAAATAAATTTAATTATCAAAAGTGATGTTTTAGGAAGTGGTGAAGCTATTGAAGAATCTTTGGCTAAAATAGATTGCCCAGAAGTCAAAATAAATGTTGTTAGTAAGGGCTTAGGTAATATTACTGAAGGCGACATAAATAATGCCGAATCCAATAATGCCCGAATTATCGGTTTTAATGTAAAAGCCTCGCCACAAGCTGAAGAAATCGCTAGAGATAAAAATATTCAAATCAAACTTTATTCTATTATTTATGAATTATTAAACGAAATAAAAGCTGAGATTGAAACAATGATTAAACCTGAGGTTAGACGAGTCGATATTGGCAAGATGAAAGTTTTAGCTATTTTCAAAACTGAAAAAAATAGTCAAATTGTTGGTGGGAAAATCACTGAAGGTCAAATCGAAAATAATACTTCAGTTGAAGTAATAAAAGATGGTCAAATAGCAGGTCAAGGTACGATATCAAAATTACAAGCTGGCAAACAAGATGTTGAATCAGTTGAATCTGGTCAAGAATGTGGTATCCAATTTGAAGGTCAACCAATCATTAAAGAAGGTGATATTTTACAAATACACAAAGAAGAAAAAATTAAAAAATAAATCTAAATGTTTTTTATATGTCTCATCGAATTGAACAAATTAATGAACTACTCAAACAAGAACTATCTAATATTTTAAGCCGAGAGGCTTTTTTTGATAATTGCTTAATAACGATAACCAGCGTGAACTGTTCACCAGATTTAAATCGAGCTAAAGTAGGCATATCAGTTTTACCAGATAAATTTTTTGGTTCCGCCCTAAAAAAATTAAGACATCAATCAGGTTACTTTTCAAAAATTCTAAGAACAAAAATAAAAATAAGAAAAATTCCAAAATTAAACTGGACTGCTGATGTCACTGAAAAAGAAGCAGCTAAAATTGACAAGATTCTTAATGATATAAAAAACGAAAAAACACCCCCTATTAAATAACTGCTTATGGATAATCATCTTTTTACTAAAGCCTATAATAAAATTAAACAATCCGAGAATATATTAATTGTTGCTCACGAAAAACCCGACGGCGATGCCGTCTCCTCTGCTTGCGCTATGGCAGAACTTTTAACATTAATAAATAAAAAATTTACTATATTTACGGCTGATACACCTGCCTCTCAATTCGATTATTTACCTCACGTTGAAAAATTTATCAATCATCTTGACCGTTTTGATTATGACTTAATAATAGCTCTAGATTGTGCTAACAAAAAAAGAACGTCTCTCTCAAATTTTATTGAAAATAAAAAAAGTAATCAATATATTATTGAAATTGATCATCATATACAAGAAGATGATTATGCCGATTTAACAATCAGGGAAGACGATGCTGCCTCTACTACTCAAGTGTTATATAAATTTATCAAAGCTAACAAAATTAAAATAAACAAAAATATTGCTAATTGTATTTTGACTGGTATCATAACAGACACGGCTAATTTCTTTTATCCAAACACTTCACCGGAAACAATTAATATTGCTTCGAAATTAATGGCTCGTGGTGCTAAACTACCACAAATTGTTGAAAAAACATGGCGCAACAAAAGCCTCGCTGCTATGAAAATATGGGGCAAAGCTATGTCTCGCCTAACAATTAATCCAAAATATAATTTCGCTACAACTCTTTTGACTGAAGAAGATCTTGGCAAGGATATAAACGATGATGATTTAGAAGGAATTGCTGGTTTCTTGAGTAATTTGCATGACGTTAAAGGACTAATGCTTTTACGAGAAGACAAAAATGGCTGGCTTAGAGGCAGTTTACGAACAGCCGATCCAAAGATAAATATTTCCAAAGTAGCTCAAACACTTGGTGGTGGTGGACACATTAAAGCAGCTGGATTTAAACTAAAGGGTAAAATACAAGAAACTACCAATGGTTGGAAAATCATATAAATTGACAAAACAAAATACAAAAACTAAAATTAATTCGTAATTCTTAATTCATAATTCTAAATTTAAACATATGCCATTAATACCAACTGTTGTAGAAAAATCAGGTCAAGTTGAACGAGCTTATGATATATATTCTCGTTTATTAAAAGATCGAATAATTTTTCTTGGAGAACCAATTACCGACCATGTCGCCAATATTGTTATCGCCCAATTTCTGTTTCTAGATGCGGAAAATAAAGACAAGGATATAAAATTTTATATCAATACACCAGGCGGTTCAGTAACTTCTGGTATGGCAATTTATGACACGATGCAATATGTTAAAAGTGATGTTTCAACTATCTGTGTCGGAATGGCCGCTTCTATGGGCGCCACGCTTTTAGCCGCTGGAGCCAAAAATAAAAGATTTGTCCTGCCCAATTCAGAAATTATGATTCATCAGGTTATGGGTGGTGCCGAGGGTCAAGCAACTGATATAAAAATTCGCGCTGAACACATTTTGAAAGTTAAAGATAAATTAAACAAAATTCTTGCCAAACACACTGGTCAAAAGGTTTCTACTATTGAAAAAGATACTGACCGTGATCGTTTCATGAGTGCTGAGGAATCTGTAAAATATGGGATTGTTGACAAAATCATCACTAAATAAAATCAATTTTTCACTATAAAAATCCGTTCTAAACACGAACGGATTTTTTTATTAATTTTAAATTGTAAATAAATTTTCAAATTACCAAGGGGTTTGGGGTGCGTTCCCGCCATACTGCGGGACAGGCCTGAGTTTAATAGCATTTACCCCTCCGACTGGCGGGGAATAAAGCACCCCAAAACTTCCTGTCTGCCACTTGCCCGCCGAATTGGAAGGGCAGGCAGGTTTGATTACTTGGCGCCTGTCCGCCTATGTTGGCGGAGTTACCTGCCTCGCCGTTCCGACAGGCAAGACGGGCAAAAAGTAACGCCCAAATGGCAACTTCGTTAAAAAAAATAATTAAACACATTCTCTTGCCAAAAACGCATCTCCGTGTTAGTCTAAAACCAGTAATAAATTAATGAACATTTCTGTTGTAGGAAAAATCTGGTTGATTCTTTAGAAGAAGTTAAATTTACCTTTATTTTAGTAAAAAATTCGTGAAAATACTAAACTTATCTTCTATAAATAAAAATGAACAAAAATAGAGCTGGAAACATAAAACCCAGTTATTATTGTTGTTGTCTTTTTACAAGAATTTAACCAAGCCTCCTGCAAACAGAATAAATAATCTTATGGAATATTTATTTTTCGGTATCCTGGCTGTAGGTGGTTTTTTTGTTGGTTATTGGGTTCGTAAAAAACGTGCTTTAAGTCAAATTACTAGCGCTGAAGCTAAGGCAGAAAAAATTATTTCTGACACAAAAACTAAACAAAAAGAACTTTTATTAGAATCTCAAGATAAAGCTTTAAAAATTATTGAAGAAGCGAAAAAAGACGAAGAAAAAAGAAGGCAAGAAATTAGCAATTCACAATCTCGTTTAGAAAAAAGAGAAAATACTTTTTCTCAAAAATTATTAGAGCTTCAGGATAAGCAACAACAGCTCTATGATAAAGTTAATCGAGTTGAAGAAGTCAAAGAAAAAATTAATCAAATAAAAGAAGAACAACTAGCCAAGCTAGAAAAAATTGCCGCCATGAATAAGGAAGAGGCAAAAGAGATACTCTTAAAAAATGTTGAAAATCAAAACAAAGAAGATTTAGTAATAAGAATAAATAAATTAGAAAAACAAAGTAGTGAAGATTTGGAAGAAAAAGCAAGAGACATGATGGCTGGTGCTATGCAAAGATTAGTATCAAGCTACACCACTGAGGTTACTACTACTACTGTTGATTTACCTAATGACGAAATGAAGGGCAGGGTCATCGGGCGTGAAGGTAGAAATATTAAAGTAATTGAACAATTAACTGGCGTGGAAATAATCGTCGACGACACACCTAATGCTATAACTGTTTCTGGATTCTCTCCAATTAGAAGACATATTGCTAAAAGGGCGCTTGATCATCTAATCAAAGATGGACGAATTCATCCAACCAAAATTGAAGATGCTATCAAAGAGGCCAAAGAAGAATTGGCAATTGATATCAAAAAGGCTGGTGAGGAAGCTTTGTATGAAGTTGGTGTCGCTGGACTTGATCCAAAATTAGTTCAAATTATTGGACGTTTGAAATACCGTACCAGCTATGGACAAAATGCTCTCAAACATTCAGTTGAAGTTGCTCACTTATCTGCCTTAATAGCCGAAGAAATGGGCGTAGATGTTACAATTGCTAAAAAGGCTGGACTTCTTCATGACATCGGTAAAGCGGTTGATCATGAAGTCCAGGGTACTCATCCAGAAATTGGTGGTAACATTGCTAAGAAATTTAATTTACCAAAAGAAATAATCGGGCCGATAGAAACTCATCATGACGACCGACCAGCTGGTTTAATATCCGTAATCGTTAAAGTCGCTGATGCTATCTCTGCTGCTAGACCTGGTGCTAGACGGGACACATTTGAACAATATATCCAGAGGCTAGAAGAACTAGAAAAAATCGCCAATACTTTTGATGGGGTTGAAAAAACTTATGCTATTCAAGCTGGTAGAGAAATAAGAGTTTTCGTTATGCCTGACGAATTAGATGATTTAGCTGCTCATAATCTTGCCAAAAATATCGCTAAAAAAATTGAAGAAGAATTGAAATACCCTGGTGAAATAAAAATCAATGTTATTAGAGAAATGCGTGTTACTGAATACGCCAGATAAAAAATCAAAAATATAACTTTATGTTAAAAATAATATTCATCGGTGATATTAGTGGCAAACTAGGTCGTGAAGCTATTAAAAAAATCGTGCCAAAGCTAAAGAAACAAAGCAAGGCAGATTTAATTATCGCCAATGGCGAAAATATGGCTCATGGTGTTGGTGTAACTAAATCAACTCTTGAGGAAATTTTAGAAGCTGGAGTTGATTACATTACTACTGGCGATCATTCTTTTGATGCTAATGCGATTGAAGATATCTACAACGGCCAATTTCCTATAATTAGACCCGCCAATTTTCCACCCTCCAACCCGGGTAGTGGGTTTATTTTAATAGAAAAAAATAAAAAGAAAATTTTACTTGTTAATCTAATTGGCCGAGTATTTATGCGATCTGATTATGACTGTCCTTTTAGAGAAATTGACAAAATTTTGGCTATGTTTACAAAAAAAAATCTATCTGCTATAATTGTTGATATACATGCAGAGGCAACTTCTGAAAAAATTGCTTTCAAGCATTATCTAGACGGACGAGTATCAGCAGTTCTAGGTACGCACACTCATGTTATGACAGCCGACAGTCAGATTACTGACCGAAAAACAGCTTTCATTTCTGACGTTGGTATGACTGGTTCAGCTGATGGAATAATCGGAGTAGATAAAGAAAATATTCTTAAAAATTTTCTTGACCAAAGAAAATACAAACATACAATATCAAAAAAAGGACGAGCAATATTTAATGCTGTTGAGATAACAATCAATGAAAAGAATAAAAAAGCGATAAAAATAAAACCCATCATTAAATTTATAGACATAAAATAAAACATATGAATAAAGCAGGTCTAATTGAAAAAATTGCCGCTGATTCAGCGGTCACAAAAAAACAAGCGGAAGACATGTTAGAAACATTAGTACATGCTATTATTGATGAGTTGAAGGCTGGTCATGAGGTAACCATTACTGGTTTTGGTACTTTTATGGCAAAAACTCGCCATGCTCGTGGCGGTGTTAATCCACAAAAGCCATCAGAAAGAATTCAAATTCCAGAAGTAATAGTTGCTAAATTTAAAACTGGTAAAACACTGAAGGACGCTTTGAAAGGTAAGTAATTTTTGTTATAACACAAACAATAAAAAACACCCCTTTTTGGGGTTGTTTTTTTATTCGTGTGCGCCCAGGGGGATTTGAACCCTCGACCGTTTGCTTAAGAGGCAACTGCTCTACCAACTGAGCTATGGGCGCATAGTTTTTATTTGTAGCTGGGGTGGGGATTGAACCCACGACCTTAGCGTTATGAGTGCTACGCTCTAACCAACTGAGCTACCCAGCCATAATTAACTTTATAAACTTTTTACTTTTTAACTTTCAACTAATTTGTACACCCGGTAGGACTTGAACCCACAACCTCCTGGTCCGAAGCCAGGCGCTCTATCCAGTTGAGCTACGGATGCATATATTGTTAGAATTATCTCACTGGTCCGATCCCGAGTGCTCGGGACTATCCAGTTGCCTGCCCGACCATTTGCAAAGCAAGGTGGGCGGGAGCTACGGATGCATA
>CAYXNZ010000005.1:0-66870 GCA_964467155.1 uncultured Gammaproteobacteria bacterium | reverse complement strand
TACCTAATTTAGGTGTCCTTTTGTATTAAATTAAGCTTGGGAGTAGAATGTAGCAAATCAGACTTGACGAAAAAAAAGAAATATGCTATATTATCTTAATAAAACATAAATAACATTATGTTTTTTTAAACATTTTGTATGTTTAGTTAGTAAAAATATGGATAATAATTCAATTTTAGACCAAATAATTTCAAATCATAAAGCCGAAGACGTGGCTAATTTAGATGCGATTGAAATTATCAATAGCTTGTTTGAAGAATTAAGCGAAAGAGAACGTGATATTTTAATTCGACGTTTTGGTTTGTATGGTAAAAATAGAGAAACTCTTGAAGAAATCGGCAAAGTTCATCAGTTAACTCGTGAAAGAATCAGACAGATAGAAACATTTGGTGTAAAAAAATTAAGACAACTCAAGAAACTTGATGAACATGTTAAGGGTTTAAAGAATGTCATTAATCAATTACTTGAAGAGCACGGTGGAATAATGGAAAGAAAATATTTACTTGATGCTTTAGTAAACTTTTCTATTAGTGGTGTAAAACCTAAGGCTGAAGATATTGATATACACAAAAGTCATCTAGATTTTTTAATTTCAAAATTATTACATAATGATTTAGAGGAAGTTGCTAAATCGGATTATTTTAACAAATTTTTTAAATTGAAATTTTCAGCTGTTGATCATCTGGAAGAATTAGCAAAAGAATTATTAGAAAAGATTAAAGAAACAAAAAAAATACTTTTAACTGAAGACCTAATTCATTTGACAAGAAAATTAGATAGCTACAACAAGCATAAAAGTGAATTTAATATTACTAGTAATTTAGATATTTCTAATGTTTTGGGTGGTGATTATTTTGATGAAAATACAGATATTGTGAATAGAAATAAAATTATTTATTCAATAATGCAAGCATTAAAGAAATTAGAACAAAATAAATTTGGTTATTGGGGCATGGATGACTGGAGAGACATTAAGCCAAAAACAATTAATGATAAGATTTATTTAGTTTTGAAGCATCGTGGTAAGCCAATGCATTTTGTAGAAATCGCTGATGAAATTAATAAAATTAGTTTTGATAATAAAAAAGCTAATGCAGCTACTGTCCACAATGAACTTATTCTGGATAAAAAGTATGTATTAATTGGTCGCGGTCTTTACGGTTTAAAAGATTGGGGGTATCAACAAGGTACAGTGGCAGATATTATTGAAGATATTTTAAAGAAATCTGACAAGACTTTAAATCGAGACGAAATAATCGAAAAGGTTTTCGAACAAAGGATGGTAAAAAAGGCAACTATTAATTTAGCCTTAATGAATAAACAAAAATTTGAAAAAGCTGAAGACGGAAAATATAGCTTGAAAACAGCTTAAACTATTAGTTAGCAAAAATAAAAATAAAAATTAATAATATGACAAAATTAGAAGCAGATTCTAAGATAATTAGATGAATAGTTATTTTTGAATCTGTTTTTTGTTTGGCAAAAAAGACAAAAATATGGTAAAATATGTTTAAAGTTGGTTAATGGAAAATATTAACTTAAGCGTTTTTAATGGAGTTTGTAATTAATCTAGAGCCAATATTAAATTTTTTGAATCTACCTTTGGACCAAATGATGCAAAGGCTGTTTTGGATGTTTGGCTGGATGCCAATTGCATTGACTTTTATCTGGGGTTCAGCTCAAGTTTGGTTAAAATATCGACGAGGCTTATGGATTGCCAAACAAAAATATGTTTTTTTGGCAATTGACATACCAAAAGGCAATCAACAAACGCCGAAAGCAGTCGAAAATGTATTTGCTTATTTAGCTGGCGCGCATAGCACTTTTAATTTACATGAGAAATGGTGGGTTGGTGAATTTCAACTTCATTTTAGTTTTGAAATAGTCAGTATAGAGGGTTATACTCAATTTTTAGTACGTACTTTCGAGAAATATCGCGACGTACTTGAATCATCTATATATTCGCAATATCCAGATGCCGAAATAACAGAAGTAAATGATTATACTGTTGGTACACCTGACAGATTTCCTGATGATGAATATGATATATGGGGTGGAGAATTTATTCAGGTAAAGCCCTTTGTTTATCCGATAAAAACTTTTAAGGATTTTGAAGATGCAACATCTTCACCAGATACGCAGTATAAAGATACAATGGCGGCTTTAATGGATTTGTGTAGTAGTATGAAAAAGGGTGAGCAATTTTGGTATCAAATTATAGTTATTCCGACTGGTTTTGACTGGGTTAAACAAGCCGAGAAAGAAATAAATAAAATTGTTGGAATAAAAGAAAAATCATCATCTATCTTTGGTGACGCGATTGATGGGATGTTAGATTTTTTAAATCGCTGGGACAAGCTTTTTGTTATTGCTGATGAAGAAAAAAAAGAAGAAAAAGAAGACGTATTCAGAATGATGAATTTAACACCGATTCAAAAAAAACAGGTTGAAGCCGTAGAAGAAAAAACTGGCAAGTTAGGTTACGAAATAAAAGTTAGAGTTGCTTATTTAGCTAAAAAAGATGTGATGAATAAACCCAAGGCTGGTAGTGGTATAGTTGGTTTTATGAAACAATTTACTTTTACTCATTTAAACTCTTTTAAGCCTGATATTGGTGATAAAGGAACAATTACAAAAGTTAATTATCCTATTTTTGCTGAAAAACGTCTAACGCTCAAAAAAAATAAAGTTATTAGGACATACAAAGATAGGGATGATACTGCCGGTCGATCGCGAATGATATTAAACACAGAAGAAATGGCTAGTTTATGGCACTTTCCAGTTGAATCAGTTGTTAAAGGGCCTTTAGTACAAAAAACTCCAGCTAAAAAAGTTGAACCGCCAGCTAGTTTACCTTTAAGTAAGAAAAAAGTTTTAGGAGGTGATTCATCTTTCTTTACTGATGAGATTGATAGCAATAGTAATTTAGATAAAAAAGAAAAAGATCAACTGGTGGTAAAAAATGCTCCACCAAATAATTTACCTTTTGTTTAATTATGTCTAATCAAGAAATAGTTGCATTTGCCGAAACAAATTTTAGAAATAGTTTTAAACGTTTCGGTATCAAAGAAGATGACCGTCGACGTCATATGTATTTGATTGGTAAAACGGGCATGGGGAAATCCACTATTTTAGAAAATATGATAGTGGAAGATATTAGAGCTGGACATGGAGTGGCTGTAGTTGATCCACATGGTGATTTGGCAGAAAAAATAATTAATTATATTCCAACGGATAGAATTAATGATGTTATCTACTTTAATCCGGCAGATACGGAATATCCAATTGCTTTTAATGTGGTTGAACAAGTCGAGCCACATCTTCGGCATCTAGTTGCTTCTGGTTTAATCGGCGTATTTCAAAAATTGTGGGCTGATTCATGGGGACCGAGATTAGAATATATTTTAAGAAATACAATTTTAGCGATTTTAGATTATCCAGGATCGACTTTATTGGGTGTGATTCGAATGTTATCCGACAAATCTTTTAGAAAGAGGGTTATTGAAAAAATTCAGGACCCAGTTGTCAAAGCTTTTTGGGTAAATGAATTTTCTGGCTATGCTGACAAGTTTGCATCTGAAGCTGTGTCACCAATCCAAAATAAAGTTGGGCAATTTTTGTCCAGTTCTTTAATTAGAAATATTGTTGGTCAGATAAAATCTTCAATTAATTTGAGAGAAGTAATGGATAACGGAAAGATTCTGATTTTAAATTTAAGTAAAGGCAGAATCGGTGAAGACAATTCAGCTTTGTTGGGGGCGATGATGATTACCAAAATACAATTGGCGGTTATGAGTCGAGTAGATATTCCAGAAAATGAACGTCGTGATTTTTATTTATATATTGATGAATTTCAGAATTTTACTACAGAGAGTTTTGCTAATATTTTATCTGAAGCCAGAAAATATCGTTTAAATTTAATTATGGCTCATCAATATATTGAGCAGTTGGGTGACGTAGTTAAAGCAGCTGTGTTTGGCAACGTAGGCACTTTGGTTGTTTTTAGAGTTGGTGCTATTGATGCTGAAGAGTTAGTTAAAGAGTTTTCCCCAACTTTCATAGAAGAAGATATTGTAAATTTACCAAAATATAATTTTTATATAAAATTGATGATTGACGGGGTAGCCTCAGATCCTTTCTCGGCCACTGGTTTAGCACCATTAACCGAAGGAGAAAAGACTGGCTGTATCGATAAAGTAGTTAGAGTTTCTAGGGAGAGATATTCTGGTGAAAAATTAAAAGTTGAAGAAAAAATTTCTAAATGGCACGAAAATAATGAAGATGAAATAAAATCAGAGCCCAGAAAAAAAACTTTTTTTGACAAAAAGCCTGTCCAGAATATTAAGCAACAAATTAAACAAAGTAATCTGGTAGAAACAAAACCAGCAGAAACAAAACCAGCAGAAACAAACATTGATAGTATATATAAATTTGAAGCTGTTTGCGCTCGTTGTAGTAAACTAACTAAAATATCTTTTAAGCCAGACGAAATTCGTCCGATTTATTGTAAAGAATGCTTAGCTTTAATTAGGGCAGAAAAAAGAGAAGAGATAGAATTAAGGAAAAAAATAAAAAAAGAAGAATTAAATAAATTGGATGGAAATCAAATAAATAACATTGAATCAGCAAGTGCAGTGTCATTACAGCAGGCAGTTAGTCAAGGACCAGTCAATTTCAATGGTAAAAAAATTCAAGATTCGTCGAATGAAATTCATAAACAGACAAATAATTTTCATTCAGAAAACAATGAGGAAGAATTAGAAGAAGGGCGGAGTATAAAATTATAAATTTATTATTTTTTTGTCATGCTTAACATATTTGGGCAATCTTCTTATGGATTAGAGGCAATTTATCAAAATAGCCTTTTTTTAAATGGTTTTATTATTAATAATTTTCATGTATTAACGATATTTTGGAATTTATTTTTAGCTTTCATTCCCTTAATATTATTATTGTGGTTGCGTGAGCAATATGAAAATACTGGATTTAAAAAAAATAGTCAAAAATTTAAGGCTATCGTTGTCGGCGTTAGTACTTTTTTATTTCTACCCAATGCACCATATGTTATTGCAGACATAAGGCATTTGTTGAATTATTGTCCAATTGACTCAATTAATCAGATTTGTTTAAATAATGCCTGGATGATTACTTTATTCTTCCTTTATTCATTGATAGGCTGGTTGGTATATTATTATATTCTGGCAGAATTTTTAAAATTAATTAAAAAAATGATTGGGAATAAAATGGCTGAATATTGTCTTTTTTTAATTATTCCAATCATATCGTTGGGAGTTTTACTAGGTTTATTTAATCGTTGGAATAGTTGGGATATTTTTATCTATCCAGTAGAAGTTTTAAGAAGCATTTTATTTTATATTACAGATTTTACTTTATTTATTAATTGGTTAGTTTTTTCATTGTTTTTATATTTGTTATATTTTATAGGCAAGTTTTTATTTATAGATATAGATTTTTATGGATTATTTAAAAATAGGTAAAGCAACTGATTTAGAAGGGCGAGATAGATTTCTTTATCGTTTACTGGAAATTTTTCCGGGGTTTTTGTCTTGGTCCACTTTGTTGGGTCTACTTGTTTTATCCTACTTTAAACCAATCTGGGTGGCTTATTTTATGATAGCCTTTGATGTTTATTGGTTATTATTAGTAATATATTTGGGAGTTCATCTATTTGCCGCTTATTTTAAGATGAAAGACAATGTAAAAATAAATTGGAAGAGGAAGTGTCGTGATTTAGATTGGCAAAACGTTTTACATTTGATTATTTTTCCAGTTTGCAATGAAGACATTGAAGTAATTAGAACAAGTTTTCAGGCATTATTGGACGATGGTTATCCAACAGATAAGATGATAGTTGTTTTAGCTACAGAGGAAAGAGCTGGCGAAGAAGCTCAGACAAGAGCAAAAAAAATTGAACGAGAATTTGGTAATAAATTTAAGCATTTTGTAATTACAATTCATCCAGAAAATTTAGCTGGTGAAATCAAGGGTAAAGGATCAAATCAAGCGTGGTCAGCTAAAGAAGTAAAGCGTCAGATTATTGACAAATACCATTATAATTACGACAAGATTATGGTTAGTATTTTTGATATAGATACTATTGTTAGCTGTGGTTATTTTTTCCGTTTAACATATGAATTTTTAACAGTAGAGAAACCATATCAGACCAGTTACCAACCGATTCCAGTTTATCATAATAATTTATGGCAATCTCCGTTTTTTGCTAGAGTAGCATCTTCTTCAAATACTTTTTGGCAAATGATGCAACAAATTAGACAAGACAAATTAGCGACTTATTCTTCTCATTCAATGACTTGGCGAGCGTTAGTTGATATTGGTTTTTGGGGTACTCATATGGTAAGTGAGGATTCAAGAATATTTTGGCATTGTTTACTTCATTATAAAGGTGATTACAAAGTTCAACCTCTTTATTATCCAGTTTCTATGGATGTTTGTATGGCAGGAAATGTTTGGCAAACGATGAAGAGTTTGTATAAGCAACAACGTCGTTGGGGCTGGGGAGTAGAAAATGTGCCCTATCTAATGTTTAATACCATAAAAAATTGGAAAAATTTACCGCGTGGTAAATTTGTTAATAAAATTTTAGTTCAGCTCCATGGTTTTCATTCATGGGCAACTAATGCCTTACTTATTGCAGTAATTGGATGGATGCCGATACTTTTAGGAGGTGATAGATTTAACACAACAGTATTGTCAACCAATCTACCTGTCGTTACAAGAAGTTTAATGACTTTAGCTATGGTTGGTTTAGTTTTTTCCGCTATAATTTCTACATTGTTATTACCGCCTCGTCCAAAAAAATATGGTTTTAGTAAAAATATTATTATGTTTTTTCAATGGTTAGTTTTGCCTTTTAGTATTATTATTTTTGGCGCTATACCTGGCTTATCAGCTCAGACACGATTAATGTTTGGAAAATATTTAGGTTTTTGGATAACACCAAAAAAACGATAGTAATTTATTCTATGTTATAATAAGTAGTATATGAAAATGAATTTTCATCATCAATCGATAGAAACTTGTTTTAAAGAACTTCAGTCAGATAGACAAGGTTTGAATACAGCTGAAGCAAAAAAAAGACATGATAATTTTGGACCAAATAAATTGGCTGAAGAAAAAAAACTTGGGAAATTGATTATATTATTGGAGCAGTTAAAAAGTCCATTAGTCTTTATTTTACTAATCGCTGGTTTTATTTCTATTTTACTCAAGGAATATATTGACGCTGTCGTTATTTTTACGGCAGTTTTTTTGAATACATTAATTGGTTTTTTTCAGGAAAATAAAGCTAACAATGCCTTGTATGCTTTGAAAAAAATAATTGCTTATAAAGCGATTGTTTTACGTAATGGACAAGAGATGGAAATAGATAGTTCTTTGGTAGTAGCTGGTGATATTATTATTTTAAAACCAGGTAATCGAATTTCAGCTGATGCTAGACTAATTGAGGCAACTGAGCTGACTGTTGATGAAGCAAATTTAACTGGTGAATCAATGCCATCGAAGAAAAATATAGAAAAAGTCGGTAAAGGAGTTGCTTTAGCTGATCGTAGTAATATGGTTTTTGCTAGTACGATTATTATTAGAGGGAGTGGCCGAGCCTTAGTGACTGATATCGGTCGATTAACAGAGATTGGGCAGATTGCCGAGATGGTTAAAACAACAAAAGAAGAAAAAACTCCTCTTCAAGTAAGGCTAGCTAAATTATCAAAATTTATTGGTTTTTTAGTAGGTGCAATATTATTAATTTTATTAATTGTCGGTAGTTTAGCAGGTAAAGATTTTTTTGAATTATTCACATTAAGTATCGCTATTGCTGTTTCGGCTATACCAGAGGGTTTAGCTGCTGCTGTTACGGTTATTCTAGTATTAGGCATGCAAACAATACTGAAGCGTAAGGCATTAATTAGAAAATTAGTAGCCGCTGAGACGTTAGGATCAACAACAGTTATTTGTTCAGACAAGACAGGCACTTTGACTGAAGGCAAAATGAGTGTTGCCCATATCGTTATCGGAGAAAAGGAATTTGAGATAAAAAATCTAGGTTCAAGACAAAATAAACAGGAAGCAAAAAATGTTAGTTTAGCTTTGCAGATTGGTATGATGTGTAATGAAGCAGTTATTGAAAACCCAAATGATGTATTGAAAAAATGGAGGATTATTGGCACCCCGACAGAAGCTGCTTTGTTATCAGCGGCGGTTCAATCAGGTCTTAATAAGACTAGTTTATCGAATATTGAATCTAAGATTGCTACCTTGCCATTTTTTAGTGAGACAAAATTTATGGCCACCTTACATAAGAAAAAATCGGGTGATTTTGTTTTTTATGAAAAAGGTGCACCAGAAAAATTATTAGCTAAATCAAGTAAATTTTTTCATCATGGTAAAATAGTTAATTTAACCAAGGACAATTTAAAAAAACTTAACTTGGTTTATGAAAAAATGACTAATCAAGGATTAAGAGTTATCGGAGTAGCTATGAAAGAATACGCAAAAGGATCAGAAAATTTAAATGAGAAATTAATTGATAATATAAATTGGGCAGAATTAGATAAAGATTTAATTTTTGTTGGGTTTATTGCCATTAAAGATCCACTGAGACCTGAAAGTAAAGAAACAATTGAAATATGTCGTCAAGCCGGTATTAGACCAATTATTATTACGGGTGATCACAAATTGACTGCCTGGGCTATTGCCAAAGAGGTGGGTCTAGAAGTCGGCGCAGATAATATTGTGACTGGTGACGCTTTAGATAAAATTGACGATAGAGAATTAAAAAAAATTATAAAAAAAATAAATGTTTATGCACGAGTTAGTCCGCATCACAAATTAAGAATAGTTAAAGTTTTACAAGAGACGGGTGAAGTCGTTGCCATGACGGGTGATGGTATTAATGATGCGCCAGCGCTAAAAGCTGCTGATATTGGGATATCTCTTGGTACAGGCACAGATATAGCGAAAGAAACATCTGATATAGTTTTGCTTGATAATAATTTTAAAACAATAGTTTCGGCAGTTGAACAGGGCAGAGTTATTTTTTCTAATATTCGTAAAGTAGTCATTTATCTTATTTCTGATAGTTTTTGCGGTATGTTTTTAATAATCGGTTCAATTATTTTAAAATTGCCATTGCCGATTATTGCCGTTCAGATTTTATGGATAAATATTGTTAATGATGGATTACCAGATTTTGCTTTAGCTTTTGAAAAAGGTGAATCCGGTATTATGAAAAAAAAGCCGGTCAAGAGAAATGAGTCGATAATCAATACCAAGATGAAATTAATAATTTTTATTGCTGGTACAATCCGTAATTTCATGATATTTGGTTTGTTTTATTATTTATTATTTAAACAAGTTGAATTAAGTTATGCTAGAACTGTAGTTTTTGCCGCTATCGGTTTGGATTCATTAATATATGTCTTTGGTTTGAGAAGTTTACATCGACCAATTTGGCGTTTAAATCCATTCGAGAATATGTATTTAATTGGTGCTGTATTAATAAGCTTAACGTTGCTACTGGGAGCTATTTATTGGCCACCTTTGATGACTTTTATATCTACCTCAAGTTTGTCGATGAAAATGTGGTTACCAGTTATTGCCATAGGTTTAACTAATTTAATTATTATTGAAATAATTAAATTCATTTTTGCACAACGGAAAGACAGGGAAGCTATATAATTATGTTAAATAAAAAAAATGTAAATTTTAATAAGACGATTTTAAATCAGAAGTTTTTAACTCTTGTCGGCTTGATTATAATTTTATTAATTGCTATACCACTAGTGAAGAATATTCGTCAGAGAAATAAAATAAATAATGAAATAAAAAGTTTAGAAGATGATATAAAAAAATTAGGTAATAATAACCATGAATTGAGAGGGCTTATAGATTATTTAGAATCTGATCAATTCGTAGAAGAACAAGCACGTCTTAATTTGGGATTAAAAAAACAGGGCGAAAAAGTAATTGTTATTGAAGATTCTCAAAATATTTCTGGTAGTGTTGATACAATTTCTGATTCAATGATTAAAATACCATGGCTTGAAAAAAGTATTTCTAAGGATAATATTACGAATACACAAAAATGGCTAGTTTATTTTTTTGAATAAAAATATTAAAACAGGTATAATAAGTTTATGAACAAAGACGTTGATAGTATAAAAAAAATAAATTCGGAAGAATTAAAAAAATCAAGAAATGTCTTATTGAAATATATTGGCGAGCAAGACAAGACGAGGAAGAATTTATTGTCAAAAGATTCACAGAAGAAGTTAATCTCTAAGGTTGATGGTGTTTTGTCAAAGGAAGAAAAAGAAAAAATGAAGACAGAGCTAAAACGTCAGGAAAAGATTATTGAAAAAGAAAAACAGAAAAAATTGCAAGAAGAAAAGGCATTAAACGAAAGAGCAGAAAAGGAAAGAATAAAAGAGGCAATTGAAAAACAAAGAGATGCTAGAAAAAAAATTTTAGATGAAGAGAATAAAAGACATCAAGAAGAAAAAGAGGTTATCGAAAGAAAAAAAGAAGAAATAGAAAAAGCACAAAAAACAAGAATATTGGAAGAAAAATTAAAAAATGAAGAAGATAAAAAAATAAAAAAAGAGAAACAAGCCAGAAAGAAAGAGAGAGAAAAAAGAGAAAAGGAAAGAATAAAAGAAGAATTAAAAAAGCGAGAAAGAGAGGAAGAAGAAAAGAGATTAAAAAAAAGAGAAGATTTAAAATTAGGAAAAATAAAGTTAAAAGTAGGTATAGCGAGACAAAAACAATTAGCTAAAGAGCAGTTGGAGCGGGAAAAAAAAGAGAAAACTGAAATAGAGGTGGGAATAAAGATAGAAGCAATGAAAAAAAAGACCAAAGACAGACGAAGAAATAAAAATAGAAGAATTCGAAAATTAAAGGCTTTAAAGTTAAATATTAAAAATTGGGTAACAACAACACTTTTTTATGGAATTAGGTTTTTGTATAAAGCCAAAAAATTTTTTTTTAAGTTTTTGATAATGATTTTGATTATTTTTATATTTTTATATTTTATACTTTTTTCATTATTAATAATTTTTAAGATTGACAACAAATGTTTAAGAAAAATTAATGATTATATTTTTATCCCAGCAATTGTAAGTAATGTTGGTTCAGTAGATTTTTATGATTATATTGACTATGTAAAAGAATATGATAATCAATATTCCCAATTTGCATCAGAAGTCATGGATAACAAGATGATAAAAGATTTAATAATAAAAGAATTTACAGAAAAATATTTTTTGACAAAAATTTCTCAAAAACCTCTCGAACAAATATTAAATTCTAATTTTTTAATGGATGAAGATTATAATCAAATCGGTATAGCTAGAATTAATGACATGAGAAAGAAAATGCAATTAGGCCAAACTATTGATGAAGTAAAAAAATACGCAGATAGTTCTAGTTATGGCGATTATCTAAATGAAAATGATATTTTGGAACGATTTGGCAGGGTGGCTTTGGGTTTAGAAGTAAATCAAATCAGTGAAGTTATTATTAAAGATAATGGTTATTATATTTTATTTAAATACGGACAAAGAGAAAATTCTTCAGGTTTGAGATTTATTTTTGTAAAAGGGTTAAGTTTTAATGAATATATAGATAATCAAATAAGAAATGCTAAAATTTTTAGTTTAGTGAAATAATCATATAATAAAAAATAATCCATTTTTCATGGATTATTTTTTATTATATGATTATTTCTGAACCGACCGTGGGCCCGCATATTCCGCCAGTTGGCGGATTCGGACGGGTAAAATTTCACTATAGCTCCGGACAAAGCCCGGATCCAGCACTGTTTATTTGAACCGACCGTGGGAATTCCCGCCTGCCTCTGCGAGGCACGAGCGGGCAGGGAACCCACAACCTACGGTTTACCCGCTCGACTTCCGCAAGACGTAAGTCGTTGCGGGCGGGCGATACCGTTTATTTGAGCCGACCGTGGGAATTCCCGCCTGCCTCTGCGAGGCACGAGCGGGCAGGGAACCCACAACCTACGGTTTACCCGCTCGACTTCCGCAAGACGTAAGTCGTTGCGGGCGGGCGATACCGTTTATTTGAGCCGACCGTGGGAATTGAACCCACAACCTACGGTTTACGATACCGTTGCTCTACCAGTTGAGCTAGGTCGGCTTATATTTGAGCGGGTGACCAGAATCCCCGCCTGCCTCTCGCGAGGCACGAGCGGGCAGGGGACTGGCTTTCTCAGCTTGCCTGCCTGCCGGATTGAGCAGGATACGAGAATCGAACTCGTGTTTCTTGCTTGGGAAGCAAATGTACTACCATTGTACTAATCCTGCATATTTATTTTTATTAGGCTTGGGAAGCTGATGTAATAACCATTATACGACACCCGCAAATTTGTCTAAAATTTGCAAAATTTTAAGTTTAGAAATATTTTATTTCGTAGCTTATAATTATTTATGATATAATTATATTGTTATGTATATATTCAGTCAAATGTGGAAAAGATTTTTATTATTATTTTTAATTTTACTAGCTGTTGTAGCTGGTAATTTTGTTGTGGCTAGTGAAGAAATAATTGCAGAAGAATTAAATAAATTTTATCATATTAATTTAGATCAATCGACGATAGCTAAGGGTTATACTGTTTCAGCGTTTGATAATTCGATAAAATTGTCATTAGTGCCGGGTATTTTAAGCGAGGCGACAGGCGTTGATGTTGTCAAACTAAACGAAACAATTGATGTGTCTTGGAAATTAGAAAAATTAAGTAATATTTATCAGTTTGAATTTAAAAATAAAGAAGCCTATGACGATCATAAACCTTTTTATATTCAATTTTCATATGAAGACGAATCTAATTATTTAAAACAGGTTTATTTTTTTGATAAAAATTATTCAACTTGGCGACCTTTACCAACCAAAGATTATCCTGATGAAAAATTTGTCAGATCATTGATCCATTTGCCATTTGCCAGAATAGCTGTTTTTTCTAATCCTGATGTTTTAGCAATCGGTCAGGCAAGTTGGTATGGTTACAAAGGCGGAAATTACACAGCTTCTCCAGATTTTCCAAAAGGTTCAAAAATAAGGGTTTATAATACAGATAATAACAAATTTGTTGACGTTGAAGTTAATGATTTTGGTCCAGAAAGAAAATTACATCCTAACAGAGTGGTCGATTTAGACAAAGTAGCTTTTAAACAAATTGCTTCACTTGGTGCGGGCATTATTAATGTAAGAATAGAGTCTCTGGAAACAGCTTCTGATAATGGACGTGTTTTGGGTATTTCAGAAATTGGTGCGGAATTTAATCCTAGCGTGGGGGCTGTTTCAGCTGTTTTATTGGATGAATCTACAATGGAAGTGCTATGGCAAAAGAAAGCTACGTCTACTTTGCCGATTGCTAGTTTAACAAAATTAGTGGCGATAAAGGTGTTTTTGGATATGCGTCCAACATTGAGTAGGGAAGTAAGTTATAGCGTTAAAGATGAGGAATACAATTATCAATATTGCAATAAATGGGAATCAGCACGCGTGACATTAAATGACGGCGACACTTTGACGATTGAAGATTTGGTTTATTCGGCTTTAGTCGGGTCAGCTAATAATGCAGTTGAGTCATTGGTTAGAGTTAGTGGTCTAGCTAGAGACGAATTTATTAATCAAATGAATTTAGCGGTTAAAAATTGGGGTACAGTATCTACTAAATTTGTAGAACCGACAGGTTTATCACCGGAAAACGTGAGTTCAGCTTTGGATTATGCTATAATAACAAAAGAATTGTTTAAGCATCCCATAATCCAAAAAGCTAGCACTATGGGTAGATATGTTTTTTACACCATTAACACCGAGGAAAAACATACACTTAGAAATACAAATCTATTAATTCATATTAGTAATTTAAATATCACTGGTTCAAAAACCGGATATTTAGATGAGGCGGGTTATTGTTTAATGTTGAGAGCAGAGCAGGGGAATAACAAAGTCATAGTTGTCGTCTTGAATGCTAATTCTAGAAATAATAGTTTCTTTGAAGCAGAAGATTTAGCTAAATTTGGATTATTGAGATTAACACAATAAAAAAAATGATAAAATTACATAATGTTTCAAAATTATACGAACCTGATACTAGGGCATTGCATGAAGTTAACTTACATATCAAGCCGGGAGAATTTGTGTCAATTGTTGGACAATCAGGGACTGGCAAAACAACATTAGTAAAATTACTCATCGGAGAAGAAAAAGTAGATGGAGGAAAAATTGTAGTTGGTGGTTGGGATATTACAAATATTGCTCAACCAGAGATTCCTATTTTGAGACGTCAAATTGGCGTAGTATTTCAAGATTTCAAATTGTTAAATAGAAAAACTTTGGCTGAAAATGTTGCCTTTGCTTTGCAAGTTTGCGGTCAACCAATAAAAAAAATTGACAGTGTAGTACCTCAGGTTATGAAAATAGTCGGACTGGAAGACAAGATGCATCGTTATCCTCAGCAGATTTCTGGTGGTGAGCAACAGCGAGTTGTAATCGCTCGAGCCTTAGTGCATCGACCAAGGATACTTTTGGCTGATGAACCGACAGGGAATCTAGATTCAATCAATGCTGATGAAATTATTGAGTTGTTACAAAAAATAAATAAATTTGGCACAACAGTAGTTTTAGTTACGCATAATCGTGACATAGTTAACAAGCTTAGACGGCGCGTGATTACTGTTGAAGACGGAATGCTGGTTAATGATCAGCAAGTCGGTAAATATTTTTTATAAATTTATGTTTATTTTATCATTTTTAAGAGTAATAAAAGCGAGCGTACAAGACGTGGGGCGAAATATTTGGTTATCAATCGCTACTATTACTATTTTAGTTTTAGCACTCTTTTCTATTAATTTATTGCTTGTTGTAAAAATAATTAGTAGTGAAACAATTCAAGCTGTCAAAGAAAAAATTGATGTTAGTTTATATCTGAAATCAGATTCAGCTGAAACGGAAATTGTTAATTTACAATCAAAAATTAATGCATTAAGTCAAGTTAAACAAGTTAATTATATTTCTAAAGCTGAAGCTTTGGAAACATTTCGAATTGAACATAAAAACGACCCAGAGATACTTGAGGCGTTGATTGAATTAGGAAAAAATCCGTTATCACCCAGTTTAATAGTCAAACCAAAAGATACTAATAAATATGATGAGTTGATTGAATCTTTAGTAAAGGTAGAAGATGATATTATTGAATCAAAGAATTTTGATGACCACAAAGCAATGATTACCAAGATTAATTTGATAGCTGAAAAAGCCAGTCAAGCAGGTTTGTTTATCAGTGCGCTTTTTGTGATTATTATGCTTTTGGTAGTTTACAATTCAATCAGGGTAGCAATTTATACCCACAAAAGAGAAATTGGCATTATGAAGCTAGTGGGGGCTTCAAATTGGTTTATTAGAGCGCCATATCTTGTTTCTAGCTTAGTTTATACGTTTATTGGTGTGTTGATAACTATAGCGTTATTCTATCCATTTTTGGGGCTTCTGCAGCCTTATTTGGCATCATTCTTTTCAGATTATGGTTTTAATCTCATTTCTTTTTATAATAGCAACTTCTTCATGATATTTGGGTTGGAATTTTTAGCGGCAGCATTTATAAATGTTTTAGCTAGTTTGATAGCAGTAGGGAAGTACTCGAAGGTGTAACCTCCTCCCTAACCCCTCCAATCCGGCGGGCAGGCCTCCCCCGTTCGTTCCTCACGGGAGAGGGGACGTATTTGTCCCCCTTGCAAAGGGGGATTGAGGGGGTTATTTTAATTTTTATTTCTTCCCCCTCCCTAACCCTCCCCCGCTCGTTCCTCACGGGAGAGGGGACGTATTTAGGTTACCTCGCTAGCTCCAGTTTTTAACTGGAGCTTTTAATGCAAACCGTCTAAAGAATAAATAATGTCTAAATAATCATTGGCATTTATACTCTAGGTACAACTAAGGAACAAATAAATCTCTGCTTGTCATCCTCAGCTTGACTGGGGATCCAGGAGAGAGCAGTAGAAATATGGAGTATAAAAAAGAAAATCCAACTTGGAGAGATTTATTACATGATATGAAATGGAACAAATAACGTTTATACAGTTTACTCCTGCCTGCCTGCCGGCGGGCAGGGATTCCCGCTTTCGCGGGAATGACAAAAAAGAGAGGGGATTTTCCCCCTCCCTAACCCTCCCCCGCTCGTTCCTCACGGGAGAGGGAACTATGCAAACGCGTGCTCCCTCTCCCGCCCGCCGAATCGGCGAGGTGGGGGAGGGTTAGGGAGGGGGATATGACAAAAAATTTAGACAATAAAAAAAGGTTTAGAATTGATTCTAAACCTTTTTTGGTATGTAATTGAAATCAAGTATTATCTCACAGCTCCGGAGTAGGCGATAGCTCTGACTGCATCCTCCGCCTACGCTAAAGCTTCGGCGGACAAGCAAGCTTTATCTTACAGCTCCTGAATAGGCAATCGCTCTGACTGCATCCTCCGCCTACGCTAAAGCTTCGGCGGACAAGCAAGCTTTATCTCACAGCACCTGAGTAGGCGATAGCTCTGACTGCATCCCAAGAAGTTGCTTCGACTGGGTTGTAACCAAAGATTGCTTTGAAGGTTTTAATGGCGACTTTCTCACTGTCTAAATTTCTCGCATCCGGTCGTAGTCCGTAGGCCATAACGGTGACAGCGGCATTATCATTTGGATTAGCCATGTCTGCTTCACGCAAGTAAATTGTATTGAAGCTAATTTTTGCTCGATCTTCGGCAGTTTGACTAGCCTCGCTTGGCCAGCGACCATTACCGATTTTAATGACATCAGCCCATTCATCAGCGGTAGTTGGTAATTTATCAAAGGCTGATTTATAGGAATTAACCACACCAGCTCTTTCACCAGCGCCTAATACTCTCGTGGTTTGAGTACCATAAAGAATAAAGTTGTTGATTGAGTAAGTATTTTCAGTTGTCAGGTCAGTCATGTCGGCAGTTAAAGTATTGGTATATTTTTCCATGCTAGCAGTTTGTTCGGTTGCATTTTCTGCTACTCCATTATGAGATAGTAAATTGGTCAAATCATAACCACTATCAAAAATCAGAGAAGATTCATTTAAGATATTTACGATTTGTTGTTCACGTGTAGTGACGGTAGCGGTAGGACTGGTTTCAGGGGTAGTAGCAGGTGTAGTTTCAGTAGTAGTGCCTGTTCTAATAACTGCAAAGTCAGTTAAGTGATTAACAGTAATTGTTAGCACACCATCATATAGAGTACCACCTAAATCCACCCATTTGTTTTGCGTTGTATCAAACCAAGAGATAGTTAAATTTTCTGGGTTTGGTATATCTGAAACATCAAAAGAAAGAGTTAGCGGATTGTCAAAATTGGTAATAGAAGTGTCTCCAGCCAGAATTTCTACATTAAAAACATCAAGACCGACTAAAAATGTACCAGTACCTAGAGCAGTACTTGTTCTTTGGTCAGAGGAAGCAGTTTGACTAGTAATATTAACGGTTAAGTCTATGTCAGCGCCATGATCAGCGACCAGCTCCTGCATAACTAAAGCAGATAGTTCAACAGAAACACTGCTTGCATCAGCAACAGTGGAAGTATCTAGGGTAACTGTTTGGCTATTAGTAGGGGATGAAACAGTATTAATAGTAGCAGTAGCGGTTCCGCCAGTAGTATCAGTTGAAGTAGTTACTTGTGTTCCATCAGTAGTTGTAATGGAAGTTTGTTGTGTGGTTGGTACAGTAGCTGTAGAGCCACCACTACTTCCGCCACCTCCGCCGGAAGTAACACAGGTACTACCACTCAAAGTATAACCAGAATTACAAGTAACAGCACAACCCGAATAAGCTCCAACTGTTCCGTTGGTTACACTGCTGGTTGTGCAGGTTAAAGTATAAGTATGAGTAGCAACAGTAGACTTAGAAACATAACTATTATCATCATAACAAGAAATAGCTTTAATAGTATCCGTTAAGGTCACGGAAATAGCCGAATCATAAACCGTACCAGTACTACAAGTAGTTGCAGTCGCGCAATCTGGATCACTATCATCGATAGTATAACAAATAGCTGAAGCGTCAGTAGCTGTTAAAATAACACTTTGGGTAGCATGATATGTTCCTGCAGCTGGACTAGCAACGGGTTCGTAAGCAGTAATGGCTTCACCACTACCAGTACTAATACCGTTATCGATTGTCCAGGTAGCAAGACAAGTTGAAGCGGTTAACAATAGCCCTAGAGTAACCAAAAAGATAATTTTATGTATTTTCATATCATAATATATATTAATTTATTAACAAATTAGAAGTTATCATTTTGGTTTATTCCACTAAACTGGCTTGAATGTCATAACTGGCAGAATAGGCACCGCTAGTACTACCTTCTGGAACAGCGGCTTGGACAGTAATCTGAATTTGTCTACCAGCAATATTAGAATATAAATCAGTATCGAGAAGTATGCTTTCTGACCATTCTGTACCAGCTCCTGATGCCGCAATTACTATTGGACCGGCAGAAGTATGGTCAGATTCAGCTGAATAGAAACGGATATTAGTAGCATCAATCGTTCCAGCACCAGTCAAATCATCAAAACTCATACTTAAAGTTGTTGAAGCAGTTGGAAGAGTAACATCTAAAACCCATCTCCAACCATCGTCAAACTCACCATTTTTAGTAGCAATTCGTTTAACTAAAGCAGTAGTAACAGATATTTCTGTTGGTTCAGTTGCAGTATCAGCTACTACTCTATATTGAACCATCTGGGTAGTTACATTTCCATAAGCGTCTGTCAAGACAACATCAAATGAATAAGTGCTGACGGCTACTTGTCCATGAGCAAATGTTCCGATCCATGTTCCTGCCGTTTCAGACTCAATTGCTGAAACTCCATTTACAGTTATCGTTGAAGCAGTGTTATCTTCAACCACAGTAACCTCTACATTAGCATCTTGAGTTATTCTATATGAATCTTTATCTAAAGTAACTCCACCATTTGCTATTACCGGACTTTTTTCATCAATAGTTACTGTTTGTGTAGAGGCGGAATTAAAGGCAATACCGGCAAGGTCTGTTCCTGTAAGCGTAATAGTCGCTTCACCTTGAATAGCATCAATATTTGGGACGGTCCAATCATAATACCAAACGGTACTCGATGTTTTTGTCATATTAGTTGCTGTAACATCAACGCTTGTTCCCTGCGCATCAATTGCAATTTGAGGTTTAACTCCTTCTTCCATGGCTTCATCAAATGTTGTAGTTACTCTTGTTGTTAAACCGTATACTGATGGTCTAATAACGGTAACAGTAGTTTCCCCTTGGGTATAAACCATGGATGAGATTGTTGGGGCTACACTATCACCACCAACAGGATTTGTCGCTTCCACTGCAGTTGTAACTAGAGAATTGTCAGCGGCATCTTTAATCTTATCAGTAGCTGGATTGACTGTTAATGTTTCTCCAGTTTTTAAGTATTCATGATCTGTTGTTTCATCTAGAGTAATAGTCAATGTATTACTAGTATATTCAAAGGTTGCAGTAGTAAGAACAAGAGTGCCGGATTCAGATCCTGAAATAGAATCAAATTCTTCAACCGCCCAAGCTCCGCCATCATGTGTTACTACTGGACCGTCAAAATTCAAGACGATTGTATCATTGGCTTCAGAAACAGTAGTACCAACTATAGCATCAACTGAAAGTGCTGGCGCGGTTGTGTCAATAACGAATGCCTTATTAGCCGCAAGATTTGTAGTCGGTGTCGCAGGTACTACAAGCGTATTACCTGCAATATCATTCACCACACCAGTAATAGAAGAGACTGTTAGATCAGCGCTGGTATGTCCTACAAGTACAGTGTAGTTACATGTTCCAGTATCAGAATCATCTACTGTGAAAGTACAAGTTCCGCCTGTATCAAAAGTAATAGTTACATCGCCAGAAGAAATAACATTTTCCGAAAAAGTCACATCAATATCAACAACTTGATCTACTTTGTATGAGCCATCTTCTAAATTAGATGTCACATCTATGACAGTTGGAGCTGTCGTATCCCAGGCAGCGATTGTCACACCGGTTGTGTCTGTAGCAAGATCATTCTCTGCTACATCGGTTACGGCTCCGTTGTTTGCAGAAGAGTAAGTAACGGTAATGCCTTCTTTAGCAGATACTCCGAGATCAGCAACAGTTAAGACTACTAAATCGTTAGTAACTCCTGGAGTGATATCCGAAACTGCATAAGTAGTTTCAGCTGCGTCAGTTTCAGCAACAACGAAACCACCATCACTTGCATCAGTAATGCTACTTCCATTAGCAAGTTCACTTAGAGTAACAGTAATTTGTGTATTGTTATCTCGCGCAGCGCTTGAGAGGGTTGGCTCTATTCTATCAACCGCTTGATCGGTGTCAGTCGCATCAGCGGCCATAGTATTGCTATTAGCATCAATTAAATCAGCATTAGAAATGGTTAAACTAATATTTGTGGTACTGCCATCGTCCGCAGTCACAGCCAAAGTATATGTATTGCTGCCATCAGTGGCGCTGAATTCGCCTGCGATTCCTCCAGCGGTCACAGTGACATCGTCGGTGGTAAAGCCGGTAACATTTTCGCTGAATTCAAAAGTATAAAGCACTTCGGGATTACCGTCATTGACGGTACCAGCATTATCATCAGTAATGCCAACGGTTGGTCTCAGAGTATCAACTGTCTGTGTTGATTCAGCAGCTACAACATTGTCATTACCGTTTATATCAATAGCTACGCCACCGGCGACATTGACAGTAATATTAGTTGTAGAATCAGAGTCTGGGGTAACTACAAGAGTATAGACGGCCTCACCAGAAACACCTGATGCGAAATCCACAGCTTTAGTACCACCCGTTACAACAGCTTCAGCAACAGTAAAATCTGTTACACCTTCACCGAAGGTAAAAGTATAAGTAATATTGCCACCGGTAATATTGGCTACGCCATCTTCGTCATCGGAAATTGTTGTGGTTGGATTTTCTGTATCAACATCAATGTAATCTGTATTAGTTTTAGCAGTCTGATCATTACCTGCTATATCATCACCACCATCAACAGTGACATCAACATCTGCAACTGTAACACCTGCATCTGCAATATCATAAGTCCAGGTATATGTATCATTATCATGAGCAACTGTACTCCAAGCACCTTCTGGACTTGTTAAAGTTGAGTCTAAAGCAGCATCGAATACTACGGTTGGAATCTTTGTATTATCCATAGCCTCAGAGAATGTTGCAGTAATTATAAATGCATCAGTACCAGCATCACTGTCATAAATAGCAACCTCGTTGGCTACAACTACGGCTGTTGGAGCGGCGGTATCTCCTATCACTGTGAAGTCATCTGTTGCATCGCTAATATTTCCTGCCGCGTCTGTTTCTTTAATATTGAATTGATAAGTTGTGCCATTAACAACAGTAGCGGAGTAAGTCCAACCAGTGCCATTAACTGTGGCTGCGCCTAACGATGCTGCTCCGTTAAAGACTTCCACAGTCGAACCGGTTTCATTGGCACCGGTAAGTAGAAGCTCAGTATCATCGGTCGTGTCGCCAGTATTCAAAGGACCCATGACAGAACCGACATTATCTGTGGCTGCCGTAAAGGCTGCGGTTGGAGTATTAGCATCAATCTTCTTCGCTACATCGGCGCCATCAGCAGAAACACCATCGTTCCCAGCTGCATCTGTCAAAGTAACGCTTGTTAATTGTAAAGCTGGATCCTGATCGTCCTGGTCTTCTACAACAGTATAAGTTGCGATATAGGTTGTTCCATCAACACTTGACCATTCTAATGTCCCTCCATTGTAAGTAGTAGGAGCAACAGTTAAGCCAGCTTCTTGAACAACAGGTGTAATTGTGAAAACAATCATATCGGTTACTTTTAATGTACCTTCTACTGTAGCATTAGAAGTAACAGAAGTTATGTCAGGTGAATTAGCATCAATCAATTTTGCTACATCAGTACCATTAACACCAGCGCCAGTATTACTAACCGCATCTGTCAAAGTAACGCCTAATAATTGTAAAGCTGGATCCTGGTCAGTTTGGTCTTCTGCAACAGTATAGGTTGCGGTATAGGTTACTCCACTATCGCCAGTTGACCATGATAAAGCACCTCCATTATAAGTAGCAGGAAGAACAGTTAAGCCAGCTTCTTGGATAGTAGGTGTAACTGTGAAAATAATCGCATCACCCACTTTTAATGTACCAGTTTCTGTAGCATTAGAAGTAACAGTATTTATTGTTGGAGCAAGAGTATCAACCGTCATTGTTTCTTGAATTGCAACTGTATTGTTATTTCCAGCAGCATCTGTGAATGTTCCAGCCGCTACATTAATTGTTGCGCCAGTAGTACTATCGTTACTCGCGGTAAAGATAGCAGTATATTGAACTCCAGCTGATACTTCTGTGAAAGCATTAAGATTGCCACCAACCGCGACAACATCTTCAAGGGCAAAGTCTACCGTGCCTCCAATAATATCAAAAGTAATTGTGGCGACAGCATCTCCGGTATATAGAGCTTCGTCATTTGATGTAATAGTAATTGTTGGTTCCTTCGTATCAATAGTATAATTAGGAGAACTATCTCCTGCTAATGGAGCGCTTGTGCCATCAGTCCAATCAGTTCCAACTGTAATAACATTTGTTGCGGCTTCTGTATCATCAGTTGGTGTAAAAGTTGCAGTGTAAATCTTTGTATCACCAGTAACTGTGAATCCTGAAAGAAGACCATTATCAATAGTAGTCACATCATCAACTGTAAATCCAGTTGGAGCTGATGAGAAGGTAAATGTAACCAGGGTTGATTCTTCAACCTTAAAAGTATTAGCACCCATGGTTACTTCTACTGTTGGCTCAACAGTCGCCGTCAAAGTAATATCGTCAGTAATAGGATCAGTTCCTTCATCATAGGTAGCTCCAGCTACATTAATGGTAAGTGTTTTTTCAACATCATAATTTAGTCCACTCCATGCCAAAGCAACATTAAAGTGTGTGGTGTCAGTATAAGTAACACTTTCAATAGTTACTTCCGCGCTATTAACAGCTGTTCCAGTAGCGGTGATATTAGTCATATTAACCTGATCTGAAATCAAAGTACCTTCAGTCAAGGTAACAGTTACGATTTCGCTATCCATAGTCACCTCTACTCCACTAGTGCCAGGAGTTCCTGCCCAGGCAACTCCGATAGTTTCAGCGCTAGCATCGGCTACCAAAGTTACGCCGGTGCTTGCTAAAATTGAACCAAGAGTATATGAATAAAGTTCATCGGCTGCAATAGTCACAGTCACATTTTCAATACTTGTATCATAATCTACAGTTCTGTTTCCACTTAAAGCAATCGTAGCAGTAGTAGCGCCTGTCCTGGTGACAGTTCCTTTTGATACTCCAGTTGGGAGGTTGGTGACTGTCCAGTTTATTTGAGTCAAACTCTCAACAAAAGTATCACCTGTCAACGTGACGGTAATCAGTTCGCCAGTTTCTGCAGCCTCATTGATAGTATCGTCTGTCAAGGCTATCGAAGGTGGCTCAACAGTTGCTGTCAAAGTAATATCTCCGGTGATGGCGCCACCTGCATCATCGTAGGCAACTGCGGCTACATTAATAGTTAAAATTTTATTAACATCATAATCCGTGTCATCCCAAGCCAAAGCGACAGTAAAACTTGTAGCATCGACATAAGTAGCACTTTCAATAGTTACTCCAGCATCATCAACGGCTGTTCCAGTAGCAGTAATATTCGTAGCATTAACCGAACCTTCAATCAAAGTACCGTCAGATAGAGTAACAGTTACTATTTCAGCATCCATTGTCGCTTCTACTCCATTAGTACCGGGAGTTCCTGCCCAGGCAACTCCAATAGATTCACCATCATCAGTTGCCGTGAATGTAACACCAGTAGCTATTGAAACAGAGCCGCCAGAATCATCTATGTCACCAGCAGCCACTGTCACAGTTAAATCAGTAATATTTGAATCATAATCTACAGTTCTGTTTCCACTTAAAGTAATCGTGGCTTCTGTAGCGCTTGTCCTCTCGGGATCACCAGCTGTAACGCCGCTTGGAAGGTTGGTAACTACCCAGCTTGCTGGGACTAATGGGTCTGCAAATGTACCGCCTGTTAAAGTAACGGTAATAACTTCGCCACCTTCTGCGCCTTCTGTTATTCCATCATTTGTAATTGCAATAGATTCACCATCATCAGTTGCAACAGTATTAATTGTATCTGTAATCGCGTCGCCGCTTGTTGAATCTGCGTAAGCCGTGACCGGCACACTAACTGTTATTGTTTCATGATCGTCAAAATCTGTTCCATCCCAAGCCAATAATATATCTACATTAGTTGAATCGGTATAAGTTACACTTTCTTTTGTTATTCCTGCACCGGCACTTATTGTAATATTATCCACACTAGCTTTAACAAAAGTACCATCAGTAAGAGTAACAGTTATTATATCTGCATCTAAAGTTGCCTCTGCTCCATTAGTTCCAGGATCCCCATTCCAAGTAGCAGCAACAGATTCTGCATCATTAGAGGCCGTGAATGTAACACCTGTAGCTATTGAAACAGGAACATCAATATCGTCTATGTCATCAGAAGCTACTGTTACTGTTAAATCAGTAATATTTGAATCATAATCTACATCTCTGTTTCCACTTAAAGTAATCGTGGCTTCTGTAGCGCTTGTCCTCTCGGGATCACCAGCTGTAACGCCGCTTGGAAGGTTGGTAACTACCCAGCTTGCTGGGACTAATGGGTCTGCAAATGTACCGCCTGTTAAAGTAACGGTAATAACTTCGCCACCTTCTGCGCCTTCTGTTATTCCATCATTTGTAATTGCAATAGATTCAGCATCGTCAGTGGCTACTAAGGTCACACCGGTGCCATCTGAAGCGACTATAGCATCTGAAAGAGTCAAGTCTCCAGCCTGAACAGTCACAATCACGTTAGTAATACTGGTATCATAATCTTCATCTCTGTCGCCAACTAAAGCGATCGTAGCAGTAGTATCGCTCAACCTGGTAACAGTTCCTTTTGTTACTCCAGTTGGAAGGTTGGTAACCGCCCAGTTTCCTTGAACCAAGGTTGCTATAAAAGTATCTTCTGTCAGTGTCACATTAATCACTCCTGCACTTTCCGAACCTTCAGCGATAGTATTGTCACTGAGAGCAATCGCAATTGGCTCAACAGTTGCCGTCAGAGTAATCTCGTCAGTAGCAATGGCGATAGCTCCTTCATCATAGGCAGCTGCGGCTACATTAATAATAAGTGTTTTATCTTCGTCATAATCTGTCGCAGTCCAAGCCAAAGCAACATCAAAGTGTGTGGCATCAGTCCAGGTAACACTTTCAATAGTTACTCCTGCTGCACTAACAGCTGTTCCAGTAGCGGTGATATTACCAATAGTAACTTGCTCTGAAATCAAAGTACCGCCAGCTAAGGTAACAGTTAGAACTTCAGCATCCATTGTAGCTTCTGCTCCACTTGTACCAGGAGAAGTTGCCCAGGCAGCAGTAACAGATTCATCGTCAGCAGTGGCTACTAAAGTTACGCCAGTGCTTGCTGAAACTTGGACTGCAGAACTTGTAAATTCAGCAGCTGCTATTGTCACAGTCACATTTTCAATACTGGTATCATAATCCACAGCTCTATCACCGCTTAAAGCAATCGTGACAGTAGTTTCGTCTGTCCTGGAGATAGTTGATTTTACTACTCCAGCTGGGAGATTGGTAACCGCCCAGTTGGCTGTATTAAGAGAACCAACAAAGGTATCACCTGCTAACGTGACAGTAATTAATTCTTCATTTTCCGAACCTTCATTGATGGTATCATCTGATAGAGTGATATCCGCCGCCGCTTGCGCTTGTTCAATTGGTGAAAAAGCACTACCTAGAGCGCCAAAGCTAATAACCAAAGCTATAATAAAAAGCTTTGATAGAAGTTTCATTTTTTTAGTTTTTTTAATCATAATATTTTCCTTATTCCAAACCACTTAGCGTTTTTTAAATTAAATAAATTATATGTTAAACGCTAATGAGTGTGTTTTGGAAATTGATTTATTTAGTATTTAATTAATTAATTTTTTGGATATAAAAAACCGCTTGCTTAAAGTCGACCTTTATAAAAAAGCAAGCTTTTATATTTGTTTGTTTGATTGTCTGAGTTAAACCTTGCATGGGTAATAAAACAGAAATAAAATAACTAGATAAAAATTTAAATCTAGATAATAATACTTTAATAATATTATATTATTATCTTTTATGTATGCAAATATTATTATTAGAATTATTACAGAAAAATCTATTTGTGATTTTTAGATTATTTTAATAAATTTTTAATGTGGATAACTTTGTTATATTATAGCATTTTTTAAAAATAAAAAAAATAAATTTCAAGAATAAAAAGACGTGCTATATCTTTATATTAAAAATTAAAACTAGGTAAGTAGTCAAGTTGATGATTCTGGGATAACGCTCATAAAAAAATGTGGATAAGAAAGGGGAGAAGGAGGGGATAAGAGACCCCCTCCCTAACCCCTCCAATTCGGCGGGCAGGCCTCCCCCGTTCGTGCCTCACGGGAGAGGGAACTATGCAAATGTGTGCTCCCTCTCCCGCAACTTGTTGTGGGGGAGGGTTGGGGTGGGGGTTATAAAGATCCTCAGAATGACAGAATAGAAATTTAAAATATAGACTTTAGTCTAGGTTTTTGTGGACTAAAGTGAAAGAAACCCCCTCCCTAACCCCTCCCCCGCTCGTTCCTCACGGGAGAGGGAACTATTTTGTCCCTCTTGTAAAGGGGGATTAAGGGGGTTATTTTTTTTCTTATTTTAACCTCCCTAACCCCTCCAATTCGGCGGGCAGGCCTCCCCCGTTCGTTCCTCACGGGAGAGGGGACTATAATAAATATATGCTCCCTCTCCCGTCCTCCGAATTGGAGGGGCTGGTGTGGGGGAATATAAAGGTTTTGTGATATACTAAAATAGCGATGCTTAATAATTTATTTATTAATTAATATAAAAAATATGGAAATTGTGGAAAATATATTCAAGACACTTGAACCGTGGTTAATTACTCATGGTTTAAAAATAGTAGCGATTATAATTGTTGCTTGGTTGATAAAAACATTCAGTGGTTCATTAATTGAAAAAACTGTTAGAAAAACAGTGGTTTCGAAAAATTTTATTAGCCCAGAAGCGGAGAAAAAAAGAGAAGATACTTTAATCAAGATTTTTGACACAACACTTAAATTAATTATTTGGATAGTAGCGGCTATTATGATTGTGTCTGAGTTTGGCGTAGAAATTGGACCGATGATTGCAGCGGCTGGGATTATTGGATTAGCAGTTGGTTTTGGCGGTCAGTATTTAATCCGTGATCTTATCTCAGGATTATTTATAATTTTGGAAAATCAATATCGCGTTGGTGATGTCATTCGTGTTGGAGATATCTCTGGCACAGTTGAGGATATTAATTTGCGCGTTTCGGTTTTACGAGATTTAGACGGTACAGTTCATCATATTCCTCACGGTGAGATTACCAAGGTTGCTAATCTGTCAAAAGAATTTGCCAGAGTAAATATTGATTTAGGTGTTGCTTACGATACTGATTTAGAAAAATTAATAAAAGTGATAGATAAAGTTGGACAAGAATTATTTAATGATTCAGAATGGAAAGAATTTATAATTGAGGCACCGCATTTTGTTCGAGTAAATGAGTTTGCTGATTCAGCAATAATAGTAAAGATATTAGGCGATACCAAACCACTTCAACAATGGGCAGTTGCTGGAGAGTTCCGCAAAAGATTAAAAATTGCTTTTGATAAAGAGGGGATTGAGATTCCATTTCCACAGATGGTGGTGCATCAGGCAGGGAAGTAGTCTCTCCCTAACCCTCCCCCGCTCGTTCCTCGCGGGAGAGGGAACTATGTAAATGTTGTGCTCCCTCTCCCGCAACTTGTTGTGGGGGAGGGCTGGGGTGGGGGAAGTAACGTTTATACGGTTTACTCCTGCCCGCCTCTGGAGGGGCTGGGGTGGGGGTTATAAAATTTAGAAATAAAAAAAAGGTTTAGAATTAATTCTAAACCTTTTTTTTATAATATTGATATTTAATTATGACAATGATAGTAATTCTGGTCTGAATAACATGATTATTCCCATTATCAAGAGGACTACACCGCTGATAAGCTTAATTGCTTTTAGATATTTGTCGCCGACATTTGTTAATCTTAATGTCATAACGGCAACCAGAAATATAATAAAATCGTCCAGCATGTAGAAAAATATATAGAGAAGTAAATAACCATAATAGGAAAAAGCGGAAAGATCAGATGAAGCCAATATTTTAGCGTAAACCATTGGAAAGCCCAGCGAACAAACCAATTCAATCAAATTTATGCCAGCAGCCACTATCGCTACGCCAAGAAGTGTAATCGGCAAAGCCATTTCTGCGGAAATCAGCTTGTCCATTTGAGAGAATAGTTTTCTTTGCCAACCAGTTAAGATACTAGTATTTTTTGGATCAATATTACATAGTTTGCAAACTATGCCAGAAAAATAATCTTTGAGTAGGAATAAAGAAAATGCAATAATCAAAACGCCAATAATCAAAGAAATAATTTTTAAATAACCGACAAATAGAAACAGATTAAGCCAGGCAGAAATAAACAAAAAATACATTAAACCGGATATAAAAATAAAGGTACCACCAATCCAAAAAATTCTTTTTCTGACGCCAGTGGCCACCAAAATTGCTAACAAAAATCCGAGCGCGGCCATAGCGCAAGCATTAAAACCATCTAAAAGGCCAATAATTACAGTTAATGACATGATGGAGAGATTAGACAGATCAACTTCGCCGATTAACGGAATTTTAACATTTTTAATTGTTTGGGCGATTTCTGGCGACATGTCTTTCTCTGGTACAACACAGTCTTCATTGTCTTGATTATTATTATTTTCTTCATTGGCGACTGTTTCTTTCTCGTTTTCATCAGCTTCTTCTCCTGCTGTATTATTTTCTTTATTAGTATTATTTATATTAGCATTATCTAATTCATCTTCTTCTGGGCAAGATTTGAATATTTGCGACAAATATTGTTCAATTGCCGGGCCAGTCTGTGTTTCGCTAAAGCCGAGGAATACTTTTTGGTCGATAAAAGTAACCGGTGTTAAGCCCCAGTAATTAGTAGGGATGTTGGCATTTTGATAGAATTGCCTAATTAATTCTTGGTTTTCAGCTATATCCCAACGGTTGATAGTAATATTCTGGTATTTAGCCTCTAAATCACCAAGAAAGACTTGTTCTCTAGCGCAATGAGGACAAGTTATGCTATAAAAAAAGTTTATTTCAGTTGTGCCTTCTGAGGCCAAAGAAAAATTACCAACAAAAAATAACCCAACAAAAAAAACAATAGTAAAGAGTTTTTTAAACATATTGATTCTGTTTTATTTTTTCTTTTATTTTATTAAAAATTAAATCTATTTCATTTTTAGCTTGCAGATTGCTTTCCGGTATTGGTATTAATTCAGAAATTGCTTGAAAAATTTTTTGATCGTAGGAAATTTTACCTAGCAGTTTATTATTGTATTCAGCTTCAATTTTTTTACTTAATTTTTTATTAATATCCCATTTATTTATTACGACTAAATATGGCAATTTAAAATATTCAACAGTTTGTATGACTTTTTTTAAATCAGAAAAAGCAGATGGAGTTGGTTCTGTTATTAAAACAACAAGATTTGAATCTTGCAGAGAAGCTATTACTGGGCAACCTGTGCCTGGAGCTGAATCTATAATCATTATATCATAATTATATTTTTCTGCCTTGTTTTTTGTCTCAACTACCACTTTGCCAGAATTGGATTCTCCTGGCAAAAGATGACCGCTAATTAGAGGAAAGCCGTATTTGGTTTTTCTTATTTTTATCTCCCCATTATTTACAGGTTTTAATGTGATGGCTTTGTTTGGACAAATTAATTCGCAGACGCCACAACCTTCACATAGAAAATAATTAAATTTAAGCTTATTTTTTGAAATAGACAGAGCGTTAAACCGACAATTGCTTGCACAGAGTCCGCAATTTGTACATTTCTTCCGATCAATTTCTGGTTTATAAAGAGTTGATAATTTTGAAGTCTTTTCTGGCTTTCCTGTTTCATTTAGCCAAATCGATAAATTTGGTGCGTCGACATCACAATCACAGGCAACTATTTTTTTCTTTGCTCGGGAAAAAAGTATAGCTAGAGACGACGCGAGCATAGTTTTACCCACACCACCTTTGCCGGAAGCAACAGCTATTTTGAATGGTTTATTTTTCATTTTGATTTTATGCGATTAACCTTACCGCCAAGAGTAATAAAATACCCAAGGCGAAAAAAGAAAAATTAATTATGGCGTTTTTTATATTTTTACTATGTTTTATTTCTGGAATCAAGTCAGAAGCAGCGATATAAATAAAATTACCAGCAGCAAAGGGTAATAAAAATGCTACATTTATTTTAAAAGAAATAAAATAAGCGGTTAATCCTCCTAGTATTATAGTTAAGGCTGATAAAAAATTAAATATTAAAGCGGTTGATCTTTTCCAGCCACCATGTACTAGTATTCCAAAATCACCTAATTCTTGCGGTACTTCATGGGCAGCGCAGGCTAACCAAGTAATAATGCCGACTTTTATATCAACCAGAAAGGCTCCAGCGATAGCTAAACCACCGATAAAATTATGAATACCGTCGGCAATCAATATTAAATAAGTAACTGGTCGTTTATGTTCTGATGGTAGTTTGTGACAATGATGCCAATTTATGAATTGTTCAAGTAATAGAAATAGAGAAAAACCGACTATTAACCAAACAAAAATTCCAATATTCGGGCCAATAGAATTAATTGCTTCAGGTAGCATATGTAAAAAAGCGCCACCCATCAAGGCACCAGCTGAAAAGGCTACTAGTGGCAAGATTATTTTTTTAAGTAATCGTTCATTTAAAAATATCGTTACTACGCCAACTAAAGCTATCAGGCTCATGGCCGAAGTACTCAGAATAATCCATGATAAAATACTCATATTGCGTCTGTTTTAATTTTTTAAGAAATTTTCAGTTGTGGCAGAGTCTCTCGCAGAGGACTCTGCCGATAGTCAAACATTAAAACACTGTTCGGTTTAGATTCTATCATTTCGCTTCGCTCCATTCCAGAATGACAGGAAAAAAAGTTGTTAGTATCAAGAACGAAGTTCGTTAATTAACTAATTCCACCGACAAGATCGGTGCGTAGTTTAATTTTTTTAAAATCTTCAATCAAAAGTTCAATCATATTTGCGTTATAGGTAGCAACAGCTGGATGATAAAGAGGCATAATAGATATTCCATTTGTTTTATGCAATAATCCATGAAGCTTGCCTATGCCTTGTATTTTTTCGTTTAGACCATATTGCTCAAATATGAAAGCAGTGGCAAAATTACCTAAGGTACAAATTAGTTTTGGTTTGATTGATTCAATTTGTTTTTGAAGATATAGAGAGCAGGCTTTAATTTCATTTTTATCCGGATTACGATTAGCTGGTGGACGACATTTTAATATATTGGCAATATAGATATCTTCTCTTTTGAGATTGGCAGAAGTCAACAAACGATCAAGAATGTCGCCAGCACGACCACAAAAAGGGAAGCCTGTTCGGTCTTCATTAGCACCCGGCGCTTCTCCGATAAACATAATATCAGCTTCATGATTGCCTTGTCCGATAACCGGCATATTTCTGGTTTTATAAAGCGGGCATTTTTGACAAGAGATGACTTCATCTTTTATTTTTTTTAGCTGGGGACTTTGTTTCATATTGAACAGTTAAGCATACTACCTGTGGAATAATGTTTTACTATTTTTTTTGAGTAGGGGATTTTTATATCAATTTTTGCTATTTTGTGTTTTTTTAATATTTTAAGAGTGGAATCAGTTTTTCCTAAATCAGCTTGGTTTAAAACAATTTTGCTCTTTATTTTAATTTTTTTTATTAATTGTAAAATAAGATCAAGATCATGTGCTCCCAAAGGAGTTGGTTCTGTTACAACATAAGTTAAATCATTATCAAGCAATGCAACGACAACTGGACAATGTGTGCCGGCAGCTGTGTCGTAAATTATATAATCAATTTTGTTTTTGCGAGCTAAATCTAAAGTAAAATCCTTGAGTTGTTTGACGACAGCTGAAGTATCTTCAAGCGCTGGTTTAGCTACGCCGGTGATTAAAGTTAATTTTGGACTTATTTTATTTAAATGGATTTTACCAATTTCTTCTTTCTTGGTTTTTATGGCTTCATGTGGACAGGTTAGCCAACAAGCACCACAACTTGAACATAAATGTTCCAAAATAATGGGATATTTTCCAGAGGGCATGAAAATTGCATTGTTGCGACAATTCTTAACACATAAGCCACATTTTTGGCATTTATTTTTATCAATAACTGGTTTTTGGGTATAAACTTTTTTTTGTGCTTTGCCAATTCTTTTGCCAATTAAGAGATGAAGATTGGGACATTCAATATCACAATCAACCAAAAAGATTTTTTTATCTTTTTTTATAAGTTTATTGGCAAAGAGAACGGCAAAGGTAGATTTTCCCGTGCCACCTTTACCGCCAGTAATTGCAATTTTTTTCATATTATTTATTGTGTCCAGAGCCAGATCGGCCTTTTAATTATTCTGGTTCGTGTTCATGTTGACCAGGTCCAGTTGCTCCAGAAGTTTCAGTTAAATCATTGGCTTGGAATTTTTTTAATGCTTCTTCGCAAGATAAATCAAAAACACCGGCATATATTTTTACTTTGACTTGCCCGAGAACCGTAAAGGCGTTTGGACCGATATTCCCAGTAATAATAGCTTCAACGTTTTTGTCAGCTACTAATTGGCCCGCACTGACGCCGGCGCCACTGCCTTGTCTGACACCTTGATTAGAGATAGCTTCAGTTTTTTTTGTTTCAGTGTCAAAAATTAAAAAATATTGGCATCTGCCAAAGCGAGGGTCTACTTGGTCGGAAATGTTTGGTCCGGTTGAAGAAATGCAAATTTTCATAAATTATAAATTATATTATTTAAATCTAGACAAGATAGTTTCTATGTTTTTATCTTCTCCAACTATTTCTATTTCAATTTTTTGTGCTTTTAGATTAGCCTTGGCACTATCGCCTATATGTTTGGCTATTATTTTGTCGGCAGAAATTGATTTTATAAATTTAGATCCATGGGCGCCTGCTTCTATGTCATAATAAGGGTTGGTTATCTTTTGTTTTTTGATGATTTTTTTGTCAGAATCAATTTCTATTAATAAATAGTCGGCTACACCGAATTTGTCAGCTATTTTATTATCAATCAAAGGGATTAGTATACGTTGGCCTTTTTCTAAGGGTGCTCGTAGTTGCCCAGCGTCTAAAAACCTCAATCTTCTGCCAAAACCTGGTCGGATAGAACCCCTTGAATATTTATGAGATTTTACTTTTATGGTTACTTGTTTAAGATTTGGGATATAGTCAATTAATTTTTTTTCAAGCTTTTCTGTCATTAAAGTTATTTCTTCTATTTTTGCCTTGGCATCACAGAGCAGGGATATTTCTGCTAAACTATTAGCGCTAATTTTTCTTGTTTTTATTTCGGAAAATTTAAAATTATTTTTTTCTAAGAATTTTCTGATTTTTTCCTCCAACTCAGGATTAGCTTTATCAACTAAAGAGTCAATGGCTTCTCTGCTTAAGTGGTAAGCCTCATAAAAAATATAAAATGAAACCAAAATCGCTAGAATACTATCAGCTAGCGGGTAAAATTTTATAAAAAATAATCCGATTAACACGCCAACAGAAGATATGGCGTCAGCTCTTGAATGTTCGGCGTCAGATACTAAAGCTAGAGACGAATATTTATTACCAACAGTAAACTTAAGTCTGGCCATTATTTCGTTTATAACAATCGTCAAGGCGATTAAACCGATTCCCCAAAAACTGAAAATAGCTATGTGTTCTTTTTTTAAAATATTGTCAACTGCCTCAAAAAGAATCCAGCCAGCCGATAAAAAAAGCAATAAAACAATTATAAAACTAGCTAGGCTTTCATATTTTTCCTTTCCATAGGGATGTTGACTATCAGCTGGTTTGCCTGATATTTTTATTCCAACATAAGCAACCAGAGAAGAAATTACATCAAGACTGGAATGAAGAGCATCGGCCATAATAGCCATGCTATGGGTTAGAAAACCGATAAAAAATTTCGCTAAAGCTAAAACTAAATTAGTTAAAGCTGATAATAATGAAAGATTTTTCGCGTTTAGCATATCTTTATTATAACATTGATTATTTAACCATGCTAATAGCTTTCCCTTCAATCAATGCTTTAGCTGTTTTTTTGTTCGCTGACGCAAGAATTCGTTGAAAAGTACTTTGTGATGTTTTCATTTGTTTGGCGGATGTTTCCTGATCAAGGTTTTCAATATATTTCAAACGCAATGATTCCATTTCTTCATGGGTGACGGTTATATAATCCAAAAATCTCAAGGGAACACCTTGAGGTTTAAAAATACTAGCTTTGGGGCGAAAATTGATGCGCCGACACATTCTTGGTCTAGGCATAATTTAGATTCATTATTAGTTAAAAATAAACACAACACCCCTCCCGTGAAGGAGGGGAGTGGTTTATTTTTTGTCTTTGAGGCTGTTAATTTCTTCCTCTAAGTATTTCTTTTCTTCTTCAAGTCCTGACAATTGATCTTCTTTGCTTACATTAGAATTGGAATTCCCTCCGAAAAATTGGCCAACACCTCTGCCAAAACCGCGACCAAAAAATCCACGTCCTTGACCAGCTCCGCAAGGTCCTAAACCTCGACCGCTGCCAGCTCCTGTGCCTCTTGGGCCAGTTCCATTAAATCCAGGCATAAATTTATATTTAATAATTATATTATGAGTATATACCCAAAATAGGAATTTGTCAAGAGATAAAAAAAGAGTTAAAACAACAAAAATATAGCTAAATAAAAAAACCGCTTCGGTTTTACCCTAGCGATTTTTTTATGGAATCTCCATGCTTGTTTTAAATATATTATTTTCTGTTGTGTCCTTGATTTAAGCCTAGATCACTTCTGATTTGTCTGGCTTCTTCAAAATTACCAGCCTGCATTAAATTGTGCGCTTCAACTAATTTAGGGAAGTTTTCTACTGTAATTTTTTCTGCTATTGGGCTATCTGTGCCAACAGTTTCTAGCCAAGCAGTGTAATCATTATTATCCAATGCTGTTTTAGCGACTTCCATGTTTTTTGCCATATCTCCGCCTGCTCTCGGACCGCGGAAATTTGGTTGGTTGGCATCCATAGTGCCCCTACTAGGAGTTAATTTTAATTCTTCTTCTAATGCGTTGATTTGGTTGCGTAGCTCATTGATTTCAATTAATTTAGGAAAATTTTCCTCAGTAATTTTTTTTGCCGTTGGGCTGTCTGTATCGATAGCTTCTAGCCAAGCGCTATAATCGTTGTTAGCTAGGGCTGTTTTAACAGCTTGCATATTCTCTGAATTAGGTCTAAGGTTTTTGCCAAACATTTCGTTATCTTTAGCGTATGTTGCGCCAGCGACGATTGCTGTGGTAGCGACGATTGCTAACGCAACGGCACTCATTCGCCAAATTGTATTATTCATATTTTTGTAGACTTAATAATTAATTAGGTACCTACTACTTAATACGCATTTTTAAATTTTTTCTTTCATTATTTTGATTGATTTTCTGCTTCTATTTTTATAATATTGACTTTAGTATCTGTGGAAAAAAATATTAATTTAGAGCCACCAACATCAAGCTTTATGGTTAAACTAGTTTTATCTTTTTTTATAATTTCTCCTATAAATCGAGTTATAGCTTGTTTAGTACTAAACGTTTTAGTACCCTTATTCACGTTGTTGGCTTGCATTTTTTCTCGCAATTTAGCACGATCTTCTTCGGTCATATTTTGAAATTGTTCAAAATTTTGCCTGTCTGGCATATTAGTTGGGTGAGTTATTGTTTTTGATTCAACGTTATTTTCTACGGTCTGGATTTTTGGTCGCGCCATTTGATTAAATTTTTTAAAATCAGTTTCTGCGTTGCCGATAAGAATTTGATTGGCAGATGCATTACCGTCAGAATCTTCGGTTGCCATAACTATAATTTTTTGGCCGATTGTTAAATCGTCTAAATTAGCTTCCTCAAGGTTATTGCCAAAAGTATTGGCTGGGGCATTTGAATCTTTTGTTTCTGTTTGGCTGTGATTTTCTTGAATATCTTCGTTAACTTTATTTTTTGTTGCACAACCCGTAAAAAATATTAGAGTAATAGCTAAACAAGGAATAATAAAAAGACTTTTTTTTGTAAACATAATGTTTATTTTATTCATATCTTAAAGCTTCAATTGGGTTCAGCTTAGCTGCCCTTCGAGCAGGGTAATAGCCGAAGATAATGCCGATAGCAGCTGAAACTCCAAAAGCCAAATAAATTGAGTTAGCACTAATACTTGTGGTAGTGCCGGAAAATTTAGTAATTAAAATAGAGGCAATATAGCCGAATATAATGCCAATAAACCCACCGATAAAAGTTAGGGCAATAGATTCAGCTAAGAATTGCGTGCTAATATCTTTATTTTTGGCTCCTAGTGATTTGCGTAAACCGATTTCTCTGGTTCTTTCTGTAACTGTAGTTAGCATCATATTCATTATGCCGATACCACCAACCAGAAGAGAAATTCCAGCAATAGCGCCAAGAAGTAATGTTAGAGTGTCCGTGACTGATGTCATGGTATTTATAATATTGGCTTGGTTCATGATGCTAAAATCAGCTTGAGTGGCATCAGCGATATTATGTCTATCTAAAAGTAAATTGGTAATTTTCTCTTCAACAATTGTCATCATTTCTGCATCTGCAACTTGGATGTTTATAGTGCTCACAGAATCATTTCCCGTTAAATATCGTTGAGCAGTGGAAATTGGGATATAGATTAAATCATCAGAATTACCCATTCCAGAGCTACCTTTACTAGTGGTCATGCCAATAATTGTAAATTCTAAATTATCAATCCTAATTTTTTGTCCAGTTGGGTCGATCGTTTCACCAAATAAATCGTCTCGAGTAGTTGGTCCAATTACTGCTACCTTAGAATTTTTATCAACTTGGACAGTATTTAAAAAATTACCTAGCTCAATTTCAATATTTTTTACTGTTGTATATGCTTCGGTTACTCCATAAATACTAGTATTTGTATTAGTACCCTGTGTAGTTTTAACTTGTTTTTTGGATGATACATAGGGAGCTATTTCTTCTACGTATTCAATTTGTTCTTTTATAGCTTCTGCATCTTCCATGGTTAATGTATCAGCCGAACCCATACCACCCTTAACCATTGAACCAACACCTCCTTGCGAACCAGGCATGACAACCAATAGATTTGATCCGAGAGATTGTATATTCTCTTCAATATTTTTAGCTGCACCTTGTCCAATAGAAATCATGGATATTACCGAACCAATACCAATAACAATTCCAAGTATTGTTAAAGCTGAACGTGATTTATTGGCAGATAAAGCAAAATATGTTTCTTGTAATAGATCTGGGAATAGCATATTTATTTTATTGGTATTATTTATTTTTTAGACCATTATGATTTGATTCTTTATCGGAAATAATTTGACCGTCTTTGATTTCGATAACTCTGTCGGCATGATCAGCTACATAACGCTCATGAGTAATTAAAATAACAGTATGATTTTTTTCTTTATTTAATTTTTTAAAAGTAGCTAGAACAATATCCCCAGTCTTGGAGTCAAGATTGCCAGTTGGTTCATCAGCCAAAATTAAGTCTGGTTCGTTGACTAATGCTCTAGCGATAGCTACTCTTTGCATTTGTCCGCCAGACAATTGGTTTGATAAATGATGCCATCGTTCTTTTTCTAAACCAACAGCATTTAAAGCGTTTTCTGCTCTTTGTTGACGCTTATCCTTTGAAATTTTATTGTCATACAGTAATGGCATAACTACATTTCGCAAGACAGTGGAACGAGATAATAGATTGAAAGATTGAAAAACAAAACCAATTTTTCGCGAGCGGATTTCTGCTAATTCATCTTCAGAAAATTTTGAAATATCTTTTTTATCAAGAAAATATTTACCGTCACTCGGTTTGTCTAAAGCCCCTAGTATATGCATCAAAGTTGACTTGCCAGAACCAGAAGGACCGATGATAGCTACAAATTCACCTTGGGCTATATCAAAATTTATTTGTTTTAAAACTTCAACTTTTACGTCACCAGTTTTATAAACTTTTGAAATATTTTTACATTTTATCATATGTTTTAACGTAGCATCATCATGCCACCCATTTTGCTTGAGTTTTTATTTTTACTTGAACTTTGTGTTTGAGAGCTGGTGGAGCCATTTGTAGTCTGAGTGATGATTTCTTCGTTTTTTTCTAATCCTTCTACAATTTCAATCATTATGTCGCTACTCAGTCCAATCGTTACATTTTTTTTCTGTACTTGCCCGTCAATTAAAATTTCTACATAATTATTTGTACCAACAGTTTTAACAGCATTAATTGGTGTTAATAATACATTAGCTTTAGATTCAGTAATAATATCTACGCTCACACTCATGTCAGACTTAATCCTTTCGTCTTGGACATCAAAGGCGATTTTTATATCATAACTAACTACACCCGAATTAACTGTTCCTAATGTGTCAATTTCAGCTACCTCACCAGTAATTGATAAATCTGATATTGCATCAAAAGTTAGATTAGCTTTTTGCCCAATTGCTACTTGAGCAGCATCAATTTCATTGAGAGTTATTTCAGCAATTTTTTGATTAGTAATTATAGAGCCTATATTTGTGCCTGAAGAAACCGTATCGCCTAAACTTATATTCACTTCTGCCATAATACCGTCAAATGGGGCACGTATATAGCAATTAGCCAAATTTTGTTGAGCAGTTACTAATAAATTTTCTTTCTGCTGAATTGTTATTTTTTCATTTTTAATTTCTAATTCAGTGGCGCCTTCTATTAAATCAGCTAAATTTTCTTCTTTTTCTTTTACATTTCTTTCGGCTTGGGCTAAATCAAGCGGATTATCCACTTCAGCATCGGTTATATTTTTTTCAGCGTCTTCTATAGCTTCTTTATAATTTTTAATTGATCTTTGGGCAGACAAAAGGCTAGATAAATGACTGTTAGTTAGAGAAGTATATGAATTTAAAGCAGATTGATAATTGTCAATCTGTCCATAAATTTCATAATTTTTTTCTGTACGATAAGCAATCCAATAATCAAACATATTAACCTCACTTTTAATTGTGTCAGATGTTTTTTTTATTGTTTCAATGGTTGTTGCTAGAAGTTCTTCTATTGTTGTTTCGTTAGAATATCTGTTGGTATTTTTATAATGATCAAAAGTTAAATCGTAATATTCTTTAGTATCGTTGTAGTAGTCAATAGCTCTATCAACAAATTCTTCAAATTCGTCTCGTTGTTCATAATCATTAGAATCAAAAGAACTTAGCAAAGCTTGATCGTTCGTACTATTGCCAAAAACAATTTCAGCTTCAGATAATGTATCACCAAATAAGGTGTCGTAGAGTCCGGTGACTACATCAGGTAAATCTAGAAATACATTAGAGATAGTGCTATAAGCATCTTCGTAAGATTCAACTAAATCATCTTCCGCGTCATCCTTGTCTTTCAAAAAATCTTGATATTCGTTTTTTTGGTTGACTATTAATTTAGATAAAGTGTCGCGGGAGTCAGCTAAATTATTTTCAGCTTGAAGAAGAATGTAGCTATCAACTGACTCCAATAACTCTTCTAAATCAAATTTAGCATTTTCTAATGCATTTTTAGCTTCGTTGACTTCGCCAACTGCATCTCGAGCATCAATTTGTGTGATTAAATCATTTTTCTTAACTTCTTGTCCATTTTTGATATTCAATAGAACAATATCACCTGAAACTTTTGGATTAATTTCTACTTGATTGCTAGCCAACACTTGCCCTGTGCCAGACAGAGAATTAATTAGCATGCCATATTCAACTGTTGCTGTTGTATATTTGACAACACTTTCGCTAGTATTTGTTTTTTGATAAATAAAATAATTGCCACCAACCAATGACAGCACAATAATTGAGACAATTATTTTATGCCTCAGTATCAAAGCTAAAAAATTTTTCATAAATATAGAAATTAAATAATAACCTTCTTATAATTAATACGTTTAAAATGTTTTTTTCTTTCATTATTTATCTATAACAATTGCACATTTTTTTTCAAAACAAATACATTCTCCCTTATTGTTTAGTAAGTAGTTTGAGCAGTCGCAGTCTGAAGTTTGTTCACAGGGTGCATTTATAATATTTGGTCCAGTCCAGGGACAGAGAACAGTACATTTATTATCAATACATTTTGATTCGTAGGGGCAATCTGATCGTATAGCGTAGAAAAAGGGAACTCGGCAATCGTTATTATTTTCACAAATTTTACCAATTTCTTTTTTGTCTTTTTCTAATTGATTTATCATTTCTAATTTGTTTTTTATATTATCGTGAGGCATTGGTCGTCTAGCATTAAACCAAGTCTCCATTGGTGGTCGAGCTGGTATAATTATTTTTGCATAAAATAGATTATCGTTTTGTTTTTCACCAATTATTTTAACTTTATCTCCCTTTTGAATTATATTAGAAAAATTTGACAGAATATCTTTTATGATGATATTCCATATATTTCCCGTAGGATCTTCGGTAATAATATTTTTATCGTCCACAACTTCTATCACTTCACAGATTAAAAAACCTTTATTTGGATTTTGCCAAATTGCACGTCGGTTATTCATTAATTTTTCATAAAAAGGTAGACGTTCAGTTGATAATTTATCAATTGCGTGTCCAAGACCAAAATTATACAACAAAACGCCAAAAAGAAGGCTGATGGAGATAATTGCGATAATTATCTCCATTAAATTAAATCTATAACCTTTTTTAGTATGTTTAAAATTATAAAAAGCAACAATAATAAAAAGGACAAGACAAATAAGCCAAAAATAGGGGAGAGTCATTAAAATAAATTTTACCAAATTACTCTCAATGTTTTGATAAACATCCCAATCATTATATTTTGACATGTAAATAATTACCGAGAACGCCAAACTGCCAACAATTAAAGCTAAAATGCCAATTGACCAAACAAAATAATTTTTTAATACAAATTCCCATCTTGGTTTAGGTAGTATTTTCTTTTCTTTTATGGTGTTGAGAATTTTTTTGCTAATGATATGATTAGTCATATATTTATAATTTAATTTTTTGATTGATTAGCTCTTGTTGAAAATTTTTCTTAGCTCGATTAATTAAAGAAGCAACTGTACCCGAAGATTTTTTTAAAATATCTGAAATTTCATTGTAATTTTTTTCTTCTAAGAATTTTAATATTAAAATTTCTTTATATTTGATATCCATTTTATCTAAAATTTTGTTGATATTTTTTTTCAAAAATTTGAAATCAATTTCTTTTTCTAAATTTAAATCAGAAGCTAAATTGTTCAACATATTGTCATCAATGTCGGGCAAATTTGATAATTGAGGGCGAGCCTGTATCTTTCGATAATTATTTATAACCTGATTGTGAACAATACGATAGGCCCACGAAGAAAATTTTAGATTAAAGTCAAAGTCATTTAAATTTGTATAAATTTTGATAAATGAGTCTTGCAAAATATCTTCAGCTTCTTCGTAACTAACATTAGAAATTCTTAAAATATAGTTTAAAAGTTTATTTTCATATTTTTCGATTAAATACAAAAAATAGCTTTGGTTTTCCAAAGTTAATTCAACTAATTCATTGTCGGTTTTTTTGCGATATTTTTCGCTATCTATCATAACTATAGTATACATAAAGTAATACGAAAAAAACAATATTTTCTTGCAAAAATGAATTTTTATCCAATGACTTAAATTAATATTTATATCATTAAAAAAACTAGACCATTTTATATAAAATGGTCTAGTCTAAATATATATTTTTGTTTTTTATTCGTTTTGTCCAGTTTGGTTTTTAGCTGGCATGACCATATCAATTAATTTTTCAGCTCGTTCAATTTTATTTTGGTTTTCTGCTCTGACTCGACTGGCTTCATCGCTATTCCCACTATCATTTTGTTTTATTTCATTTCTTGTTCTAATCATATTTTTTACCTCAGCTTTTAATTGGTTTTGAATCATGGTTGTTGAAGCTTTCAATTTTTTAAGTTGTTCTAGTGCAGCGGTTTTTAATTTTTCATCACCAGAAGTTAGTTTATCCAACAATTCTTGTTTCAAGAGCTGCATATTATCGGTTGTTTCTTTTCTCTGCTCAAGAGTTTCTGTGCGAAGTGTTTGCAATTCAACTTTTGCCTTGTCATTGCCAGACAAAGCTTCTTCTAATAGTTCTTGATGTCCATTTCTAACTTCTTCTCGTTCTTGTATTTTATTTTTAATAAGCTGTTGTTTTTCAATAATTAATTCTTTTAATTCATCAGAAATATTTTCATTACTTTCTATATCATCAAAAAATGTTTTAGCTTTTTGTTCAATCTCTTGACGGAAAGCTTGGAATTGTTCTAATTTTTCGACTGGTATTTTATCTTCAATTTTTTCTAACACTCGTTCTTTGTTTAATTCATGTTTAGAAATATTTTTTAATAGTTTTGTAGTTCTGTCATCAGTTTTTTCAATAAATTTTTCCTTTTTGGTCATAATTTTTTCCATATATTGTTTGGCTTTTTTTATCATGGCAGTTGCTTTTTCTTGCATTTCTGAACTATCACTTGATTCAGTAATCAGTTCGGCTAATTTTATTCGTTCTTCAGCAAATTTTAATTGTAGTTCAGTCTTTTTTTCTTCATTAAAAGTAAACGCCAGGGAGACATTTTCTTTGATATTTTTCCAAAATAAACCAAAAGCGCTAGGAATTTTAGTTAATTCATTAATTTCAATTCCTTCTAGTTCTTCAGCTGGTGCTAACACTATGTCTTCGGCATCAGCGATTGCTTTATCAACAATTTCTTCTAAGTTTTCAGCAGTGATAATACTCTCATCTATTATATTTGTTTCTTCAGCCAAGACCATTGAGCTGAATGAGAAAGCTATGACGAAGATTATCGTCAAAGAAATAAAAAAACTTTGTTTACTCATAGAGTTGTTGTTAATTTTAAGTTTTTATTATCTATTATTATAGCATATTTCAGAGTAAATAGCAGTAAATTAATCTAAAAAGTTATCAACTTGTGAGAGATTAATTTTTGTTAGATAATATAAATAATAATAAGGAGGAGATGTTCGTTGAAAAAATAAATTAAAACTCATTCTGACTTCCAAATCGAAAGGAGAGTGTATGAGAGTTACGGTTGATATGAAAATTTTAGGTGGGACTGCTTCTGGGGAAAATTTAACTGGATCTTGCTATTTAACAACTATAAAAAGAGGCAAAAGGACTACAAGAATTTTAACGGACGTTGGATTGTTCCAGTGTGGATTCAAAAATTTTGTAGAAAATAATCTCGCTATTTTAGAAAAGGTGGATGTGAGTAGTATTGACTACGTTTTTCTTACTCACGGACATATTGATCATGTTGGGCGTTTACCATTGCTTGTTCGGAAAGGTTTTCGAGGTAGAGTAATTTGCACTGAAGCTACTAGCGACTTATTGCCAGTAATGCTTTTGGACTCTGCCAAGATACAAATGCAGAATGCAAAAAATCAAGACAAACAAAAAAAGAGAGTAAGCGAAAATCAAAGAAAATGTAAGAGTAACGGTCATAGCAAAGGGGGGTACAGAGGTGGACGTAGCGGTTGTGCGGGACACAGGGGAGAGTATAAAAAACAAAAGAATCCTGTTATTAAAAAAACACAGCCCCTCTTTACAGTAAAAGATGTAGAGAATTGTCTTGCTTCAGTGAAAAATGAAGGTTTTGGCTATAGACGTTCAATTAAATTGAATACAGGTATTCATTTAGAATTTTATGAAACTGGGCATGTTTTAGGCGGAGCATTAGGCGTAATTAGTATTACGCGAAATAATGCACCGGATTTTAAGCTTGCTTTTGCTGGAGATTTAGGCAGAAAAGATGGGATTATACTGCCTGCACCTCAAATGCCTAAGTCAAAAATTAATTATTTAATGATTGAATCTACTTACGGTGATAGGAGGCATCCGAAAAGACAGCAAGAAATAGATAAATTATTCAGTCTTGTATCTGAGGCGATTGAACAAAAACACAGAATAATCATTCCTTCATTTGCTCTTGAAAGAGCACAGGAAATTATTTATCTTTTATCTTGTGCAATACATGAAGGAAAGATTTCTTCAATCCCGATTTACTTGGACGCCCCCATGGCTTCCAAAATTACTGCGGTATATGCCAGACATTGGTCTTCCCCGATGTTTAAAGGACAAGACGTTTTACCTTTTAACCCTTTTGCTGTAGATGATAATTCTTTTTTGAAGGTGATAACAGATGAGCTAGACTCAGTTAATTTATTAAAATTACCTGGGCCCTATATTGTTATCGCTGGTTCTGGCATGTGCAATGCTGGTAGAGTCAGAAATCATTTGCGTTGCGGGTTACCACGCTATGACACCACTGTATGTCTAGTCGGTTATATGGCAAAGGATACCTTAGGGAGAAGACTCAAGGAGGGAGTCCGAGCTGTCAATATGAATGATGAAGAAATTATTATTAGAGCGAAAATAGTTTCTTTTGACAGTTTATCGGCTCATGCTGACAGTCGTTATTTAACAGAATATGCCAATGCGGTAACTGACAATGAATCACGGATACTTATTGTCCACGGAGAAAGAAAAAGCGGATTGGCATTAAAACGAAAACTTTTAGATTTTCCAGAACGTAATTGGAGAGGTAAAATTTCAATTCCGCAATTGAATGAGGAAATCAAAATTTTATAACAGAAAGCCCCGATCACATAGTGGTCGGGGCTATCTTATTTTTTTGAGTATTTTTTATTTGGGGTCGTGGACGATGTTTAAGTAGGTGTAATTTAAGGATTCTTATGGTTTCTATTTTTGATTTTGTAAATCAAGCTGTATATGACGGCAATTAAAATATAAATGGGTAACACGAAAATTACGAGCATGAAGAAGAAAACTTCCTCTGTTCCCGTCAATTCACTTATTAAGTTGTGCAGAATTATTGAAATAAATCCTCCAACAACAACTATCCAAAGTTTTCTCCAGCTTAATAAAAATAACTTTTTGATTTTCACAGTTTTAATTATTAATTTTTATTTAAATAAAGATATTATTATTCTAAATTATAGCATAATTTAGGAGAAAAATAAAAAACATCCGCTAAGGGCGGATGTTTTTTATTCGAGGCTCGGGGTCGTGGACGATGTTAGAATTAAAATTATATTTATTCGATATAATGATTAGTGATGCCAGAATTTTTGTTTAACTCTATTTTCATATTGTTACTCACATTTACATTCAATCTGCTTGTGTTTTTTGCATTGATTGTCGCATTTTCGACACTAAACTTGTCCATTTCTATCCAACAGTCACCTGAATTTATTACTAAATTTTTTGCCGATCCTACTAAGTTTATTATCCCACCTTTGGTATCAAGCTTTAATGTATCTTTGACTGAAATATTTCCTTTTATATTATTAAACCTTTTATTTAATTTAATATCAATATTATCGATATTAAAATCAAGCAATTCGATATGTCCACCCTCAGATTTTATCTTACTTATATCTGGCATTATAATCTTTATTGTTAAATGTTTTGTACCTGCAGGAAATAAGGCATTTCTATTTTCCATTGTCCATGTATCAGTATTATAATAAGTTTCAAGTTCAGATCTTTTTATCAATAAAGTATCGTCATCTTTTTTTTCAAAATTTAAACCTATCTGATCGTATTGGCTCCCGCTAGTCATGATATCAAATTGATCGCCTTGTCCGATTATTATTTCATCAAATTTAACAAAACGCGAAATGTAAATATTATCAAAATTTTTAATATTAAAATGTCTTTCTATTTGATTTTCTTTCATTTCTGCTTTTTTCAATTCAAAGTTAGATTTGGTGTAAGAAGATAGAAGTAAAAATATCACTAGCCAGATAAAAAAATATATAATCAGGCGAGAAAATAGTTTTTTATTAAAAAATTTCTTTTTAAAAAAGAACAGCATTAAGCCCAAAATCATGATTAAAATCAAGGGAATCAGAACAATAGACAAAGCTGACAAAAGTAATAAGTAATAAGCCATAAATCCCACCACTTCTATAAGTTTAAAATCAACCATCACCATATTAAGCCAAGAACTTGAAGGATGAAGCACTAATATTAAAAAAACCACGATAGCTACGGATGACCCGATTGCCCCGATGCTTAAAAAGATTCCTCCAAATATTTTCCTGAGAACCAAGGTTATTTTTGAATCGGGATATTTCTTAAATTGTATAGAAGTGCCTTTGATAACCAACCCAATCAAACCGCCAAAAATAGAAATGGCAAACAAAGGTAGAAATAAATGAATCATTTCAAAAATATCGATGAACTGGCAATATGCATAACCATGACGGAAATATTCGGTTGAACTTATAACCAAAATAATAATAGCGTTATTCAGACAGGAACCGAACAATAGATTCGGCAAAAATTCGTAACTCCTATTTTTATTTTGAATTAATACCAATATAATTCCGCTTACTAGGGGCAATAATAAAAACAAAACAAATATAGCAGGCACTAAATTAAAGAATGTAGCGTCAACACCTCTTCGCGTTGAAGATAAAATCAAACTTATAATCAAATTGGCAACAAAAATCCAACTATTCTTTTTTATAATTTTTCTTAAAAACATTACTAAAATATATAAATAATAAATAGCATATTTTTTATTTTTTTATTGATTTTCTTCATACTCATTCTACTCTGCTCTCCTAGAGGGACTGCTTTCGAACTCGAATGGCTAATTATGAAGAAAATTAAGACTCCACCTTAGTTTGGGGCTTCAAACTCCTAATCAGATGTTGCGAAGCTATTGATTAGAAAACGGCACTCAGAAAACGAAAAAGCAGAGATAAAACTAATAAAACAATCAGAGATAAAAAATAATGCGATTTATTTTTATAAAGTTAAGAATTAACTGCCAATCTGGCTAAAAGATAGGAAATTGTTGATTCCGCCCCTTGATTGAGATTAATTTGTTGTTCTCCTAACCCGTCATAGCAGCCACCGGTGGCTTGAGAATAAACAACTTGATTAAGTAGATTGTTGCCTAAAAACCAATTAAAGGCTTGGGTCATTTTTTGTAAATAAAATATATCGCCGGTAAGTTTATGTATTGTTTTCAGCGTTTGCACTAAGGCTGACACTTCTTCGGGCTGTTGATCGTAAATTTCTTTTTCCCCACCCCGTTTGTACCAGCCGTTTTGTCCAATCGGCACACAAACATCTTCTTGAAAAGATTGGCTAATTAAAAAATTTAAAGCGGCTTGTCCGGCCGTAAAATAAGCCTGTTTGCCGGTAACCTTAAATGCCAATAACAAAGCTTCTGGTAGGATAGCGTTAGAGTAAGTCAAAGACTGTTCAAACCATTGCCAATCATTAGTAGAATTACTATTAAATAAGGTTAAAAGAAAGTCAGCGTAATGAGTTAGTTGCTCAACTATTTTTTTATTAGTCGCAACTTCTTGCCAAGCCACCAGGGCTTTAATGTGAAAAGCGACGGCGCGGGGAGAAAGTACTTGGCTATATTTGTCCCACTGTTTATTCAATAAGTCTGTCGCCCGTTTTTTTAACTCATCCGGTAGTTTACTGGCGGAAGCGGTTGCTAAGGCAAACAATGCTCTCGCTTCGGAATCTTCTAAATTTTCGTCCTGATTACGAGAATGGTCCGCTTGATAGTCAGCTGTAAAATAATTGAAAAATCCTCCAGAGCTTTGCGCCGCTCGTTCTAAAAAATTTAAATAAATATCAGCTAAACGTTTAGCGGTAATACCACTATAAATTTGATAATACCGACAAATAACAATTAAAGCGCGGGCGTTATCATCAAGCGTATAACCCCACTGCGGGTCCGGTTTATCTAAAATCGCGAATTGATAAATACCAAAATCATCCGTGAGATGGGAAAGATGAGTTAATTTAATGGCCGGCAGATTTTTTTCTTTTTTCGCCAATTCCGGAGATATCTCTATAAATTCACGCATATAGGAAAGGGCGACATTCGGCCAAGCCATGCCCCGAGTTCTAAAATATGCCGCTCGACTCATAGTTGCCCAGCGATCAGAATCACTAAGTAAAGCGATCGTTTCTCGCGCGATACCGGCGCTATCTTGAAAATCTACCAACACGCCTACTTCCGGCGTTATCATTTCTTTGGCTTGGCCGAAAGAAGTAGAAATTACCGGACGGCCCGCGCCTAAAGCATAGGTTAAAGTTCCTGACACGGCCTGATCCGGATTTTGCGAAAGTGATAAATAAATATCAGTCGCCTGAAGAAATTTTAATAACTCACTGGTTTCTAAATATTCGTTATAAAAAATAACATGATCCTGAACGCCTAGTTTTAGAGTTTGGGCAATCAATTGATTACGATAAGTTTCCCCTTTTCGGCGTAACACTACCGGATGAGTTGCTCCGATTACCAAATAAACAACATTCGGACAGGCGGCAATTATTGGCGGAAGAGCGGCAATAGCATTTTCAATTCCCTTGTTTCGGCTTAACAGGCCAAAAGTTGATAGCACTTTTTTATCAGCAAAACCTAGGGCTAATTTAGCAACCTTAACATCGGCATAAGGTAAGGGATGGATTCCGTGCGGAATAATTTTTATTTTTTCATTTGGCGCCGCATAAACTTTTTCCAGTATATTCTTAGATTGATTGGTCATAACGATTAGACGATCAGCGCGCTTGATTATTTTTTGCACCACTTGCTTCATCTCTACAGTCGGTTGCGGCAAAACAGAATGAAAAGTAACCGCTACCGGCTTTTTTAATTCAGCCAAAAAAATTAAGAGATTTTCGCCATAATTAGTTCCAAAAATCCCGAATTCATGCTGAATAGAGACGAGTTTAACTTCGGTCAATTCATTTAATTTTTTGGCGGCCACCAAATAGTCGGCTGGCTTATTTTCCGAAATTTGAAAAATAACTTTTTTAGGATAGTTATAAGTCTGTAAAAAATTCGTATTCATCGCCACTACTTTTGTCTCCTCGCGAGGCGCAAAAAGAGAATCAAAATTTTTAATCAAATCCGAGGTAAAAGTGGCAATGCCACATTCCCGGGGCGGATATGTTGCTAAAAAAACAACCCACATTTTATTGCTTAATTGTTTGATATTTTTTAAAGACGTTTTTTTAACGGCCTCTTTTTTAAGTTCTGATAAAAGTTCAGATAGCGACCCGGTGGCCAAACAAACATAGCGATCAGATGCTCCATAATAAACATAAAGATTATCTCCGGCTATAAATCCGCCGGTTGGAAAAATAATACCGGAACAATTTTCTGTTTCGTACGGCATTTCCGGAGATAAAATATCATAAGGCAGCTCGGCGATGAGGCGAGTAGGGTCTTTGCGATCAAACAAAGCCGCTCTTATAGAATAGATCGGTTTATTTGTTTCCGCTCCCTTTTCTACATGATGATAAATAATCAGCCAGCCGTCCGGCGTTTCCAATGGCGGCAAACCCGGCCCAATTTTAGCGTCAGTGGGATGCGCTGGGCTTATTAATAAACGATGATCTACCCAATTACTAAGATCTTCTGATGAGGAAATCCAAATACTGGGCTTAGCCGGCAAATCTTTAACATTGCAAGGTAAGCCTTCATTGACATATTTTTCGTATGGCCCCTTAAACCATTCCTGGGACCAGCGATTTGGGCGATGGAGCATATAATAGCGCCCTTTGATTTTACGCGGGTACAAAACAATATCTTTATTATCTGAATTAGGCGGAGAAATGACTCCTAAATTTTCATAGGTCAAAAAATCATGAGTTTCTAGCAGAGCGGTCGAAGTTTCAAGCGGCAAGAAGCGATTTATCGGTTGGCTGTTATTCATAATACGTTGCGCCACCGCCACATAAGTAACGTAGTAATCATTAGCGATTTTTGTAATGCGCGGATCTTCTGTTGCCCATTTATCAAAAAATTCTTTCGGCCCGAAGACTGGTTCCTGAGAAACGCGCGTAAAATTAACGCCATCCCGACTGGTGGCTAAGCCCAAGCGAGAAACATAAGTTCCATCTTCCCCGACGGCGCGATAAAGCATATATACTTTATCTCCGATTTTAGTTATGCCGGGATTAAAAACGCCGCCCCGTTCCCAAATTAATTTATCATCGGGGCGAAGAATCGGTCCGGCTTCATAGCGTTTAAGTTTAAACATAAAAATTAAATTCGTCCATACTTATCTTCATAGCGAATAATATCGTTCTCGGTAAATTCTCCAAATGATATTTCTAAAACTTCTAAGCCATTAATTCCGGCTCTTAGACGGTGCTTAGCCTTAACGGGAACAATTAATTCGTCTTCAATCTTTAGAGATTGCATTTTTCCGTCTATCTCCGCTTGTCCGCTACCCTCTAGCACGCGCCAAAATTCTGAACGTTTAGCATGGCTTTGTAAACTCAGAATTTTATTGGGTTTAACAACAATAAGCTTAACGGTTACCGGTGAGTTCTCGCAAAATTGCCTAAAATAGCCCCATGGTCTTTCCACTTGGAGCGTTAACAGTCCGGGAATAGCTTCGCCGCGCTTGTCTATTTTTTTTAAACCAATCATAAATTTAAAAGGATTATTATAAATTTCGCTTTTATATATTACTCAGTTTCTAGAATCTAATGCAACAGCGTCGTTCATTAATTTATTATACTCTAAAATTACCTTAACTAAAAGTTCTAAACCCTACCAAGGTATCAAAAATAGCCCCTATTTCAGGGCTATTTAAAACTGCTCGGGGTCGTGGACGATGTTCGAACCAAAATTAATATATTATAAAGATTTTTTTTGTTGAGACATATTAAGCACATCCTTTATCAATCCGTTAGAAATATAATATAACATTCCTTCTTTATTTTTTAATACTGTGGAACGCATCGTAATTCTAATAACAACCCCCTCAAAACTACCTATTTTTATCTTATCACCTATTCCATATTGATTTTCAACTAAAATAAAAAGTCCTGAAACAAAATCCTTGACTAATGATTGCGCGCCAAAACCGATTGCCAATCCAACAACACCTGCCCCGGCCAGAATAGGTCGAATATCTACTCCAAATACACTTAAAATCATAATTAAAATTATAGCGTAAATAATAATATTCCCGGTTGTTATGATGATATGACTTAGAGTTTTTGCCCGTTTTTCTTTTTGTGATTCATAATCATCGTCTCCGTCATCGACTATCTTCGCAAACCGCATAACTATAATCTTTAAAACTATTCTGCTAAAAAAGAATAAAATAATAATCCAGATAGCATCTGTTATATTTTGTTTTATAAAATTAAGTATAAGTTCCTGCATAGTATTTATATTAAATTTAAAATAACGATATTTTTTTTAAAAAATCTGCTCGGGGGCAGGGAATCGAACCCCGATTGACTGGACCAAAACCAGCTGTCCTACCGTTAGACGACCCCCGAATATTTTTTCACTAAACAGGGGAACCAGCTGTCTCCGCCAATATAGGCGGAACGACCCCCGAATAATCAATTTAAAACCACCATTTCTGGCGGATGTAAATATATTAAGATATTATTAAGTATTTGTCAAAATTTTATTTTTTTGTTTATAGTGATATAATGTCATTATCTTATAATTAAACAAAATTATATGAATAATAATGAATGTCTATCTAAAAAAAATCAATTAGAAATTAAGGGGCTAAAGACATCGACAGAATGTAAACAAATAGATTTGATAGAATCAATAAATAGTGAAAGTGGATTGACTGAATTAAAGATTAATCAGAAAGAAATGGATTGGATCAAAGAAGGTGATAATGAATTGGAAAAAACAATAGAAGAGATAATAGATGATGAAAAAAATAAAAATGAAATTGAACAATTGGACGGTAATAAAAATAAAATATTACTAGGTTTATTTAGTTTCATACAGTCAGTATGTAAAACTCGATTCAAAGAAGAGAAAAATGACGGTGATGAATTTCCTGTAAGTGGACAGACGTTGAACGAAATAAAATGTCATCAGCAGGCCTTAGAAACTTTAAAAATTATTTATATATTGGCAAGGAAAAATATAATAGTGGATAGTGAAATTATACGTATATTAAGAGTGCAACTAGGTATTGAAGGAAAAAAAGAAGAAGAAGAAAAAGTAAAAAAACACCTCAGTATTTCAGAGGATGAACAAAGAAAAATCGAGCAAATTAAAAAAAGAGTAGATATATTTGGTCCTTTTGACGAGGATGATGATAAATAAAAATATGAAGAAAATTATATTTATTAGTTTAATTTTTGTTATAGGTTTAAGTGTTGGTTTGGGCGTATTCGGTTTTTATTATTCAACAATAAATACTGTAGTGGCTGATGATTTGAGTCTAGACGATCAGGAAGCAACAATCAGAGCAATAAAAAAAGTAATACCATCAGTAGTTAGTATTATTGTTTATGATCAACAAGAACATTTTACAATTAATTTATCAACTGGACAGCAAATAAGCCAAGATAAAAAAATTGAGAAGGGCAGGGGAACCGGTTTTATTATTTCTTCTGATGGGTTAATACTAACCAATAAACACGTAGTTAGCGCTGGGCAAGAAAAAACTGCTGAATACAGGATCTTGTTAAATTCTGGAAAACAATATTATGCTCAATTAATCGGTAAAGACCCGCTAAATGATTTAGCAATTTTGAAAATATTTGATAAAGATTTGCCTTATGTTGAGCTAGGTAATAGCGACAATTTAGAGCTTGGATCAACGGTTATGACGATAGGTAACGCTTTGGGTCGATATCAAAATAGCGTAACCAAGGGTATTGTTAGTGGTTTAGGCAGAAAGTTGGTCGCTTCAGACCAGTCAGGCTATGCTGAATCTTTTGATAACGTCATCCAAACTGATGCAGAAATTAATCTTGGTAATTCTGGTGGACCATTAATTAATCTTGAAGGTAAAATAGTTGGTATTAACGTAGCCATCGATGAAGCTGGTTCGTCAATCGGTTTTGCTATCCCAATCAATGATGCTCGTCCGGTAATTAATAGTGTAAAAGAAATTGGACGAATAGTTAGAACTCGTCTCGGTATTCGTTATTTTATGCTAACTCCACAAATTGCTCTAGATTATGATTTGCCGATCAATATTGGCGCTTGGATAAGTCGTGGTGATAGATTAGATTTACCAGCGGTGTTGTCTGATTCTCCAGCACAAAAAGGTGGTATAGAAGAAGGAGATATTGTGATGGAAATTAACGCGATAAAAATAGAAGGTAAAAATACTCTATTATCCGTAATACAAAAATACAAACCAGGCGACAAAATCGGTTTAAAAATCAGACGAGGTGATAAGGTAATAATTAGAGTGGTAACATTGGATGAATTTAAAGAATAGTAATTAGTCTCATATTTAAATAAAAGAATTCGTATTATTTTGCGAATTTTTTTATGACTATTTTTGCTCAATTGCTGTAATTTATATTTGAATAATAATATTAATAAATTAATTTTTTAAAATCTATGAAAATTTTAAAATTTGGAGCTACGTGGTGTAAGGAGTGTGCTATTATGAAACCTATGTTCATAGAAATTGAGCAAGAAATGCCTAAATTAAAAACTGAATTTCATGAAGCTGATGACAGTAAAGAAACTATGGAAAAATATAATGTTGAAGGTATTCCAACCTTTATCTTTTTAGATAAAGAGGATAAAGAAATATTACGTTTAGTTGGTCTTCAAAATAAAGAAGAATTAGTAAAAACTATCAAGGAAAATTTAGATAAATAAAATTATGAGTAAAACATTTCGACTGTTTTTAGTTTTAATAATTTTGTTAGTAGTAGCGTTAATTTATAAATTGCCGATTAATAAATGGTATTCAGATATTTTCAGTTCAGATAATTTTTTATCAGAAGTAGATATTAATCAAATTAATAAAATAGAAATCAAACAAGATAATAAGGTTACCGTTTTATTAAAACAAGATAAAGCAGTCAATGGTGATATTATTACTAAATGGAAAATTGATAATACAAAAGATTTTTATGCTGACCAGATAAGAGTGAAGGAACTATTAAATAAATTAACTCAGATAAAAGAAAACAATTTTGATTTAGTAAGCAAAGACAAGGATCGTCAATCAGAGTTTGGCTTAGATAAAGAAACAATTGAATTAAAAGTGTATTTTGACGATGATTTACTCAGTAGTTTTTTTGTAGGAAAAATTAGTAGTGATTATTCTTCTAACTATTTAAGTTTAACTGATTCAGAAAAAGTTTGTTCCGTGAAAGTATTATTAAAAAATATATTTGCTCGAACTGATTGGCGTGATTTAATGATTTTTTCTTTTGATCAGGATAAAATTAATAAAATAAGATTTCAGTATCCAAATCGTGAATTTACTATCGAAAAACAAAATGAAATTTGGACAGGAGTTTTGCCGTATGACTTTACAGTCTCAGAAGAAAAAATAAGAGAAACAACTAATATGATATCAAGTTTATATTCAATAATGATTCCAGAACAGGATTTTGAGAAAACTGGATTAGAGAAACATTTGATTATTATTGAAGTATCTGGTGATGACTTTAGTAATACGATTATGATTGGCAATAAAAATGATAGCGGATTTTATTATGCTAAACGTGCTGATAGCGATAATATCTATTTGATCACCGAAGAACAAAAAAATATATTAGACAAGCAAATTTGGCAGTTAAGATAAGTAAATACTATTTATTTTTTTAGAAAAAACATCTCACTTGAGATGTTTTTATTTATAGTTTACTTTGTGTTATAATATAAGAAGATAAAAAATAAAAAATAATTATGGAATATGATTTTATAACTATTGGTGGCGCAACCGAAGATATTACTTTTTATACCAACGACGGCGTTTTAATAAACAATAAAAAGGATATTTTGAGGCAGAAATTATTGGCTTTTGAATATGGTGCAAAAATGAAAATTAATCGTGCTCACAGCACATTTGGCGGTGGTGCAGCTAATACGGCAGTTTGCTTTTCTAAATTAGGTTTTAAAGTGGGTAGTCTACTAGCAGTTGGCCGAGATGATAGGGGAAAAAATATCATAAATAATCTTAAAAAACAAAAAGTAGACGTAAAGTTAATTAAAAAATTAAAAGATTATGAAAGTGGTTTTTCTTTTTTGCTAGTCGGGCAAAAGAATGAACATATTGTTTTTTCTAATCGGGCAGCAAATAGCCAACTACAGATTACAAATTATGATTTACAAATATTGAAAAAAACTAAATGGATTTATTTGACTTCCTTGAGTGGTGATTGGGGAGAATTGTTAAAAAAATTATTTTCTTTGAAAGATATTAAAATCGCTTGGAATCCAGGACATGTTCAGCTGGATGCTGGTTGTCAGATTATTAAAAAGTTTATAAAAAAAACTAACGTATTAATGTTGAACAAAGATGAAGCTATAGAGTTGGTGCTATCGGATAAAAAGAATAAATTAAAATCCAGAGATTATCTAAATAATATAAAAAATTTATTATCAATTTTGCAATCATGGGGCTCTAAAATAGTAGTTATTACTAACGGAAAGTATGGCGCAGACGCATATGATGGTTGTAAATTTTATCATCAAGCGATTATTAAAGAGACTAAAAGAATAGATACAACTGGAGTAGGGGACGCTTTTAATTCATCTTTTGTTACTGGATTAGAATTATTTGACGGTGATATAAAAAAATCATTGATTTTAGGTGCAAAAAATTCAGCGTCTGTTGTCAGTCAACAGGGTGCACAAAATGGATTATTAAATAAAGAAAATGTTTTATGAGAATTCCAATTGAAATATCAGCACGCCATATACATTTGTCAAAAGAAGATTTGGAAAAACTTTTTGGTGCAGATTATGAACTCAAAAAATATAAAGACCTTTCACAGCCTAGGCAGTTTGCAGCTGAGGAAACAGTTTCCCTTGTTGGTCCAGAGGGAAAAATAGAAAAAGTAAGAGTTTTAGGTCCTTGTCGTGATAAAACTCAAATTGAAATTTCGAAAACAGAAGCCTGTAAACTTGGTGTTAATCCTCCTGTCTGTGAATCAGGGGATTTAAGTGGATCAGCTAGTATAAAAATAGTTGGTCCAAAAGGCGAGGTAACACTGAACGAAGGTGTGATTATTGCTCTGCGTCACATCCATTTGGATCCAAAAACCGCTAGCAAGCTTGGCGTAAAAGATAACAGCAGAGTCAAAGTTGATGTTGATGGTGTTAGAGACTTAATATTTGAAAATGTTGTGGTTAGGGTCAGAGAAGACTATAGACCAGCTATGCATATTGACACAGATGAAGCTAATGCTGCTGGTATTGATAGTGATAATCATTTTGGCAAAATAATAATTTAATTTTATGCCAGAGTTGCCAGAGGTAGAAACAATTGTAAACGACTTGGCAAAGAAAATTATTGGTAAAACGATTAAAAAAATAGAAATTGTTGATAATAAAACAATCAATATTCAGCCTAATCTATTTATAAAATTATTAAATAATGAGAAAGTTGTAAGTGTAAAGAGAAGAGCTAAGCTCATTATAATGAAATTGAGAAGAGATTACTTGACCATTCATTTAAAAATGACAGGGCAATTGGTTTTTGTTGATAAAAAAAAAGTAATAGCTGGCGGACATACTATAAAAAATATCGGAAAAGATTTACCTAATAAATATAGTAGATTAATAATTGAATTTAAAGATAAGAGTTGCTTGTATTTTAATGACCAGAGACGTTTTGGCTGGGTAAAATTATTCAAAGAACAAGAGTTGAAATGTATATTAGATAAATTAGGTATTGAACCCCTGGATAAAGAATTTGATTTTTTTAAATTTAAATTAATTTTAAAACATAAAAAGAGGTCTACTATTAAACAAACATTGTTGGATCAAAAAATAATTGCTGGCATAGGTAATATTTATACTGACGAATCTTTATTTGAAGCTGGTATAAATCCTTCAAGAAGAGTGGATAGCTTAAAGGATGCTGAGATAAAAAAATTATTACAAGCCATAAGAAAAAAATTAAAATTAGCAATAAAATATAGAGGAACTATATTTAATAATTACATTGATACAAAAGGGGACAAGGGTAATTTTAGTAGATTTTTAAAAGTTTATGGTCGGGCAGGGGAGCGATGTAAAAAATGTGGTTCAATTATTTTAAAAATAAAACTAGGCGGAAGAGGAACTCATTATTGTCCTAAATGTCAAAAATAGTTATATGAATTTAAAAAATAAAAATTGTTTTAAATTAATACTTTTTACATTATTGCTACTAGGGTTTTTATTGTTAAATAATTCTATTGGACAAGCTACTACTTCGCCCGACGCTATTGGTTTACGTGTAATGCCAAACAACGAACACTATAGCGCCTATCGTTGGTACAATGAACAAGGGTTTGATGGTTCACCTCAGTCAATAACAGTTGATGGTTATGAAGCAGTTCGCGATGGTCGGACTGTTTATGTTAATGCTGCCAACGTTTCAACTACGGGGGATCTCTACACTAATATATACATCATCTCATATAACCAATCAGCCGAATCAGCCACGACCGATATTTTTGGTCAAATATTATCTCATTGGAAATTCAATACTAATCTAACCGAGCCTGGCATGTGTAGCCAATCAAGCGATGTTGTTTGTCTGACTAATGACAATTGTCCAATCAATGAATATTGTTTGAGTCAGAAAGCTAAAACAATTAGAGATACTAGAAGATTATCCGATATGGTTGAGATTAATAGGGCATTAGAAAATTACAAAGCAATTCATGGTTATTATCCTAAATTAGAATCAGGTAGCTATTTGCCGAATAAGACTCTCTCAACTTGGCCCAGTTGGCAAGATAATCTAGCGACTGAATTGGGCATAGTGTTGCCAGTTGATCCAATTAATAAACTCGGGACTTGTGATGATTATGACGAAACTACCTGCTGGAATAGCGAAATAAAAGAATTCGCCGGTTCAATCCCAGATAATCTGCCTGAAAACAGCCAAGCTTATGTTTTTGACGTTTCGTCTGATGGTTCAAGTTACAGTGGTTGCAGTGTTATGGAGTCAGGATATTTTGATACATCGCAGAATAATGTCTGCGCTCAAAGTACAATTGAATATTTTGAACAGATAGAAAATCATCCACCGATAATTCAGCTACCAACTAGCGGTTTAAGGGCTGGATACGCAGTGATTAATTTAGTTGCTGGTCAGAAATTAGAATATTTTCTGTCTGCTTTTGATCCAGATAACGATGACTTGTCGCCAATCTCTTTGTGGGAAATTAATGCCGGGAATCTTAATAATTGGATAGATAGTCAATGGTCATCTGTTCCAGAAAGACAGAACACCGAAGTGTCTAACATAAAAAAGATTTATGTTCAATCAGTTGGACAAGCGGGGGAATATTATTTTTCAGTCACGGTTAATGATGGCCGTGGCGGTATAGATAACATAAATTTTAGAGTAGTTGTTACTAATCAACCGCCAGTCATTGAAGTTAATAGTGCATCTGTGGTTGCTGGACACAATGATTTTGTTGTCAATCCTTTTACAATCAGAGCAACTGATTATGATAATCATTACCCATTAACTTTTAATATTTTAGGGCAATTACCGCAAGGTTTGTCAGGACAAAAAATTGATGATAACACTTTTCAAATTGATGGTATTCCCGTCGGTTCATACCCTCAAGACACTGATTATCAATTGAATATTTCAGTGACTGATAATTACGGAGCTTCCAGTGAAGAAGATTTTACTATAACAGTAGTCAATAATCCACCAATCTTTACCACCACACCTGTTACTGAGGTGCGAGTAGGAAATTATTACAGTTATGATGTTGAAGCAACAGATAGTCAGGACAATCATTTGATAACTCAATATCGTTTTGGCGATAGGCGTATATCTGATTTAAATATCGATAGTTCAACTGGCTTGGTGGATGGCATAGCTAGTGTTCCAATCGGACGTTATGAAATAGACTTGGAGGCCATAGATCAATATGATGCAGTGGGTAGACAGAATTATGAGCTTTGGGTAAAAACTTATTGCGGTGATGGTTTACAGCAAAACCCTAATGATGAAGGTGATGAAGAAGTTTGTGAAGATGGAAATACTGAAAATATTGATGCTTGTAGTGATACTTGTCAGTGGACATGTAAAGCGATGGATATAGATTTTAATAATGGTAGAGGCGATGGAGTGGTGTATGATGACGACAATAACTCTAGTCACGTAGAAGATGTAAACGAAGGTGAATATTTAAAATTATTAGGCGTAATGCCTACACCGTATATATGGATAGCTAACAGTGGCATTGAAAAGGTAGCTAAATTGAGAACTTTTGACGGTCCAAAAAGAGATTGTAAAAGAAATACTGATGGTACGGTTGATTGTTGGTGGGTAGATGGAACATGGGAAAAAATGGGACAATTGATCGGCACTTATAATGTCGGATCTAATCCGTCGAGAACAGCTGTTAATGTAGAGACAGGAGACATTTGGATTGCTAACAGAAATTCAGGAAATGTGACAAAGCTTGATATTAATGGAGTGCACTTAAAAACTTGCGCTACGGGATCTGGACCAAGAGGTGTGGCAATTGAAAAGAACGGAGATGTCTGGGTCGGTAATTACTCTGGCGGTGGTGTTGTTAAAATTTCAGGAGATGACACGCATTGTGAAATTTTAAAAACGATTAATGTAGGTTCTTACGGATTAGCAATTGATAGTAATGGTAATATCTGGTCTTCTCATGGTACTAACGGAGCTACAAAAATAGACGTGAATAATAATTTTACAACCACTCACTATCCTGCCGGTGGAGGTTATGGCATTACAATTGATTTGGATGATAATGTTTGGCTTGGTGGGTATAATGGTGGACACGGAGCTATAAGATTAAATTCATCAACAGGTGGTGTAAATTATTTTGGCACAGGATACAATGGCCTAGGTATTACGGTTGATTTAAATAATAATATATGGCCCAGTACGTATACCAATAACGGGATATTAAAAATTTCTCCTGGTAATCATCCTGCCGGATTAGACTATGTGTTTCGCATAAACAGCGGCGGCTCTGACGCGCATGGCGCGTGCGGAGATTCACAAGGAAATATTTGGGTTGTGAATAATTCCTCAGGAACAATAAGAGTACTTGACTCTGGTGGGAATATTTTAGGTGCTAATAGTACTGTGAGTAATGCTACAATAGGCACAGATGGTTTGAGAGTATTTAAAGCGTATGAAGACGGAGCACCTTCGACGACTTATTCTTATAGCGACATGACCGGTTTGAATAGAGCGTTACTTTTAAGGTCCGGAGTATGGGAAGATACTTTTGATAGTGGTTTTGTTAATCAGCACTGGGGTGATATTAGCTGGGAAGCAATTATGACTTCTGAAAAACAAAGTATTGAGATATTTGTCAGGGCAAGTAATGACAGTAACTTGAATAATTTCAACTGGGTCACTACACAGACATGGAATAGTCTAGAATATAATGATGATATTAGAAAAGGCAGATATGCGCAGATAAAAATTAAAATGCGTTCAAGCGAAAAAGGTATTACTCCAGTTTTATGGGGTTTAAAAATGAATTGTGATTAAATTTATGCAAAGAAAACAAAAAATTATAATTTTAATTGTCATATTTTTATCATTATTTTTAGTGATGACTGTTTTTGTGTTTTACAAGAAAGACTTAAAAAAAACAGGCGTAATTCAGACAGACATTTTGCAAGTAGAGGAAGAACAGCTTAGTGATTATGAAATTGGAAAAAAAGCAAGAAAAGAAAATAATATAGAATATTGTTATCAGATGGAGCAAGACGATCCCGATGAGTGTATTTATATTGTCGCTAGTTTTAATCAGAAGAAGGAATTATGCGAAGAGATTCAAAACGAAGATATACAAAAAGAATGTTATGAATATTTTATATACCAAGAAATTGTCATAACAGGAGATGTTGTTCGTTGTAAATCTTTAATAGTAAATAAATTTTATCAACAATGTCTGGATAGTTTTTTTAGGGAATGGGATGACATAGGTAATTGTGTTGATTTTGAAGGTAAAGAAAAAATGAATTGTGAAGATATCATAAATAAAAAAATAGCTTATAAAAATAACGATGTTGAATTGTGTAACAGTATGAGTGATATTGCTTTGAGCGCTGATTGTAAAAATATAATTATTAATAAACCGAAAGATAGTGATAGTGATGGGCTATCAGACAGCGAAGAGAGGTCATATGGAACAAATCCGTTCAAGATTGATTCTGATGAAGACGATCTGATTGATATTGATGAATTAAGTAAATATAAAACTGACCCCAACAATCCCGATACTGACGGTGATGGTTATAATGATGGTGATGAAGTGAAAAACGGCTATAACCCAAACGGAGAAGGGAAGTTGTAAGTCTTGATATTCACTTTTTTAAATAAAAAACCGTCCTTTATGTAAGCGACGGTTTTTGTGTTATAATAAACATAGCTAATTGATATATTGTTATGCTGAATTTATTTTTTACTAAAAATAAATATAAATTATTATCCATATTTTTAGTGGTATTTGGACTATTTTTCTTTTATTCATTTCTAGTATCTGCCGCCACTTCGCCAGACGCTATTGGTTTACGGGTGATGCCAAATAGCGAACACTATAGCGCCTATCGTTGGTACAATGAACAAGGGTTTGATGGTTCACCTCAGTCAATAACAGTTGATGGTTATGAAGCAGTTCGCGATGGTCGGACTGTTTATGTTAATGCTGCCAATGTCTCAGTCAGTAGCGATCTCTACACCAATATATATATTATTTCATATAACCAATCAGCCGAAACAGCCACGACTGATATTTTTGGTCAAATATTATCTCATTGGAAATTTAATACTAATTTAGTTGAGCCAGGCATTTGTAGCCAGTCAAATGATATTATTTGTCTGACCAATGGCAATTGTCCAATCAATGAATACTGCTTGAGTCAGAAAGCTAAAACTATCAGAGATACCAGAAGATTATCTGATATGGTTGAGATTAATAGGGCATTAGAAAATTACAAAGAGATTCGTGGACATTATCCTCAATTAGAATCAGGTAGTTATTTGCCAAATAAGACTCTCTCAACTTGGCCAAGTTGGCAAGATAATCTAGCGACTGAATTGGGCATAGTGTTGCCGATTGATCCTGTTAACGAGTTAGGTTCCTGCGAAGGCTATGACGAAACAACCTGTTGGGATAGCGATACTAAAGAATTCTCTGGTTCTATTCCAGATGATTTACCAGAGAATAGCCAAGTCTATGTCTATTCAACTGAAGGCATAGGTTTAACCGGTATATGTGGAGTTATGGAGTCAGGTTTCATTACAAACCTAGACCTAGGCGCTTGCGCTATCAGTGCAGTTGAGCAGATATTTATTATTGAAAATAATCAGCCAATATTTATGGGTGATAATTTAGCTAAAGCTCATTCAGGTTTTGCCTACAGTAAATCATATATTGAAGCTAGTGACCCTGACGGTGATTATTTAAATTGGAGTATTGAACCAATGTCAGGTTGTGATATGTGGGAAAATATTATGCTAGAGAATACACAAGTTGCCAGCCAAAAAGAAATTAAAGCAGATTCAGCTGGTATAGCCGGTGATTGCCAAGTCACTATTACAATTAACGATAGTCGTGAGAACGGACAAGTCAGTAAAAATTACTATATCAAAACAACTAACGATAATGTACCGATTATTATGCAACCAGCTAATCAAGAGATAATAATTGGTCATAATTTTAATCTAACCATTATTGCCAGTGAGACTGATAGTCAATATCCATTAACATTTGAAGTATCAGGATTACCTAGTGGTTTAACTGGCACAGTAGTCAATCAACATGATTATCAAATAACTGGTGTACCGATAGACCAAACCAAGGATTACAATATTACATTAACCGCCCAAGATAGTTATCAAGGTCAATCAGTACCAATTAATTTTACTATCACAGTCAAAAATAATCCACCGAATATTGCAACTGACAATCTGACTCAAGCAACAGCCTGCATTAATTACGAGCAGGCAATCGTAGCAACTGATCCTGACGGTCATTCGATTGACAACTATCAAGTCAACAATCTACCACTAAATTTAAATTTTGATACTACCAACAACAGAATAACCGGTCAGCCAATTATCACAGGTGAATACCCGATAGAAGCAATTGTCCAAGACCAGTTCTACAATCAAACCATCCCACCATATTCAGCCCAAGGCATCAAAACTTTCACACTTAATGTTGTAGACGAACAATTTAATGTTAATCCGATTAACAATACCACCATCTATGTCTATCCAAATAACGCTACCTTACCGCTCTATTATGGCCCAACCCAATTTAATGCTACAGCCTCGGTCGCCAATACAGACAATACGGTTATTTACAGTTTAGTTAATAACCCAGCTTGGTTATCTATTGACCAAAACTCTGGTGTTATTCAAGGTACGCCAACCGACAATACTAACGATCTAGGCACTTATACTATTACTGTTATTGCAATTAATCTCTGTGGTGCCATTGCTCAAACTGATTTTATGATTACGGTTAATCCAAATGAATGGTATGGTGATGACACATGTAATGGAGATGAGGAGTGCGATGTTAATGCTGATGATTGTGGAGTTTGTTGTACGCCAATAACTTGTGCTTCGCTTGGTTATGAGTGTGGAACTTATAGTGACGGTTGTACGGGTACAATAAATTGTGGTACTTGTGTTTCTCCAAATATGTGTAGTGCTGGCAGGTGTTGTCCGTCCACAGCTGGCATTCAAGTATGCGCTGATAATTGCCATGAAACCTATTTTAATGGACAATATGTTAGTAGTGCGTGTGATTGGAGTTCAGTTCAAGAGTTTGAGGTCACCATACAACCAGGGAAAAATGTAATATCTACTAAAGCTACAGATTGGGGTGCTTTATACGGTGTTTCAGCTACTCTCAATAGAGGTAGTTGCAGTAGTATGACTACAAATGAACTAACTAACTGGAAATGTACAACCTCTCCAGGAAGTGGGTGGAATAGTACAAGCTATGACGATTCTTCTTGGCTATCTGCTACATATGGATATCCAGGCACAGCCGGCATTAGAGCTGGTAATTATTTGCCTTATGCGCAAATTTGGGCTCAAGGGGTTGGTTGTTGTACAACTGTCTATTGTCGATATACTTTTATGGCAGAATAATATATTGAAAAATAAAAAAACCGCTCTTTATTAAAGGGGCGGTTTTATGATATGATTATAATGGATTTAAAAAATAAAATATCCAATAATACTGGTAATAAAACCTATCATTGAACCTATTAAAACTTGTATCGGTGTGTGTCCAATTTTTTCAAGTAAACGTGGATAATTTTCTTCCAATACATTATCATCGCGTAAATCTTTTACTAACACGTTTAACGTTCGGCCGTGTTGACCAAGATATCGTCTAATGCCAATAGCGTCACGAATAACTATGATGGCTAGAATAATCGAAACGGCGAATAGAGATGACTTCATACCTTCCAACAAACCAATAATAGTTGCTAATGAGACAACTATAGCACTATGTCCAGACGGCATGCCAGAATAAGCAAAAATATTTTTATAACTAAACTTTTGTTGATTATTTTTTATAAAGAATTTTGATATTTGGGCGATTAAACCCGCTACAATCGGTAAAATTAAAATTTCGTAATTCATAAATTATATGTTAATAGATTATATAAAATCAATAACTTACGGAGTAGTGCAGGGGATAACTGAGTTTTTACCAGTGTCTAGCTCTGGACATTTGGTTTTACTCCATCGATTCTTGCCTTTTGATATTAACAATGAATTAGTTTTTGATATTTTTTTACATTTAGCAACAATTATTGCGGTAGTTTTTTATTTTCGTAAAGACATATATCAATTAATTAAATCTTGGGTTATTAGTTTTTCTGGTAAATTTGACAAATATTCAAAATTAGCTTGGTTGATAATTTTGGCGACTGTACCAGCAGGAGTAGCTGGGTATTTTCTCGAAGACTTAATTGAAAATATTTTTAGGTCAGTTACGGTCGTTATTTTTATGCTGGTAGCAATAGCGATTCTATTTTTTGTTTCGGAAAAATTTTCTTCTCAGAAAAAAGATGTTTATGATTTGAGTTGGGTAACAGCATTAATGATTGGTATTAGCCAAGTTTTGGCTTTTATTCCAGGAACATCTAGGTCTGGTATAACTATTATAGCAGGTTTGGCTATCGGATTAAAGAGAAAGTCCGCCGCTAGTTTTTCTTTTTTGCTTTCTGTGCCGATAATTCTGGGTGCTAGCCTAAAAAAAATTCCGAGTCTTTCGGATATAAATATTTTAAGTAATGATTTTTTGTTACTATCAACTGCTTTTTTTTCAGCTTTAATCGTTGGATTTTTTGTGATAAAATATTTTTTGAAATATTTGGAAAAAAGGAGTTTAAATGTTTTTGCTTGGTATAGAATCTTATTGGCGATTATTGTTTGGTTATTAATTTTTTAGAATTTATTGCAACATAAATATTAGCAAGAGAGACATAGCAATAATAAGAATAGAAAAAAGAAATGGAAATTAAGATAAAATATAAAAAGAAAGATAACGGAATGGTAAATAGTTTTTGCTGTTCAAAAAAATTGTACACCTTGTCTTGTCCATAAGCAGAAGAGCTAATCAGTAGTTTTGAATTCAAATTTGGTAAAGTTTTTGGTTCTAAAGCAGTATAGGTCAATAGGTTTTCATTTGTAATATAATTTGTTGAAAGATTACTTGGAATTAAGTTTGGCCAATTTGGTTGAGAACTCATTATTGGTTGGATAGATAGATTAGCTGGAGTACCAAAAATTTGTACAACAACAGTTGTATTTATTCCGTTAAAAATACCATCAACAACAGCAACGCCTATTTCTTGATAACGAGGGTTAATTAGATTTTTTTTATGTGCTTGTGATTCAAGCCAGGCGTTTATCACACCTTCGTTAGTGGCGAAATCAATTGCTAAATTTTCACCGACGTAAGAATAATTATAATTATTATTTTTTATCCAAACTGAAAACTTTTTATCATTTATATTGTGTGCAAAATTTTGTGAATCTAATATAGCATAAGCTTTATCAAAAGCAGATTTTGTTAAAAGTTGATTAGCTGACAAGGTATTTATATTTGCATCAAGTCTTACTTCATTAGTTAATTGTATTATATTTTCAGATGTTATGTTGGACAAGTAAGCTTCATTTGGCCACAAAAAAATCCCTAGCGTTATAACTGCAAGAGATAATAAGATTTTTCGGAAAAATATAAATAATCCAATACGATAAGTTGTAATAAAAAAATTATAGTTTACACTAAATTTCTCCTTTATTCTATTAAGCATCTTTTGTTTTTATCTTTGTTTTTGTTTTTTGTCAACCTTTTTTAAGCTAACAATATCATTATAGCATAGAACGGCAATAAAAGCAAGTCTACGTAGCTACATTCTACTCCCAAGCTTAATTTAATACAAAAGGACACCTAAATTA
>CAYXNZ010000004.1:0-68824 GCA_964467155.1 uncultured Gammaproteobacteria bacterium | reverse complement strand
AAAAATGTTAAAAAAATATTAATTAACATACCTTGGTATAGTCTTAAAGAGCAATTATGCTACCCCTATTATATAAAAAAAGCAAAAGTTGACTTAATGCATTTCCCGCATTTTAATGTGCCTATTTTTTGTCCAGTAAAATTTGTCGTTACCATACACGATTTAATTTTAATTAAATATCCAACTATTCGCGCTACTACTTTATCGCCATTCTTTTACAAAATAAAAAACATAGGTTACAAAATAACTATTTTTTTCGCTATCAAGCGAGCCAAAAAAATTATTGCTGTATCGCAATACACTAAAAATGATTTAATACGTCATTTTCATGTTAATCCAAGGAAGATTGATGTGACCTATGAAGGCGTAGCTAATATGTCGAAAGAGCGCGATACACTTTTTGACGCTGAAAATAATGACACAATTCCATTTTCAGGTTATAATATTAACAAGCCGTACATCCTTTATGTGGGTAATGCCTATCCTCATAAAAATTTGGAACGGCTAGTTGATGTTTTTAAAAATATTATAGAAAAAAATAAAGATTTTCAGTTAGTTATGGTCGGTAAAGAAGACTATTTTTATAACCGATTAAAAAAATATGCTACTGATAATGGTCTCTATGAAGTTAATCAACCAACAGCCATAGTTTTTCCAGGCTATGTGCCCGATCAGATACTAAAAACTCTTTACCAAAAAGCATTATTGTATGTATTTCCATCACTATATGAAGGCTTCGGTCTGCCAGCACTAGAAGCTATGTCTAGAGGTCTAGCTGTTGTCAGTTCAAACAAGACAAGTTTGCCAGAAATTCTTGGCAAAGCAGCTCTATATTTTAATCCAGAAGACAAAGACGATATGGTTAAAAAAATTATAACCGTAGCAGAAAATATTGATTTAAGACAAAAATTAATCGCATCTGGATTAAAACAAGCAAAAAAATATAGTTGGTGGGAATGCGCTAATCAAACATTAAAAATATACAATCTAGTTTTAAATAAAAATAATTAAATTGTGTCTAAAAAAATAAAAACCAATCTATTTATAAAACAAGAGAGAAAATCCTCTAGATTTGTTGTTGATTTAAAACAGGATATAGATGCACCTGCCGTTAAAGTAAAAAAATCTCTTAAACTGATGGTATATTTAAAAAAAGCACTATCTATCATAAAGAGTTGGTTGCTTAGCATATCTAAAATAAAAAAAGTTAATTTAAATATAGATACAAATTCTTTCAAGTTTAATTTTATTAAGATTGACGACGACCTTAAAGAAAAATTAAATCAACTAGCTTTTTGGAATCTTTTTGAATTATTTCTTCATATTATTAAAAAAACCTACAGAATAATTTCAAAAATTTCTTACACTGTCGGTTGGTTTTTTGTTTTTATTACGAGATTTATTTTTTTACTATCGGTTAAGCTCTTTAGTCTAGCTTTAGTTTTTAAAAATCAATTATCTTTAATAATAAAAAATAAATTAAATTATTTAACTGGTCTTCTGAAAAAACAATCTTCTGTAACCAAAGAATTAATCAGCAAAAATTCAACTAAATTCAAACCTCAACCAAAATTATCATACTTAAAACCAGTCTTGGTTTTTTCCGTCATACTTATGATATTGATATTACCAATAAAAGCATTCACGTATTATAAAAATATAAAACATTTAGGTGGCCAAGTGCTGGGGGCTAGTGAAGAAGCAATAAATAATCTTACCAAAGGAGGGGAGTCTATCTCTCAATTAAGTTTTAATGAAGCCGGTAATAATTTTTCTCAAGCTACTAATAATCTGCTACAGGCCGAAGAGTACTTAAATAATGTAAATAATTTAATATTTAAGATAGCCGCTATCGCACCAAATGAAGACATTCGTTTAGCAGCCATCAGTAAAAACATTATTAAAGCTGGTCAATATGGCACTCAAGCAGCTACTGAAACCACTGAAGCAATTAATTTTCTTTTGAGTCCAACTGAAGAGAGTTTAACTGAAAAAATAAATAATTTTAACGAAAAAGCTAATAGCGCTTTAAATAATATAAAAAATCTTAAATTAGAAATTTCTACGATTGATCCTAAAAAATTACCAGATAAATATCAAGAAGATTTTGTAAAAATTAATAAAGACATAGTATTGCTGTCAGCTGGACTAGCTTCATTTTTAAACATATCCGATAATTTAGCGGATTTTTTAGGCAGCAAACAAGATAAAAGATATTTATTAATATTTCAAAACAATGCAGAAATGAGAGGCAGTGGCGGTTTCATTGGTAGCTATGCCATTATTGATTTTTGTGAAGGAAAAATTAAAAATTTAGAAGTACCTGGTGGCGGTAGTTATGATACAGAAGCTGGATTATTGACAAACGTAAAAGCACCAGAACCTCTCTGGCTAGTAAATCCACTTTGGCATTTCTGGGATGCTAATTGGTGGCCTCATTGGCCATTATCAGCCGAGAAGCTTGAATGGTTCTTGGAAAAAAGTGATGGACCAACTGTTGATGGTGTAATAGCAATCACACCGACTACGTTGGAGCGAATTCTCAAAATTTTTGGGGAAATTGATTTAAGTGAAGATTATGACATGGTGATTGATTCCGAAAATCTTTGGCTGAAATTACAAACATTAGCTGAACAAAAACCAAACCAAACAAAAACTCCAAAGAAAATTATTGGGGATTTAATGATAAAACTTATTGAGGAACTTCCTCGAAGAATAAATAAAGACATGGCTATAAATCTACTGGGTGCACTTGAAAAAAGTTTATCTGAAAAACATATTTTATTTTATTTTAACGACAAAGAATTACAATCAAAAATAGAAGAACTTGGTTGGGCCGGAGAAATAAAAGATACAAAATGGGATTATTTGTCGGTAATAAATACCAATATTGCTGGTGGTAAAAGTGATAAAAAAATAGAAGAACAGATTAAACATGAATCAGAAATTATGCCTAATGGTAGCATTATAAATACCGTTACTATTACTCGCACTCATAACGGCATAAAAAATGAGCCTTTCATTGGAGTAAGAAATGTAAACTGGATGAGAATTTACGTTCCTCAGGGAAGTGTTTTGATGGAAGCTCATGGGTTTAAATCGGTTGATGAAATTTATTTCGAAAATCCAGAAGCAGATTGGTTGGATGATCCTGATGTTACGAGTATTAATAGTGAGCTAGAGATTGATCAATCAACTGGTACAAAGACGTATAATGAACTTGGAAAAACTGTTTTTGCCAATTGGTCGCAAGTCGACCCGGGTCAATCAACTGAAATATATATCAAATACAAATTACCCTTTAATTTAGAGAACTTTAATCATACTTCTGAAAACACTGAAGCTAATACAATAACTAATTTGGTTAATTTTCTAAACCCCGAACAAAAAAAATTACAACCGTATTCATTGCTAATCCAAAAACAACCAGGTTCTATTAATAGTTCTATCTCATCTAAATTAATCTTTGACGGCAAACTAGATGTTGTTTGGAAATATCCCAAGGCACTATTAGTCAGTCAAAACGACTGGAACTTTACAACAACTTTAAATAAAGATAGATTTTTTTCTATCCTTTTATCAGAATAAAAATATGGTAAAAATTAAAAACAAAAAATCGAGTTTAGCTGATTTTATCAAAAAACCCATCCCAACAGAAAAAGAAATTGAAAAATTTGACGAATACATTGACGATAAAATTAGAAAAGAAGAAATTCAAGAAAGCCTAACGGAAATATATAAAGATGAAAGCGGAAAAATGATAGATGTCAGTAAACTTGATGTGAAAAAAAGCCGAGGTTGGCTTTATAAAATTACGATTTCATTGATCGTTTTAATCGCCCTAGGTTTAGCTGCTTATGCTTACTATTATTTGATATTTCTAAATCAATCTGTAAAAAATTCAACTTTAAATATTGAATTAAAGGCGGCTGAAGAAACTATCGCTGGTAAAGAATTTTTCTACATACTCGAGCTAAACAACAAAGAAAAAGCAGCCTTAATTGATATGGAAATTAAATTACGTTATCCAGATGGTTTTATATTCTTGGATAGTGAACCGCAGGCTTCTTTGAATAATGATACTTGGTCTATTTCTCGTCTAGCTGCACACTCTACTCAGCAAATTAAAATAAAAGGTAAAATAATTTCTCCAAATGACGAAACTCTGGTGGCTTTTGTTGATACAACTTATACACCAGAAAATTTTTCAAGTGAATTTAAAAAATCAACCAGTTCAGAAATAGTTGTTAAATCAATTGGTATGGAAATTTTATCAGAAAAATCATCCTCAGCATTTATCGGAGAAGAAAATCAAATTACTCTATCTATAAAACCAAGTGAAGATAATTTTATAAATAATTTTTTGGTCAATCTTGAAGTGCCAGAAAATTTTATAATCTTAGATAGTAAAGAATTGCCGGAGAACATAGAGCAAAAAGCAAATAAAAAAAATACATTTATTATTTCTGAATTAGGCAACGAAGAAATTAATTTAACAATTAATTTTATTCTTGAAGAAAAAAAAGAAGATAATCAAAATGTTACAATAAAATTCGATTTTGCTGAAGAAACTGACGAAGGCACCAAGTATCATAATTTTTATGAAGAAATAATTGATTTTGAAGTAACAAAAAGTGATCTGAATCTCAGTCTGTTTGTTAATGGCTCTCAATCTAATCAGGGAGTTAGCCAAGAAGACACCATAAACTATCTTCTTAATTATGCAAATCGAGGTGATTCAGACTTGGAAGATGTGATAATTATGATGGTAATTGAAGGTGATTTGGTGAATTGGCAATCATTGCAGAGTGATATTGAAGGCACAATTAGTAATAACACAATTAGTTGGAGTAAATTAGAAATACCGCAATTAGAAAATCTAAAAAAAGGTGAAGAGGGGTTAATCAATTTTTCTGTAAATTTAAATTCATTTGTTCAAACAAGTTTACCTCTTAGTGATTCCATTAAAAGCTATGCTCAATTCAGTGTAGGGGATAAAGAAACAGAGAATTTAACCACCAACAAAAGTAATACTATTATTAATCAAATAAACAGTGATTTATCATTTAAGGAAGAAATCAGATATTTTAATGATGATAATATTGCAGTTGGCACAGGTTCATTGCCACCAAAAGTTAACGAAGCGACCAGCTTCAAAGTTTATTGGACGATTGAAAACAACCTACATGAACTGATTGGACTTCAAGTAAACCTGCCTTTGCCTGGATACATTAAATGGGATGAAAAAAATCGAGCTTCAATTGGACAGCTAAGCTATAATCGTGAAGAGCATAAAATAAATTGGTGGATTGGCCGACTACCAACCACCATTTATCGAGCCGATGCTGAATTCAATATAAGCTTCACTCCTGAAGAAGAAGACAGAAACAGAATCGTTGTTTTATTACCGGGTGCAACAGCAACTGCCTCTGACAATGAAACAAAAACAAATATAACAATAAATACTAAAGCCCAAACAACTCAACTAAAAAATGACCTTATCGCTAATACGACTGGAATTGTTCAATAACTATGTTTGAAATATTAAAAAAATCCAATATATCATCAGCGCGTCTTGGCGTTATAACTACGCCACACGGAAAAATTAAAACTCCTGCTTTTTTCCCTGATGCCACCAGAGGGATCATAAAAACTTTAGATAATTCCGACTTAGATAAATTAGGCTTACAATCAATGGTGGTTAATACCTTTCATCTTTGCAATCAACCAGGTATTAAAATAATTAAAAAAGCCAATGGAATACATGGTTTTATAAACTGGACAGGCCCATTAATATCCGATAGTGGAGGCTTCCAAGTTTTTTCCTTAATACATAAGAATCCAAAATTAGGAAAAATTTTAGATAAACATGCAGAATTTAAATCTCCAATTGACGGCTCTCTTTTAAAACTGAGTCCGGAGAAATCAATTTCAATTCAATTTGATTTAGGTACTGATTTGATTATTTGTCTTGATGATTGTTCGCCCTATAATCACAATATTGAACAAACCGCAAAAGCAGTCGACAGAACTATCGCTTGGGCTAGCAGATGTAAACGAGAATATGATAAACAAATAATTAAACGAAAATTAACAAAGTTAAAAAAACCAAAATTAATCAGTGTCGTCCAAGGTGGTGAAGATACTAAATTGAGACAATACTGCGCAAAGAAATTACTAGCTATTGGTTTTGACGGTTACGGTTTTGGTGGCAGACCAATTGATCCAAAAGGCAACTTCCTTAATTCTATTTTAGATGAAACATCCAAAGCTACCCCTAATGATAAGTTTCGATTTGCTTTAGGCGTTGGGCAACCAGAAGATATAATTAGATGTGTTAAAATGGGTTGGGATTTGTTTGATTGCGTAATACCAACTAGAGAAGGTAGACATGGGAAATTATTTTTCCACAATAATCTTAAAAAAAATAATAAAAATTTTTACAAAACAATTAACATCAAAAATTCAACTTTCAAAAATGATTTAAATCCAATAAATAAATTCAGCAGTATATCTGAATTAAAAAATAATTCAAGAGCTTATTTGCATTATTTATTCAGAATAAATGAATCTGTAGGACAAAAATTATCCAGCTTGAACAATCTTGAATTTTATCTTATACTTATGAATATCTTAAAGAGAAACATTAAATCAAATTTAATATAATTATCTTAAACAATAAAGACCACAAAAGTATGGAAATAAATAAAATTATTTCAAAGAAGCCAGCGGCTTCAACAAAAGCATTAGACGGTTTAATTTCAACCGCAATCTCAGCGATTTTTTTATTATGCCCGTTGTTTTTTACTGGACTAGTTGCTCAAAATACTGGCTTTGAAAAAATGATTCTCTTTTATTTTTTGGTTCTATTGGGTACTGTTGCTTGGGTAACAAAAGGAGTAATCACCGGCGAATTAAACTTCAAGCGTACCCCTCTCGATTGGCCAATCGTTGGAATGGTTATTTTTTATGTAACCTCAACAATCTTATCAGTTAATCCAAAAATCAGTTTACTTGGCTCTTATGGCAATTCTCCAAAAGGTTTAATTGCTTTTTTATCGTTCGTATTATTCTATTATCTGGTAGTAAACAATATTACTACTAAAAGACTGAAAATTATTTTTTGGTCATTTATTGCTTCCATATCGTTAGTATCAGTTTATACCTTACTCCAACTCTTCGGTATATTTCTTTTACCACTAGCTATTACCAAAACAATTAGCTTTAATCCAATCGGTTCAATATCATCATTGACTATATTTTTAACGTCCGTTCTGCCGATAATTGTTGTTGCTATGAGCCAAATCAAAGAAATACATCCTGGTTTAAAAAGTAATTACGTTATTTGGCCGATAAAATTTCTACTCGGTATAATCGGTTTGATAATTTTATTTATTTTATCTTTGTTAAATGCTTTTACTTTCTGGCCGGCTGCTATTGTTGGTATGGTAATAGTTCTAATGTTCTTTCTGTCAAAAATAATAAAAATTTCCAACACAAATATTATTATTCCTATAACCTCTTTTCTATTGTTAATTATTATGTTGGTTCTAGGGAATTTTAATATCATGACAATTAATTTACCGACTGAAGTAAGCTTATCGAGAAACGCCTCGTGGGATATAGCGAAAAATAGTTTAATGAAAGACCCTGTTTTTGGCTCTGGTCCGTCAACATTTGATTATAGTTTTGCTAAATACAGAGGAGAATCTTTCAATAATTCAACTTTGTGGAATGTCAGATTTGATAATGCTAGTGGTTATCTTTTTGAGACAGCAGCAACTGTTGGTATTTTAGGAGCATTAACACTTATCATAATTATTCTTATTACCATATCAACTAGTTTCTTAACGCTAATAAAGAACAGAAAGGAAGATCTTCAACCATTACTTCTTGCCTTATTTGCTAGTTTGGTAACTAATTTAATATTAATTTTCTTGTTCTCGATAAATAGTTCTCTGATTATCTTTTCTATTCTACTGTTTGTTTTTACCATAGCCATAACAATTGCTGGATATTCAGAGAGACTTCAGTCAATAACTTTATCTTTTCGAGCGTCTGCCAAATACGCTTTAGCTCTAGCAGCAATTTTCTTAACAGTCAGTGCTGGAGTAGTAATTCTGTTCACTATGGGTCTGAAAATGTATATGGGTGATGTTTTAGCTAAAAAATCTCTAGTTGCTTCTGAATTAGAACAAAAGATTAATATTATGAATAAGGCAGTGCAGACAGTACCTTACCAAGATGTTTATCTGTTAAATCTAGCAAATAACTACATGACTTTAGCTAATAGAGAAGCCGCTAAAGGCAACAATCAAGCATTAATAACTAATGCTCTTACTCTGGCTATAGAACACGGCAGAAAAGCCAATGAATTGGCGCCAAACAAAGTTTCCAACATTGAAGCTTTGGCTCTAATCTATGAAAATGCTTCTTTTTATGTCAGAGGTTCTCTAGAATGGGCTGAAAAATTGTATGAAAAACAAATAATACTTGAACCAGATAGTCCAGTGCCTTATATAAGATTGGCTCTGATTAACATGGCTAAGGCAAATGCTGAAACTGCTGAAACTGAAAAAACTTTTTACATTGAAGAGGCTATAAAAAAATATGATCAAGCCATAGAGAAAAAAGCCAACCTGGGTGCTGCTTATTATGGTAAATCAATTGCCTACGAATCATTAGCTAATATTAATGAGGCAATCGAGCAACTTAAAAAAGCTGTAATATCAACTCAAAATAATCTTGACTATAGATTTGAACTCGGCAGAATGTATTATAATCGAGGTGTAAATCAATCAGGTTTATCACAAACAGCTTCTGAAGAAATTACCAAAGGCGAAGGTGATGAGGAAGATTTAAGTGTTGAAGCTAAAGGAGTTACTAGTACGACCAATAAAAATGATGATTTAGCCATGGCCGAACAAATGTTCTTGAGTATTGTTCAAGCAAATCCAAATCACGCCAATGCTCTATATAGTTTAGCTCTAGTCTATAAACAAACAGGACAAACTGGAAATATAGAAATAGTAGTTAATGCTTTACTGAATATTCTTGAAGATGAAGCAAGTATTAACGCCGTCAAACAACAGTTCTCAGGACTATACTAAAAAACAGTCTACTAATTAAAAAACACTTTGCAGAATTGCAAGGTGTTTTTTTGTTATTTTTTAAGCTTAAAATACAAATAATTAAACCCCTTGACAAGTATTGCTATTTTTGGTATGACTTCAATACAAGTACAAGGCTTTTTTAAAAGCATAAAAACAATTTTATGGAGAATTTATCTCCAAGAAATATTTCGCAAGGGGTTTTTGACAATTTTTGCCTTATTTTTAATGTTGCCTAACCGCGGTTTATAACCGGCGGTTTTTTTGTTAACTTGTTTTTACGTGTTTATCGAGATATTAACAATTATTAGTTTAAATATATAACAAATAACAAAAGATAATAAACATTTTTAAAACAATAGTATGACTATTTCTTTTCAAAACATTTTTTCTTCTCGTAAAAAAGTTATTTTACTTGTGTCTGCAATATTTCTCGTTAGTAGTTTTTTAATATTTGCAGGAACTGCGTTAGCAGTTGATCCGCCTTCTTCTATCTATGTTGATAAAACAGGCTTAGATGAAAATTCAGGTACACAGGAATATCCTTTTCTTACAATTCAGGCAGCAATAAATGCAGTTGCAGAAGGCGGGACTGTTAATGTCGCGGCTGGAACTTATACAAATGATATTTGGGATAGTAGTTTAGGTGATCCAGTAGGTTATAGAATAACGAAAAGCGTCACATTGCTTGGCGCTCAAGCAGGGGTTGATCCGGCAGGAAGCACAGAAGCAAGAGAGGGGGGGAAACAATTCTTGTGAGAACAAGCGATCTTAAAGTTCCGTATTCTTTGTATACTTCTAATATAACTATTGATGGATTTATGATTGGTAGCTCGGAAGCAAATACTGGCAGGAGATTAATAATTTCTGATATAGCTAATAATGTAGTTATTAAAAATAACATAATTCAGAATACTGGTGCCGTTCCTGATGGTTCTTCTGCTAATGGATATTCCGGTCACGGTGTTTATATCTATCCAGGAGCAGATAATGCTTTGGTTGAATATAATACATTCTATAATACTATGTGGGAAGCAATTGCGAGTGATGGTGCTTCAAATGCTGTAATTACTCATAATTATATTTCTGTGACAGGGCAACATGCTATTCAGTGGATGAATCATACAGGGAGTGATAACAAAATTTCCTATAACCATATTTCGAGTATTACGGACAAGAATGCCATACAATACTGGGGAGGTCCAAGGGTAAATATAAGTAATAATGTTATTGCAGGTAATAATACAATGAATGATGGGATATGGTTAGATAATTCTGCTGATGATAGTATTGTAAGTTACAATGAAATTTCCAATACAATATATGCGGGAGTAAACATCAGAGAAACTAATATAGGGACATCTGTTCAATATAATGATATCTCTGGTTGTGGAACTGGAATAGAGAAACATGCTGGGGATGTAACTGGAACTATAATTAATTATAATAAAATTTATGGAAATAGCGCAGGTGTAACTAATGATGATTCTGTAACCATTAATGCCGCAAACAATTACTGGGGCGCGATCACCGGTCCGGCTTCGTGTTCGGGCGGCGATCAAGTCAGCGCGAATGTCGAATATTCGCCGTGGTACATCGATGATACGCTCGACTCGACTAAAACTCGTGAATACAATGTTCAAAATACAACTCAATCAACAACTCATGATTGTATTCAGGAAGCCGTTACTGCAGCAAGTCCAGGAGATACGATTAATGTTGCGGCTGGGACATACGAAATTGATAGTTCAATTAATGTAGCTAAAAGCGTAACGATAACCACGGATGCGTCTGCGACTATTATTTCCGCTACCTTAGATACTCCTGTGTTTAACATAACCGCGGATAATGTCACGATTGAGAATTTTAATATTACAACCAGTTTAGCTCCTTTTAGTCAGGCTGGATCTGTTACTGGGAGTGAAACTAGTGGAGCTTTGATTCTTATTAATGCTTCTAATGTAACTATTTCTGGCAATACTATATATGCTGATGAAACTTTATTAGGTGAGATGAAAACTTGGACCACTAGAGGTATAACTCTTCAAGCAGGTTCTGCAACGATAAAGGGAAATACAATATATGGAGTTAGGAATGGTATTGTGGTAAGACCAGGAAATTCCGCTTCTATAACTGATAATGTTATTTTTGATACTAAAGGTGGAATAATGCATTACACTTCAAGCCAGGATGATGCTAATACCCACACTACGACCGGCAATTCCTGGACTTCAACCGTTTCTGGTTTAATAAGCCATAATGAATGGGATATTGTTTGGAATACGGCTTATTACGCTCCAGATTATCAGCAAAGTGTAATTGCGCTTTCAAATTCTAATAATGGCGCTTATATACTTGATCGCCGTACAGTAGATGCCTCCTATCCAACAGATAATGTTAAAAATGCCGCGGCTTGTGCTGCTTTAGCTGGTAACCGCAGCCACGTTTTTGTGGATGCTAACAGCAGTATTATTGCAGCTCATCCAGCCAAGGGTAATTTTAATGAAAAATTTTCTACAATAGCTCTTGGCATTGACGCTGTCGTGCTGGGGGGAACTGTTTATGTCGCTGCTGGAATTTATGATGAAAATCCTACCGTCTCTGGTAAACAACTAAATTTTGTGGGAGCTGTTGACGGAGATGGGCATCCTCTTCCGACGATTCAAGGAACGCTTTCAATCGATCTTCCTGGCGCTGACGACAACTGGCGAATAGAAAATATTAATTTTTTAGCGGATACTGACAGTGGTACAGCCCTTCTTCTTTTGAAAAATGTAAACGGTGTAACCGTCAAGAACAGTACTTTTGACGGAAATGGCAGATTCATGGAAGGCTCTTCTGTGAATGGAGTGAATTTCACTTCCTGCTCTAATGTAATCATTGAAAACTCCATTTTTAAGAACGGTTTGTATGTCGCTATAAACGGCTATGTCAACCATCTCACTGTCAGGGATTCCACTATAAAGAACGTTAAGAGTGGTATTAATCTCCAAGGTGGTGGTGGAAATCTAGTGGTAGAAAATACTGACATCAGCGTGATCGCTCAGACTACAGAAAACGATACATACGGTGTTCGTTTTGCGAGTATTGGTTCTGGCTCCGGCGTTGATATGACCATTACTGGCGGTAGTATTAGCGTAAACAAGAATGATTTAGTCGCTGATGCTGCCACTTATCACAGTGCTATCATTATTCGATCAGGAGCGACTGGTATATTGAAAGCAAATACTATAGCGATTAATGGTGACGTGGTTAATCTGTCTGCTGTTCAGCTTGATGCGAAAAACAATTATTGGGGAGACGAAAACGGTCCGGGAGAGTTAATAAGCGATTATATTACTTATGACCCTTGGTTTATCAACACAGAAAAAACTACTTTGTCTAATAGTACGGTTGTTCCAGACAATAGTGGCAACGCTACTGTAACTAATGATGCCCCACAAGTTGTAATTACTAATCAGACTCAGGCAACAACGGTTACAATCAGTAGCGGTACAACTAATCCGAAAATTGACGTGAGTTTGTTTATTTCCGAGGGGACAGGAACATTACCGGAAATCAATATCACATCAGCTAATGCTAATAACGCCACTGTGGCGATTCCGGCTTCTACTAAAGTCACTAGCGCGGATGATACATGGAATGGAATTATTGCGGCGCCTACTGTTACGACCGTGACTCTGCCGAAAACTTTAGGACAAACTAAGACTTCTAGTATAGCTATAGAGGTTGGTTTTACCGGCGCTAAATTGTCTTTTGATAAAGCGGTTAGATTATTACTCCCAGGACAAACCGGCAAGAGAGTAGGATATGTAAGAACAGGGACTGAATTTACTGAAATTACCAATACTTGTACGGCAGATGATCAAGCGACCGTTGATGCTTATTTAACAGGATCTAAAGAAGATTGTAAAATTGATAATGGATCGGATCTAGTAATTTGGACAAAGCATTTCACCAAATTTGCCACCTATACACAAACAACGACATCTTTTGGTGGCGTCACGCTTCCTCAACAATCGCAGACTACACCGATAAAAGAAACCGTTACTACCCCTACTAAACCAGAGGAACAAGTGGAAGTTCTTGGTGTTGAACCGATAAAAGAAATTGTTACTACCCCTACTAAACCAGAGGAACAAGTGGAAGTTCTCGGTGTTGAATTGAATTATAGAGCAACACAGCTTGATAAGATTATTAACGAAGCCGGTTTTGCTTATAAAGGGGACGTAAGCTTGATACTAAATAATATTAAAGGAATTAGAAATATCGCAAATGAACTTGCAGGTAGCAATAAATATACTCTTTCGTTAGTTAAAAATTCTGGTTTAACTCTGAACCAAGCTTATTCCATGACTAACTTTATTGTTTACGGTACGGAAACGACCGCCAAGCTAGGAGCAGGTGAGAGAGCCGGTGTAATGAACTCCTACAAAACATCTTTTGGCAAACTGCCAACCACTCAAACTGAATGGGAAGACGTCATCAAAATTGCCAATGGACGTTGGCCATCTGAAGCAAACCAGCCAGCTGAAAATAAAGCAAAAGAAGAATTTAAGAAAGTCTATCAAAGAGATGCTAATATGGATAATGCCAACGACAATGCTGCGATAACAATGGTCGCCTATGGTTTGAGACCTGATATCAGGAACCTAGATAGCGAAAGAACAGCTATTCAAGCCTTTAAAACAATCTTTGGTTGCAATCCAGTTAGCACTACCACATGGGACGTTGTCCGAGCTATAGCTTATAGCGGATCAATAAAATAGAGCAAAAAATTAAAAATACATACAACCCGTTTATTCAAGCCAATAAACGGGTTGTATTTTAGATCTAACCTTAAAACCAGTTTGACATATTGTCATTTTAATGATATAATTTTTTTATGAAAAATAATAAAAAAGATAATAAAAACTGGCTAAAATTACTAGTATTTTTTTTATTAGGCGGTTTTTTAGTCAAATTATTTACCTTTTTATTCAACAAGAAGAAGCTTGATTTAGATGATATAAAAGACAATCTTGATGATTTTATTGATGAAGAGAAAGAGGAGGTAGAAGAACTAACAGAAGGTAAAGAATCATTGAAAAAATATTGCCACGACTCATTAAATATATTCAAAGACTATTTTGTTCCACATGACGGCAATGACCATAAGCCAAAAATTTTACGTGCCAAACCCTTACTGATAATCGTATTTTTATCAATTTTACTTAAAGTAGGAGTACTGAGCTACCTATTTTTTATTTGCCCTAATATGGCAAAAATGCAACAGCAAATAACCACAGATATTCTCGTCCTGACAAACCAAGATCGCCAAAATAATAATTTACCCGCTTTAGAAATAAATTCAGTCTTATCAAGCGCGGCTCAGAATAAAGCAAACGATATGATAGCCAATAATTATTTTTCTCATTACGGTCTAGACGGCAAAGAGCCTTGGGATTGGATTGACAGAGGAGAGTATAGTTATTTATATGTAGGAGAAAATCTAGCTATGAATTTTTCTTCAGCCGATTCCGCTCATTCAGCTTTGATGCAATCGGCATTGCATAAAAAAAATATTTTAAACAACAATTACAGAGACATTGGTCTAGCAGTTGTTACTGGCGAAATGAACGGTGAAGATACTACAATTTTAGTAGAATTATTTGGAAGCCGAAAAGAAACAGAGCTACTGGCAGTAAAAATAGCGACAGAAAAAAATGAAGAAATAAACTCTGTACCAGTAAAAATTGTCGAAACCGAAACTAAAGTTTTGGCGACTGAAACAATTCAACCAGAAGTCAAACCGAGCACAATAACTCCAGTAGAAAACATCCCCGTAACAGAAGAGAATAAAATTAACGAAACTTCGTCAGAAACAAAACAAATTGACACAACAAAAAATAGTCAAGAAAATATTATAACATTGATTGAACCAACAACTGATTTAAACAAAGAAATTTCATATGTTACTCCGCAGGCAAGCAAAGAAATCGGTATAGCTAATACTTTAATAAAGTTTTCAAAATATTTTTATATCATCCTGCTTATTATTACTGTAGTAATACTACTTATTAATATATTTGTACGAATTGGCATCCAACACAAATCAGTAATCATTCAATCGCTTTTAGTCATCTTGCTTTTAACTGGGTTCTATTTTGTTAAACTTCATGTCCTGGAAAATTTGCTTGAAAAAATAGCTATAATATAACTAAATATTCAACTATAATTTTCTTAAAACAGATGACGTATTAAAATGTCATCTGTTTTTGCGTATTGAATAAATTAAATTATTAAATTATAATGATTTTATGGCTAAAAAAAGAGAAAAAATAATAGTTGCAATCTCTGGTGGGGTAGATTCCGCTGTTGCCTTGCTAACACTCAAAAATCAAGGCTATGAAGTTATTGGTTTATTTTTACGTCTTGAGGAAAAACAATCAGCTTCTGAAGTATCCGCTCGTAAAATATGCCAAAAATTAAAAGTTAAATTTTATTCTATAAACGCCTATCAAAAATTTAATAAAAATGTTATACAATATTTTTGCTCTGCCTACAGTAGGGGACTGACACCTAATCCGTGTGTAGAATGCAACAAAACAATAAAGTTTGGGGAATTATTAAAATATATAAAAATACTAGGAGCTAATTACTTGGCAACTGGACACTATACTCGCTTGCAGCGAGAAATTACAAATTACAAATTCCAAACTACAAAATATAAATTATTTCAGGCAAAAGATAAGAGTAAGGATCAAAGTTATTTTTTGTATAATTTAACTCAGGCTCAATTATCTAAAATAATTTTTCCACTAGCCAGATATACAAAGGCTGAGATAAAAAAAATAGCCAGAGAGCATAAATTGCCTTGTGAAAAATCTGAGAGTCAAGATATCTGTTTTTTGGAAGGAGATCATAATAATTTTTTGAAAAAAAATATAAAATTAAAAACTGGTCCAATTGTCATTCTGGAGCGAAGTGCCAACGAAGCGACTCGCCTCGCCCGCTTAGACTCAGCGAGGCTAGCTGAAGCTCCGACGAAGCGGGTAGAATCTCACAGCACTTCTAAAAAAAGAAAAGATTCTATCAGTCTCCGCCAGTCGGCGGATCCTTCCAGAATGACAGCGAATAAAATTATCGGCACGCACCAAGGTTTACCTCTCTATACTATTGGTCAAAGAAAGGGGATTGAGCTTGGTGGAACTGGACCTTATTATGTTGTTAAGACTGATTACAAAACCAACACTCTCTACGTCACAAACGAAGTAAATCACAAAGCACTCTTTAGCAATCAATTAAATTGTAAAAACATTAATTGGATAGGTGGTAAAACTCCCAAAATGCCCTTTAATTGCTCGGCTAAGATACGTTACGGTCACAAAGCGAATAAGTGTACGATTAATCAAACAAAAGACAAGCTAAGCGTAAAATTCGAAAAAGCACAAAGAGCTATAACTCCTGGACAAAGTGTTGTTTTTTACAAAAAAGACGAATTGCTTGGTGGAGGAATAATTATTTAAACGCTTGAAAAAAAGTATATTTACAATTATACTGAAATATATCAGCTTAAATATACTAAAAACTTCTTATGACAGATAAAACAATAAGTTCCAAAAGATTGCGCCAGATGTATCTGGATTTTTTTAAGTCCAAAGGTCATGCAATAATACCTAGCGCTTCCTTGATTCCAGAAAATGATCCAACTGTTTTATTTAATACTGCTGGCATGCAACCATTGGTTCCTTATTTGGTGGGACAAAAACATCCGTCTGGCAAAAGAATCGCAGATTCACAAAAATGCATTAGAACTGTAGACATTGATGATGTTGGTGACAACAGGCATCTGACTTTTTTTGAAATGTTGGGCAACTGGTCACTTGGTGATTATTTTAAACGTGAGGCGATTGAATGGAGTTGGGAATTTATGACTAGTCCTGAATGGCTCAATCTTAATCCTGAAAAACTATATATAACTGTTTTTATGGGTGACGAAAATTGTCCGATAGATAATGAGTCAATAGAAATATGGCAAGAGCAATTCAAAAAAGTAAATATAAAAGCTGAGATTTGTCCTTATAACGAAAAAATAGGTGGAAATAAAAACTATCGAATATTTCCTTTGCCGGCTAAAGATAACTGGTGGGGTCCAGCTGGAGAAACTGGACCTTGCGGACCTTGCTCAGAAATGTTTTATGATGTAAACCCTGACAAAGAACCGCTTAAAGGCAGTTTTGACGAAGAAGTTGATAATTTTAGAGTTATGGAGATATGGAATGATGTGTTTATGGAATACAACAAAACTCAAGCTGGTAAATTTGAAAAATTAGCTCAAAAAAATGTAGATACAGGTATGGGACTTGAGCGAACGATAGCTGTCCTTAATGGCAAAAGAGATGCATTTGATAACGACACTTTCTATAATTTATTCCATAAAATAGAAAATTTGTCTGGGAAAAGCTATATTGATGCAGATACTGAAACAAAAAAAGCCATTAGAATCATTACCGATCATTTAAAAGCAGCTACCTTTATTATGGGAGACGACAAAGGTGTGACGCCTTCCAATACTGACCAAGGCTATATTGTTAGACGTTTAATTAGACGAGCAATTCGTTATGGAAGATTGCTCGGGATACCACAGGATAAACCCTGGACCAAAGAAATCGCCAAACTAGTCGCACACGATTATGCAATGACTTATCCTGAACTCCAAAAAAATATTAACAAGATTATTGATGAATTAAATAAAGAAGAAATTAAATTTACAAAAACACTTGAAAGAGGATTAAAAGAATTTGAAAAAATGAAGCCAAAATTTAGCCCTTTCTCTAAAAAATCTGGAACAATAGAATATGCATTAAGTGGCGATGATTTATTTAATCTTTATCAGACATTTGGTTTCCCAATAGAAATGAGTCTAGAATTGGCCAAAGAAAGGGGAGTAACAATAGATTTAAAAGGATTTAACAAGGAATTGAAAAAACATCAAGAACTTTCACGTACTGCTAGCGCTGGAAAATTTAAAGGTGGTTTAGCTGATGCCGGAGAAGAAACAACCAAACTACATACTGCTGCACACCTATTACTTGCCGCTTTAAGAAAAGTTTTAGGCGATCACGTTGTTCAGAAAGGTAGTAATATCACAGCTGAAAGGTTACGCTTTGATTTTTCTCATAATGAAAAAATGACAGATGAACAAAAACAAGAAGTTGAAAAAATAGTAAACGAGGCTATAGAGAAAAAAATGTCTGTTAAATGCGAAGAGATGAGTTTGGATGAAGCAAAAAAAGCTGGTGCGATGGGCGTATTTGAATCTAAATATGGCGATAAGGTTAAAGTTTATACAGTTGGTGAAGGTGATGATATTTTTAGTAAAGAAATTTGTGGTGGTCCTCATATTGATAACACAAGCACTCTCGGTAAGTTTAAAATAAAAAAAGAAGAAAGCTCAAGCGCCGGTATTAGGCGAGTAAAAGCCGAGTTAACACAGTAAAAATTGTTTAATATTAGTTAAAATTGACCGAAATGAGCCAATTTAACGGTTTTTACTTTTTTACACTTGACAATAAAAAAATAAAAATATATAATAATTTTACACTTTAAATAAGTATTTTATTTAATTTTATAGATTTTTATAGAGATTTTATCGAATCTGTTTTGGTAAAATATTTTATGTTTGCCAAAACTGTTTTTAATATAACGGATTATATTTCTAATGGAAGAAAAAAACAAAGTAGCTGATTCAAAAGAATTTATTGAAGCACAAGGCGAGGTAGTGGAACTTATGCCAGCTACCACGTTTAAGGTTGTCCTAGAGAATGGGCATGAAATTCTTGCTCATTTATCAGGGCGTATGCGTATGCATAAAATACGTCTTCTTCCTGGCGATAAAGTCAAAGTACAAATTAGTCCTTATGATTTAACTAAAGGCCGTGTAACATACCGGCTTTAAAATATATGAAAGTAAGAGCAAGCGTTAAAAAAATTTGCAAAGACTGTAAAACACTCCGGCGAAAAGGCCGGGTGCATGTTGTTTGCAAGAATCCTAAACATAAACAAAGACAAGGTTAATTTTTTATTTTATGGCAATAAGAATAGCAAGCACAACAATACCAAATGATAAAAGAGTAGTAATAGCCCTAACATATATTTATGGTATAGGTAATTCTGCTTCTAAAGATATTTTGGAAAAAGCCGATGTTGATTCTAATATTCGCGTCAAGGACCTCGCAGAAAAACAAGTAAACAAAATAAGAACAATTATTGAAAAACAATATAAAGTTGAAGGTGACTTAAGACGAGAAGTACTGTCAAATATTAAAAGATTAAAAGAAATCAATTGTTATCGAGGTATAAGACATACTAAACAGTTACCAGTCAGAGGTCAACGATCAAAAACCAACAGCCGAACCGTCAGAGGTAATAAGAAAAGAGTAGCTGTTGCTGGTAAGAAACTAGTCGCCCAAAAAACTTAAAATTTTAATTATGACTGAAAAAAATATAGATACAACAAAAGATGAGACTAAAAAGGTAGACGAGGTAAAAACTGCTCCTGTGATTGATGTTACCGATGAAGTAAAAGAAGAAGTCGAGCAAGAAGAACTACCAAAACAAAGTGATACTATTGAATTACCAGAAGATGTAAAAAAAAGACTTGAACAGAACAAAGCCAAGAAAACAGAAAAAAAGAACAAACGAAAAAAGAAAAATATTGATAAACAAGTTTCAGTTGGTGTAGCTCATATCACAGCTACTTATAACAACACTATAGTTTCAATATCAGATGAAGACGGAAATGTATTATCATGGGCTTCAGCTGGCATAGCCGGCTTTAAGGGACCGAAGAAATCAACTCCTTATGCAGCTCAAATAATTACAAAAATTGCCGTTGATAAAGCCAAGGAATGCGGTTTGAAGGAAGTTAGTGTTAAGGTTAAGGGTGTCGGCACTGGACGCGAATCAGCCGTCAGATCACTAAATGCTAATGGTTTATTGGTTACTGGCATAAAAGATATTACTCCTATACCACATAATGGTTGTCGAGCACGAAAACCAAGAAGAGTTTAATAAATAAATTGATTTTAATAAAACGATGGGTAAAATTTTAGGTTCAAAATGTAAATTGTGTCGCCGAGAAGGTGAAAAGCTTATGCTCAAGGGAGATAGATGTAATACTCCTAAATGCGCTATGGTAAAAAGAAATTATCCGCCAGGTGTCCATGGTCCAAAAGGCAGAGGTAGACAGAGTGGCTATTGTTTGCAATTGAGAGAAAAGCAAAAAGCAAAAAGAATATATAATATAATGGAAAAACAATTTCGTTTAACTTTTGATAAAGCATACAAACAACCAGGCGATGCTGGAGAAAATTTATTAAAAATGCTTGAAACCAAGTTTGATAATGTTATCTATAGACTTGGCTTCGCATCTTCACGTGCTCAAGCCAGAGAAATGGTAAACCACAGACATTTTACTATTAATGACAAAGGTGTTGATATTCCTTCTTATCAAGTGAAGACTGGAGATATAGTTAAAATTAAAAAAGCTAGCGCAGATAAAAAAATATTTAAAAACATGAAAGATAAATTGAAGAAGATTTTTGTGCCAGGTTGGCTCAATCTAAATCTTGATGATTTGTCAGCAAAAATACTTCACTTACCAGGTAAAGATGAAGTTGAGTTAAAAATTAATACACAAATAATAGTTGAATTTTATTCCAAATAAACAACTTATATTTTAACGCACAATTATATGACAAAAATTGCCTTACCAAAAAAAATTGAATTTTTAAAAGGTGCTGAAAAAAACCAACAGCAAGTCGTCATCGAACCTTGTTATCCTGGCTATGGCACTACTTTGGGCAATACTTTAAGACGAGTGCTTTTATCTTCTCTACCTGGAGCAGCTGTCGTTGGTGTCAAAATTAAAGGTGCAGATCATGAATTCATGACATTACCTCACGTCAAAGAAGACGTTTTGGAAATAATGTTAACTTTAAAAGAATTAAGATTAAAAATATTCACCGATGAAGTTATTAAATTAGAATTAAATGTTAAAGGCGAAAAGAAAATCACAGCTGGCGATATCTCACCAAATGGCGATGTAGAAATTGTAAATCCAGAATTAATTATTGCCAACATCACTGATATGGCTGGCAATTTAGATATGGAAATATTCGCTTCAAAAGGAGTTGGTTATGAAATGGTAGAAGGCAGAGAAAAAGAAAAACATGAAACTGGTTACATCGAAATTGATTCTATCTTTACGCCAGTTTTATCGGTTGGTATAGATATTGAAAATATCAGAGTCGGAAAAATGACTAACTGGGATAAACTTATATTAAATATAGAAACTGATGGAACAATCACTCCAGAAGAGGCTTTTGCCCAATCCACTAACATATTAATAAATCAGTTTGGTGCGTTATTAAAACAAGACAAAGAAGAAGAAAAAGAAGAAAAAGATATTAACGAAAAAGATTCCAAAAAAAATACTACCGAAGATGAAATAAAAGATGAAGGCGAACAAGACGAAGAAGATCACGAAACAAAACCTAAAAAACGCGGACGACCGAAAAAAAGTGAATAAACTTTATGATGCATAAAAAAACAGCCAAAAGATTTGGGCGACCAAAAGCTTCAAGAGAAATGATGTTAAGAAATTTAGCCTCAAGTATTTTAATTTATGAAAAAGTAAAAACTACTGAAACAAAAGCTAAAGCCGTCAGATCCTTAGTTGAAAAAATGATTACTGCTGCTAAGAAAAACGATTTAAGCGCTAAAAAGAAATTAATAGCAACTTTACCACAAAGAATGGCCGTAAAAAAAGCTATTGAACTTTTGGGCGAACGTTATAAAAACACCAAAGGCGGTTACACTAGAATAATCAAAATAGGTAATCGAGAAGGTGATGGAGCCCCCGTAGTACAGATTGAATTGACATAAAAATATAAATATGAAAAAAATTGAAAGAAAATTACATAAATTTGATGCTACAAATGAATCAGCTGGAAGATTAGCTTCTCGGATTGCTATTATTCTTCGTGGTAAAAATAAAGCTGAATACGAACCACATCTAGATATGGGTGATATAGTAGAGGTTGAAAATGTTAATAAACTTAAATTTACCGGAAAAAAAATAGACCAAAAAAAATATTATCATTATTCAGGTTATCAAGGTGGACTTAAGGAAACTAAAATAAAAGATTTGTTTACCTCAAAACCTTCAGAAATACTAAAAAGAGCTGTCAGGGATATGCTCCCACCAACAAAATTAAGAAATAACATGCTAAAAAGATTACTGATAAAATAATATTATGCCAGAAAAAAAAGAAAAACAAACCGATAAACAAGTAGAAGAGACGGTTCAATTCAAGGGTAAATATATTCCAGCTATTGGCAGACGAAAAACTTCAGTCGCTCAAGTTCGTTTATATAAAAATGGACAAGGCGATATCGTCGTTAATAATCAAAAAATCAAAAAATATTTTCATACAAGCGACTTAGTTTCAACAGTCGAACAACCCTTGAAATTAACTGGATTGCAAAAAGATTTGAATCTTTCCATAATTGTTACTGGCGGAGGAAAAAATGGACAAGCCGTCGCTGCCAGCCATGGAATTGCTAGAGCTTTAATAAAATTGGATGAAAAATTAAGAGATACTTTAAAAACTAAAGAATTATTGACTCGTGATGCTCGTAGAAAAGAAAGGAAGAAACCAGGATTGAAAAAAGCTAGAAGAGCTCCTCAATGGAGCAAACGTTAATACACTTTGTCTTATCTTATATAAAAAGTTGGTCTCGAAAGAGATCTTCTTTTTTATTCCTTAATCTTGTGCTAAAATTATATCATGACTGAAAAAATTACTAATATTGCGAAAAATACGTCATATTTTACATTTGCTTTGGTTTTACAAAAAATCATTTCTTTTTCCTATTTTACATTAATAGCTCGGGGCTTAGGTCCAGAAGATTTAGGTAAATATTATTTTGCTATTTCCTTCACGACTTTATTTGCTATTTTTATTGATTTTGGAATAGCAAATATCTTAACCCGTGAAGTTGCAAAAAAACCAAATAGCGCACAAAAACTTCTTGGTGGCACATTAGCAATAAAACTTCCTCTAACAATTATCAGCTGGCTAGCTGTTTTTCTTTTTATAAATCTACTTGGTTATAGTGAGCTAGTTAAACAATTGGTTTATTTATCATCAATCTGTATGATACTTGACTCATTTTCCTTGTCTTTCTTCTCTATTATTCGTGGTCATCATAATCTTTCTTATGAAAGTGTTATTTCTGTTTTGTTTCAAGTTATTGTTTTTATCTTTGGTCTTGGTTCCTTGTACTTAGGCAAAGGATTATCTTGGATTATGCTTGCCTTAGTCTTGGCAAGTAGTATTAAATTTATCTATGCTTCTTTACTCTTGGTAATGAAATGGAAATTGAAGCTTTTTCCATTATTTAATAAAAAATACGCAATTTCGTTATTTAAATTATCTATTCCTTTCGGTATATTTGCTATTTTTCAGAGAGGTTATATGTATCTTGATTCAATCTTTTTGTCCTTATTGGCTGGAGATAAATATGTTGGTCTATATCAAGTGGCTTTCAAGATGATATTTGCTTTACAATTTTTACCATTAGCCTTTATTGCTACTCTTTATCCAGCGATGAGTAACTATTGGCTAAACAATCGTCAACAACTAACTATTACTTTTGAAAGAGCCATAAATTATCTAACAATTATATCTTTACCAATAAGCTTTGGTATTATTGCTTTAGCAGATAAAATTGTCCTTCTCTTTAAATCTGGCTTTAATGAGGCTATACTTCCTCTACAAATATCAATGGCGTCTTTAACCTTTATTTTCTTAATTTTTCCTGTTGGTTCACTACTCAATGCCTGTGATAAACAAAAACAAAACACAATTATTATGGGCGTAACTCTCTTAGTTAGTATAATAATGAATCTGGCTTTAATCCCTCATTTTCAAGCTGTCGGTGCTAGCATTACCCTAGTTTTTACAAGCTTGTTTATGTTTATTTTAAGTATTATTGTTGCTAAAAAAATAATAAATTTCAAACTATCAATTATTTTAAAAATATTTTTTAAGTCATTGTTTGCGTCCTTAGTTATGTTTTTTGCGGTAATTTATTTTAAAAATTCAATAAATATTTTTATATTATCCGCTATCGGCGGTTCAATTTATTTTATAATTCTTTTCATTATTGGTGGCTTTAAAAGAGAAGATGTTTTAAGCATATTTCAATCATTTTTCAAAAAAAATATTTAATTATATGAAATATTTATTATACACACTAGAATATCCACCATTCAAAGGCGGAGTAGCAAATTATTATAAAAATTTAATAGATTTTTGGCCAGAAAAAAATATAGAAATTTTAGATAACAATAATAACGAGTTAATAAATAATAAATTATTTTTCTTAAAATGGTTACCGGCTTTCTTCGTCTTAAAGAAAAGAGTAAAGAATCATAAAATAAATCATATAATTGTTGGGCAAATCCTTCCCCTAGGTACAACTGTTTGGTTTTTATCAAAAATAATTAAACTACGTTATAGTGTAATTCTGCATGGCATGGATTTTACTTATGCTTTGAAAAAAACTAGAAAAAAAATATTATCTAAATTAATATTGTCCAATGCTGAAAAAATAATTTGCGGTAATAATTATTTAGCTGACTTAATCAAAAAACAATTTCCAGATTTGACCAATAAAATAAAAGTGGTTAATCCTGGTATAGATACCAGAGTTAAGATAAATAATAATTTAGTAGACAAAATAAAAAACAACTATCAGCTAGATAATAAATTTGTTTTATTTAGTTTGGGACGTCTAGTAAAAAGGAAGGGAATTGATCGTGTAATTGACGCTTTGCCAAAAGTCTTGAAAAATATCCCTAATCTGCAATATTTTATAGCGGGTACTGGTCCGGATGAAGAATATCTAAAAAACATTTTACAACAAAACAAAACTGTAATTCAAAATGTCACTTTTTTGGGACAAATTTCAGAAGAAGAAAAATGGGCTTGGCTCAATTTATGCGACACTTTTATTTTACCATCCAGACAAATTAATGATGACTTTGAAGGGTTTGGTATTGTATATCTGGAAGCTAACCTGATGAGTAAGTCGGTTATCGCTAGTAATAGTGGGGGAGTAGGTGATGCTGTACAAGATAACTTTAATGGTTTACTGGTAAATCCTAATGACAGTAACAATATCGCTGAAACTATTGTAAAAATTGCTAACAATCAAAACCTAAATAAAAAACTCGGTGAGCAGGGGAGAGAAAGAGTTGTTAGACAATTTAATTGGCAAAATCAAATAAAAATATTGTATAATTATTTAAATTCATGATTTCAATTATTATTCCCGTTTACAATCAAGCCGAAGCTTTGTCAGACTGCTTGGATAGCATTCTGAAACAATCATACGATAATTACGAGGTTATTGTTATTAATGACGGTTCAATTGATGAGACTGCACTAATTGCCGAAAAATACCAAAATATCTTCAAAAAACAAGGTAAAAAATTTATTTACGCCAAACATACCAATCAAGGTCCTCAAAAAACCAGAAATGCTGGTTATAGACTCTCAAGTGGCAATTTTTTATTATTCTGTGATGCTGATGCAATTTTAAGCCAAACAATGCTAGAAGAGCAAATAAATGCCTCAAAAGAACATCCTGAGGCCGGATATACCTACTCGTCTTTTGTTTGGGGTTTTAAAAAGTTTCGGGTTGGAAAATTTGATTCAACAAGATTAAAAAAAGAACCGTATATAAATACAGTTTCTCTTATTCGACGCGAAGCATTTCCCGAATCAGGTTGGGATGAAAATATAAAACGTTTTCAAGATTGGGATTTATGGTTAACTATATTAAAAAATGGATACGAAGGATATTGGATTGACAAAACATTATTTAAAGTGCAAAGGAAAGAGGAGCAAACTATGAGTAGCTGGTTGCCGTCTTTCGCCTATAGATTCTTAACATTTTTGCCAAAAGTAAAAAAGTACAATGAGGCCAAAAAAATCATAAAACAAAAACATAATTTAAAATAAAACAATGTCAATTAAGAAAATATTACTATACATTTTATTTTTTGAATTATTATCTCTGGTAATTTATTTTTATCCAGCTATAAATAATTTTGTATTTTTAATAATTATTTTAGGAATAATAGCTCTCTCATTAAAAAAAATTGAGTATGGTTTATATCTCATAGTCGCCGAATTACTCATTAGTTCAAAGGGCTATTTATTTTTCTTTGAATACGAAGGATTAAAAATTTCTGTTCGTATTTCTCTATGGCTTATTGTGATGTCAATTTGGTTAGCCAAAACATTACTCGAATATTTTAAAACTAAAAAAGTTAACATCACCTTTTTAAAGTCTAAATTCTTTTATTATTTTTCTACTTTATTTTTATTTATTATCTGGGGATTAATAAACGGTTTACTACAAAAAAATGAATTGAGTAATGTTTTCTTTGATTTTAATGGTTGGCTTTATTTTTTATTGATTTTTCCAGCCTATGATTTAATTAAAGGAAAGACGAGCATTAAAGATATTATAAATATTTTTATTGCCTGCATGTCTTGGCTAGTTTTTGAAACACTATTTCTGTTATATTTTTTCTCACATAATTTTTATTTTTTATCTAATGAAGTTTATCGCTGGATAAGAACAACTGGAGTAGGGGAGATTACACAAATGAGTGGTGGATTTTCGCGAATATTTTTTCAATCTCATTTATTCATTTTATTAGCTATTTTTATTTTTATTATAGCTTTGGTAAAATTTTTAAAAACCACAAACGGAAAATCAGCTTTTTCAAACAAACAATTTATTTCACTATTCTTAACTGGTTGTTTATTATTTTCAACTATAATTATTACTCTATCTCGAAGTTTTTGGGTGGGTTTGGCGACTGGAATCGCCGTTATGCTAGTTTTGCTATTAATAAAAACTAAATTATCTGTTTTTAATTTCATTTCTCTTGTCTCCTTGATATGTTTATCTGTTTTAACTAGTGGCGTTATAATTATTGGTATAATAAAATTACCTTGGCCAACACCAATCACTGAGATAAGCGCGACTAGTGCTATCACTCAAAGAATGACGCAAATAACTGGTGAAGCTGGTGCTTCTTCTCGCTGGTTGCTCTTACCAGAGCTATGGAAAGGAATAAAAACATCACCAATCATCGGGCAAGGTTTTGGTAAAACTATAACTTACACCTCACAAGATCCACGAGTCCTAGAATCAAGTATCTCAGGACAATACACTACCCATGCTTTTGAATGGGGGTGGCTCGACGCATGGCTTAAACTAGGTATCTTCGGCTTAATCGCTTACTTAGTATTATTAACAAAAATAATTATTTATTCATTTAAAAAAACCCTTGATTCAACTAGTTTAATAATTATTGTATCGCTTGTATGTCTTTTGGCATTAAATATGTTTAGCCCTTACACTAACCATCCGCTTGGCATTGGATTGATAATATTTTTGGCTATACTAGCTGAAAATTCGAGTTATCAACAGAAAGCTCTTGCGTAAAAAATATTTTTGTTGTATATTTTGAACTACGTTTTAAAAATAATTTCGCTTAAGGCGATTTTTAAATTATGCAAGATCAAATTATTACTCCAGAAGGCTATGAAAAATTACAAACTGAACTTGAAAATAGAAAAACAATTAAACGTCAGGAGGTGGCTCAACGAATCGAGTCAGCTAAAGAATTAGGGGATTTAAGTGAAAATGCAGAATATACTGACGCCAAAGAAGGGCAAGCCTTCAATGAAGGTCGGATCGTTGAATTAACCACGCTTTTAAAAAATCTAACAATAGTAGAAAATCATTCTAGCAACGGAAAAGTTAGTATGGGTTCAACTATTGAAGTTGAAAAAGACGGCATCAAAAAAGAATTTACCATTGTCAGCTTTAATGAAGCTAATCCAACCGAAGGTAAGATATCAAATGAATCACCACTAGGTATGACCTTTTTAGACAAAAGTAAGGGTGATAAAGTTATTGTTAATACACCAAAGGGAGAAGCGATATATAGAATTTTAAAGATAAAATAAACGCACAGATAAAAAAACGGCTTATTTATAAATCGTTTTTTGTTTTGCCAAAATTTTGACTTTTTAGCTAATAAAGGTTAAAATACACACATCATTATACTAAATTTAGGCCTTAATAATAGCCTTTTTTATTTAGCTTGCATAAAAAATATGGATAACAAACAGCTCAAAGTAAACGAGAGAGAAGAGCGCTTAAATAATCTCCAAGAACTAAAAAAACTTGGCGTTAATCCTTATCCAGCTAAGACTGAAAGAAATTTTAGAATCGTTGAAATTCTAAATAATTTTAAGTCTCTAGAGAAAGAAAAAAAACAACTCAATATTGCTGGAAGATTGCGAAGTATTAGAAGCCATGGCAACTTAAGCTTTGCTCATCTTGATGACGGTAGCGCGCAAATACAACTAGCTTTTTCAAAAAAAGAAATCGGTGTTGAACCATATAAAAATTTTACAAAATTAATTAATATTGGAGATTTTATTGAGGCCACAACAGAATGTTTTGTTACCCACAAAGGTGAAAACAGCTTAATGGTAAAAGATTGGAAAATTATTACTAAAGCAATTAGACCTTTGCCCGAAAAATGGCACGGCTTAAAAGATGAAGAAGAAAAATTACGAAAAAGATATTTAGATATACTTTTTAATCCAGAAACAAAAGAAATGATAAGCAAAAAAGCAACTTTTTGGAACTCTATTCGTGAATTTCTTGTAAATAATGGTTTTCAAGAAGTGGAAACACCTGTTCTGGAGATAACAGCTGGTGGCGCCGATGCCAGACCATTCGTTACGCACCATAATGCTCTTAATATGGATGTTTATCTAAGAATATCTATGGGTGAGTTATGGCAAAAAAAATTAATGGTTGCTGGATTTGAAAAAACTTTTGAAATTGGCCGACAATTTAGAAATGAAGGTATGGATGCCGAACACTTGCAGGATTATACTCAAATGGAATTTTATTGGGCTTATGCTGATTATGAAGACGGTATGAAACTAACTGAAGAATTATACAAATATGTAGCTCAAAAAACCTTCAATACTCTGAAATTTAAAATTGGAAAATTTGATATAGACTTGGATAAAAAATGGGAGAAATACGACTATCGTGAAACAGTCAAAAAAATGACTGGTATAGATATCGTTGATGCAGATATCAAGACAATTGAAAAAAGATTAAAAGAACTAAAAATAGAATACGATAAAAAAGGCTTCAATATAACTAGAGCTATAGATAATTTATGGAAATATTGTCGCAAACAAATAGCTGGACCAGGCTTTCTGGTTGGAGTACCAGTTGACATATCACCTTTAGCAAAAAGAGATGATGACAATCCAAATATTACTCAAAGATTTCAACCAATTATTGCTGGTTCAGAACTGGGTAATGGTTACAGCGAGTTGAATGATCCCGTTGACCAAGCAGACAGATTTAAAGACCAACAAGCCCTACGAGATGCTGGCGATGATGAGGCACAAATGTATGACAATGATTTTGTTGAAGCTCTCGAGTATGGCATGCCACCCACTTGTGGTTTTGGTTTAAGCGAAAGAGTTTTCGCTTTTTTGGCAGGTAAAACTGTACGTGAATGCCAAACGTTTCCATTAATGAAGCCAAAAAAATAATTTTTATAATATGGAAAATAAATTGGGTATAAATTATCAGCAAGCTCAAGAATTGCTTAATGATAATATTCAAGACAATATTATTAAAATGCACATGGTTGAAACAGAAGCAATTATGCGCGCCCTAGCAAGTCGTTTTAATGAAAACGAAGATGAATGGGGGACTATTGGGCTACTTCATGATATTGACTGGGAAAAAACCAAAAATAATCCAAGCCAACATTGTGTAAAGGCTGTCGACATATTAAAGGAAGCTGGAGCAAGCGAATATTTGATTAATTCCATTATTTCTCATGCTTACGCCAATGAATTTATTCCAGAATACAAAAACAAATTTCGCGAAACTAAATTGGAATACTGTCTAGTTGCCGCTGAAACATTAACTGGTCTCATTATTGCCTCAGCTTTAGTCCAACCTGATAAAAAATTAGCTAGCGTACAAATTAAATCACTAAAAAAGAAGTTTAAACAAAAATCATTTGCTGCTAATTGTAATCGTGATATTATCATGGAGTGTGAAAAAGCTGGTATAAATATTGATGATTTTTTAACTATTGGCTTAAAAGCATTACAGAATATTTCATCTAAGTTAGGTCTATAAAATTATGTCCCAACAAAAAGTGATGATTTTTGGAACATTTGATATTTTTCACGAAGGTCATAAGGATTTCATTAAACAAGCCAAAAAATATAGCGATGAACTTTTTATTATTGTTGCTCGAGACAAAACTGTTCAAGATGTTAAGGGGAGTTTACCTCGAAATAGCGAACAACAAAGATTAAAAGAAATAAAAAAACATTTTCCAAAAAGTAAGATAACTCTGGGCAGTTTATCTAATAAATATCAAATAATACAAACCATGAAGCCAGATATTATTTGTTTAGGCTATGATCAAAAATCTTTCACTAAAGACTTGAGAAAAAAATTAGATGAACTAAAATTAATAAACACCAAGATTATTAGATTAAAATCTTATCAACCAGAAATATATAAATCGTCAAAATTTTAAAAACAGCAAACTGAAAAATTATGAAAATTACTATTTGTGGTAGCCAGACAAACGCAGAAAAAATACAAAAAATAAAACATGAACTTGAAAAATTAAATCATGTAATTTATTCACATGAATTAATGAAAAAATATGCCGAAGGGGATAAAACTATTGTAGAAGAGGTTAAAAAAAATCATGCTAAGATGAAAATTGATAATGATACTTTCAGGTGGTACTACGAAAAAATTAAACAATCAGATGCAATCCTGATTTGTAATTTTGAAAAAAATAATATTCCTGGCTATATCGGCGGCTCAGTCCTAATGGAGATAGGCTATGCCCATGTATTAAATAAAAAAATATATCTTTTATTTCCAATCCCAGAAGTAAGCTATAAGGATGAAATCATTGCAACGCAACCAATAATATTAAATAACGATATTTCAAAAATATCCTAAAATTAAATAATAATTCAAAATAATTTATATGCTTGATATTAAATTTATTAGAGAAAATAAAAAAAAAGTTGAAAAAGCACTTCTGAAAAGAATGGCTAAAAAAGATTTAGACATTGACGGTTTGCTAAAGCTAGACGACGAAAGACGCGAATTGATTTCTCAACTAGACATCCTGAAGGCTGAGCGAAATAAATTTTCCAAAACCAAGCCATTGCCAGATATTATAAAAAAAATGAAAGAAATTGGTGAGAATATAAAAAATCTTGAAAAGAAATTGGACATTACAAGGGCAAAGTACGATGAAAAAATTACAGCTTTACCAAATATTCCTACTGACGACGTGGAGGCTGGCGGAAAAGAAAATAACAAAGTTATTTACACTTTTGGTAAAAAACCAAAATTTACATTTACATCGAAGGATCATGTTGAATTGGCAACTAATTTAGATATTATTGATTATAAAAGAGCAGCTAAGATGTCTGGCGCTAACTTTTGGATTTACAAAGGTCTGGGTGCACATTTGGAATGGGCGTTGCTTAATTATTTTATAGATTTTCATACTAAAAATAATTATACATTCATCTTGCCTCCTTTTTTGCTTAATGAGGATTCGGCCTTCGCTTCAGGCCATTTACCAAAATTCCGAGACGATTTATTTTGGACACAAGATAAACTTTGTTTAAATGCCACTTCGGAAATGATGTTGGGTAATTATCATCGTAATGAAATGATTAATAAAAAAGAATTACCTTTAAAGTATTTCGCTTATTCAGCCTGCTTTAGACGCGAAGCTGGTAGCTATAGAAAAGAGGAGAGGGGAATGATTCGTGGGCATCAATTCAATAAAATAGAAATGTTTCAATATACTGAGCCTGAAAAATCCTGGAACGCTTTTAAAGAATTACGAAAAAACGCTGAAACATTGATTGAAGGATTAGGTTTACATTTTCAAACGAGCCAACTAGCTGCTGGCGATTGTAGCGCTGCTATGGCAAAAACAATTGATATGGAAGTTTGGATACCAAGCATGGCGATTTACAAAGAAGTAAGTAGTGTTTCAAATGCTCTCGACTATCAAGCGAGAAGAAGTAGTATTCGTATAAAGAATTATGATAAAGGTGAAAATCAATTTGTCCATACTCTAAACGCATCTGGTTTAGCCACTAGTAGACTTTTACCGGCTATTTTTGAACAATTTCAGCAAGAAGATGGGTCAATTATTATACCAGAAGCATTGAGAAAATATATTCCAGGCCAACCAAAAGTTATAAAATAAATTTTTTATATTATGCAAAAACCATGTATCGCCTTGATCGCTGGTGGCGACTCGGAGGAGAGCGAGATATCTTTAATGAGCGGCCAAGCTGTCTACATGGCTTTGTGTGGAGGTAAATACAAAATAAAGAGATATGATCTGAAAAAAAATTTAACTAAATTTATTCTTGATGCAGTGGATGGAGATTTCGATTTAGTACTACCAATATTACACGGAAAAAATGGTGAAGATGGCAAATTGCAAGGGATGCTAGACTTTCTAGGCATTCCTTATGTCTTTTCTGATTGTTCAGCAAGCGTTCTAGCAATAGATAAACCTTTTACCAAATTGCTCGCGAAATCAATCGGCTTAAGCGCACCTGAAGATACGGTGATTGTTAAAAAAAATAAAATAAATATTCAACAAATAACAAAAAAAATACCACTACCGATAGTAATTAAACCGGCTAAAACTGGCTCTTCTATCGGCATGACTATAGCTAAAGATATAAAAGAATTAAAGAAAGGAATTAAACTAGCTTTTCAGTATGACAAAAAAATAATCTTGGAAGAATTTATTAGAGGCAGAGAATTTACTGTCACTGTAATTGAAACAAAAAATAAAACAAAAGCCTTGCCCATAATCGAAATTATACCAAAAATTTCCGATTGGTTTGATTACAAAGCTAAATACAAAAAAGATGCTAGTGAAGAAATATGCCCAGCAATTATTCCGAAGGATATTTCTACAAAATTACAAAAACAAGCCGTAGAAATCCATCAAGCCTTGGGTTGTAAAGATTTGACTCGATCTGATTTTATATGGAATGAAAAGGATAATAAATTTTATTTTCTTGAATTAAATACTATACCTGGCTTCACAGACTTATCTCTCGTACCAAAATCAATAAAAGCTTCTGGTGTTAAATTTTCTGATTTTTTAGAAAAAATTATAGATAATAATTTAAATAAAAATGTTTGACAGAGTAAAAGATTTAAGACTATCTATTATTAAACAAATCGAGTTGGAAGCTACTAAATATCCAAATGTAGTTTCTCTAGCTCAAGGCATTCCAAGCTTTGATACGCCCGGATGTATTAAAAGGAGAGTGGAAAATGCATTAAATAGAGGCGTAGTCGCACAATACTCACTTTCGCCTGGCTTACCTGAGCTAAGAGAGCTAATTGAATACTCCTTAGCAAAAGAAAATATGTATTATGATTGGCAGAAAGAAATAATTGTTACTGCTGGCTCAATAGAGGGTATTACTGCGACTATTTTAGCTTTGACAAATCCAGGCGACGAAATATTGATTCCTGAGCCAACCTATACTTCTTATCGAGAAGTTATTGTGTTGGCTGGTTGCAAACCAGTTTTTGTACCCTTGAATGAAGATTCTGGCTGGACTTTTGAACTTAATAAATATGAAGAGTTGATAACTGAAAAAACTAAAGCAATATTTTATTGTAACCCCAATAATCCAACTGGTACAATTTACAATAAACAACAGTTACTTGGTTTAGCCGAATTAGCAAAAAAACATAATCTCTACTTGATATCAGACGAGGTTTATAAAGATTTGATTGATTACAATAAAAAGATAGCTAATGAACCTATTTTTTCCTTAGCAGAGGTTAAGGAACTAAGACATCGCGTTGTGAGATTGTTTAGTTTTTCCAAAGCTTATGCTATGACTGGTTGGCGAGTTGGTTATTTACACAGTGACGAAAAAAACATAAAAGAAATATTAAAAGTACATGATTGCTTAGTTACTTGTGCACCGGTCATTTCTCAATACGCCGCCATGGGTGCGCTAGAAATGGGTGACAAGGATATTGATTTCTTCTGGCAAGCATACAAGAGAAGAAGAGATTTAGCTTGTCACAGATTAGACAAACTAAATAAAACATTTTCTTACATAAAACCAGACAGTTCATATTTTGTTTTTCCAAGAATAAAGACGACAAACGATTCATGGATGTTTTCAATTGATTTACTCAAAAAAATTCAAGTTGCGGTTGTGCCTGGCATGGCATTTGGTCCGAATGGCGAAGGTCATGTAAGAATCAATTTTGGCCGTGATGAAAAAACCATTAATGAAGCCTTTAATAGAATGGATGAATATTTTAAATAAAAATAATAATCTATGAAAATATTCTTGAAAACAATTCTAAAATATTATTTAAAATTTTTAACCAAAATAATATTAGCCATACATTCTCCTCTGGTCATTGCTATTGCCGGAAGTACCAATAAAACTTTTGTTAAAGATGAAATTAAACAATCGTTAGCTAAACGAAATTTTAATGTGAGATCCAATCCTAAAAGTTTTAATACTGAAATTGGATTACCTCTAGCCATACTTAATTTACCTAGCGGATATAACTCTTACAATTTGTGGGTAAAAATAATATTTAGGTCTTTTTTGGCTATTTTTAGCAAAAATTTTCCTAAAATACTAGTACTAGAATTGGGAATTTCTGATCCGGGAGACATGAAATTTTTATTAACCATTATCCAACCAAAAATTGTTATAATAACAGATATAACTCAGAGATATCGCGAAGCTTTTAACGATATGGATGAATTAATAGGGGAGTATGAATATCTATTAAACAGAACATCTTCTGGTGGATTAATTTTGCTAAACAAAGATAACACTGCTATAAAAAATTTAAAATATAAATCAAAAGCTGAATTAATATTTTTTGGTATAAATACAAAAATTAAAGAAGTAGGGGAGTGCTGGCAAGCAGACGAAATCATTAAAACTCCAAATGGACAAAAATTTAATCTTATAAAACCAACTAGTCAAAAAACTCGGACAATAAATCGTTTTGGTCATCATCATATTTACAGTAATTTAATTTCTGAAATAATCAATCACAAAATTGATAAATTTATAAACTAAATGCTTAATAACAATTATCCTAAAAAACGAACTCTAAAACGTGCTGGCAAGCATTATGTTTATAATAAAAAAGAGTATCGTAATCCTTTTTTTAAAAAATCTCGAACCAAAAAAAATTTCTCAACAAAATGTTCACGCAGAATTAAACTTATAGCTACCGAGATTGTAGTCTTGCTTTTTGGATTATCATGGTTCTTTTTCTTTTCACCAGTTTTTGAAATTACCGAAATAAATATCATAGGCAACGAACGAATACAGCAAAAAGATATACAAGACATAATAAGTAAACAGATGTCATCACATTTAAACATTCAAAAAAATATTTTCTTATTCAATAGGCAGACATTAATTGATGATCTAAAAGATAAATATTGTCTTGAAAAAATTATAATAAAAAAAGATTTCCCATCAACCATTATTACATCTATCGTAGAAACAAAAAATTCAGCCATCTGGCATGAAAATGACATTTACTACTATATAGATAGTGATGGCAATATCATTGAAGAGGTCGAACCATTAGAAATAACTCAAAAGAATTTTCCCCTAATTGATAATCAATCATCTAGTTATATTATTGAAAAGAATATTAACGAACAAGATAAGAATCAATTGAAATTTATTATTGAACTATTTGAAACCTTAAATAAAAATAATTATCCCTTCAAAATTGAAAAGTTTTTGCTAGACGATGAGCTAAATACAGTAAAAGTAATGATTATTCAAGGGCCAATAATAAAGTTTAACCCACAGGAACAGCTTGAAGGTCAAATAAACAAGTTTAACATTCTAATCAATCAAACATTAAAAGATGACTATATTAAACTTAAAAAAATTGATTTAAGATATGGAGAATTAATTTTTTATGAATAATATTTTGCGACACATAATGTGAAAAGAGTAGTGTAGGGTAGAGGAATAGTAAAGCTATTTAAAAAAAACATCATATTTGATATAATGAGGGTAAAGAGATAATAAAACGATTAAAATAAATAAAAATGGAAAAAGTATTTGTATCAATATTTATATTGGCATTAATAGTTTACGCAATACTATCGGCTGGATTATTTTTACTATTATTAAAGGTATTGTTAATGTTTAATCCAGAAATACATATATTAGGGCTTACTATATACTAGAGCTACCTCAAAATACACCAAAATCAATACTGTAGCGTCGCATAAGTTATATTGTGCGACGCTATTATAATACATTTATATTATATCCTCTATTGAGTTGGCTCTTATCTAATAAAAATAGATTTAAAAAAAATAAATAAAATTTTATATATTTAAAAAAATAATTTAAATTCCAATAAATATACTCTGGCAAGTAAATCATTTAGTTTACTCCTCTCTATCCTGACACCCTATTGCACAAAAAAAACCGCGTTAACATAAAAACGCGGTTTAAATAATATAAAATTGTTTTTCCGTTAAATCATCTTAATTGACTTCAAACTTACCAACAACATAATCAAACTCATCCTGCCAATCACGATTAGGACAAGAGAAACCACTGCCACTGTATTTTGTTGTTGGTCTAACGTCTGTTTCAAGATCGGTAATCCCTAGGACGTAGAACTTACCTTTGCTTGAATCACAACCTTCACTTCCCTCTTCGTAAACGTAATATTTGAAAGCTTGAGCGCCAGAAAAAAGTGGATCACCCGGGGTTTGATTCATTAGACCTTCACTTTTTAAAGCTTGAATAAAATCGTCTCCTTCATCTTCTTCACAAAAACCCTCATCCCAGCCTTCACTGCATTCATCAGAAGAAGGATCTGGCCAATGGCTATATTTGTCGTAATATAAGTCTAATGCTTTGCTTATTTGGCTAATATTAACTATTCTTTGAGCATCTCGCCCCTTCATTCTAGCATTATTGAATATAACTACTGAAGCTACTGCGAGAAAACCTATTATACTGATAACAACCAAAAGTTCTATTAAAGTAAAACCATTTTTATTTATTTTATTTTTTTTCATAAAAAATATTATTGTATATTATGGTAAATATTCTAATGGATTAACCGGAATACCATTTAATCTAACTTCAAAATGTAAATGTGGACCTGTAGTTAATCTACCAGCACCTGGTGTGCCTGGCATACCACCACTCTTACCTATCGCCTGACCTTGAATAACGTATTCGTCATCTGCAACATAAATTTTTGATACATGACCATAAACAGTCGCCAAACCATCTCCGTGCACAATCATAATATAATTATAGCCCATTCCGGCATCTTTAGCACGAGCAACATAGCCAGAAGCAGCTACTCTTAACGTTGTCCCCTGTCCTGCTCGAATATCTATGCCTGGATGTTCAAAAATATATTTAAATGGGTAGTCGGGGTCATGAAAATAAGCTGTAATTACGTTTTTCGTCACTGGCCAAATTAAACCATTGTCATTAAACTCTAGTGCATCACCGCTTATAGTTAATAACTTTGACCTAACCGCTTTTTCTAAACTAATAATTTCTGCTGCGGCTTGCTCTTGTTCTCTCCTCGCTTCTGTTAATAATCTTTGATATTCTGTTTCAGAAGATTTAGTTTGATCAATTATATAATTTTTATTTTCTTTTTCTCCTGTCAAAGCTTTTTGCTGTTCTTCTAACTGTGATTTTAATGATGCTAACTCTCTCTTCTTTTCAGTTAATGCATCCTTCTGTTCTTCCAATTGTATTTTGTACTCATTTAACGAATCTAAACTTTTACTTATTTCATTATTTATATCTTCTAAATATTTAACTTGATTAACAAAGTCAGCAAAAGAATTATTAAGTAATAATATTTCCATTAAAGACTTGTTGTCTTGCTTTTGAATGAGATGCAATACACTGGAAATATGATCTTTCTGTCGATTAATTTTTTCATCCTTATCTTGAATTTCTAAATCAACTTTTTTTATTTCAAGATTAGCCCTATCCATATCTATATTCGTATTTTCTATATCTAATTCCGCCTTAGCCAATCTATTGTCCAAAATAGCCAACTGGTTTGATAAACTAGCTTTTTCTTTTTGTTTTTGCGCTATTATTTTACTATAGACACTTTGTTTCTCTTGATTTTTCTTCAATTCTGCCTGCTTCGCCTGAATATCCTTATTTAACAATTTTATTTCTTCATTTCCGTCTTCAGCAACTACGCCAAGTGGTGTAGAAAAAATAAAAACTACTATTAATAATTTTATTAATATTTTTCTTTTCATCTTTATATTATAACATAATATATTGAAACAAAAAAACGGCGGCATGTATTAGTCCATATCATCCATCTTAAACAATTATTATATTAATTGTTTTATGCCATTGGCGTATTTTTTTGTTATCCACGTAGGATTTTATTTAACTTCCCCAACGTCAATTTTTCTTATATCAGTATTAGTAATGCCTAATCCTAATTCTCTCATTATTCTAAAAGCGTCTGCCGGCCTATCAAGATAATATCCTTTTAAATCACTGGGGTTAACATAATACGCTTCACCGTTTTTTTCAACATCCAGCATTATTTTTCCTGACAGTCTGCTTGGGAATGTTGAATTAAGATAATTATTCAATTCGCTGTGTGCAATTCCTAATCCTAAATTCCGCATTATGCTGAATGCGTCTGCCGGCCTGCCTAAATAATATTTTTTCTGGTTATCTGGATAAACATACCACCCTTCGCCGTTTTTTTCTACTTGCAATAAAATATTACCGCTTACTCTTTTTGATAAATTTTTGTCTATTTTGGTTATTAGAGATTTTTCTTCTTGGATTACGCTTTGGCTGTTAGAATAGTTTTGATTACTGAAATTATTAGTATTATTATTTTCTGTTATTTGATCACTATTATTCATATCATCAGTATTATTTATTTCTATTTTCACCTGACATGTTTGGCTTAAAATAGGATTACCGTCAATACAATTCTCAGGAGAAGAGGATGTGATACTTCTTGTTTGTTGTCCATTTATGCATTCGCTCCAATCGGAATATGTCCATAATGTGCAGGTCGGAGAGTAGATACACGATTGTGTTAAAATAGGGCTACCACCGCTACAACCGCTTGGGCTAGAATAAATAACGGTTCGTGTTTGCTGGCCATTAACGAAACAAGTTGACCAATCGGAGTATGTAAAAAAAGTACAGTCGACTGGAACTTTCGGGACAACAATTATTTGTGACCCATTGTCAATCGGGATAGAATACGAAGTATTTAAATATTTAATGCCGTAATTAATTGAAACTAATTTAGCATTACGCCTCACAGACCAGTTATCAATCATAAAATCGAATGTAAACTCTCTATTGTTTATATCCCAATCGTTTTCAAAAATCCCTTTAGAAAAAGAAAAATCTATATCATCTGGATAATTATAAAAATGAAAGTAGACGGATCTAATTTCAGTATAATCAAAATCTGAAGATAATATTTTGATTTTTAATTCAATTGGCGATCTGTCTCCTTCATTAAATTCTAAAGGTGTTATCGAATATTGAATTTGTTCGCTGTCTAGTTGATAATCATTGCTGTTTATTTCTGCGTATACTTGTTCGGTTAATGTGAAATAACTAAATACCACAAAAATTAAAATTGATAAAATTGTAAATTGTTTTTTCATAAATTTAAAATTAAATTATTTAAAAATTAATTATCTCTTACTTTTTCATAATCTTTCACCAATCGGTATATTAATTGTAATAAATGTTCCACCTTTTTTGTTTATAATTTGGCCATGCTTCATCAATTCTGAAATTACTTCATGTGTATTAAAAACAGTTGACTTTAAACAATCTTGTAATTTTTTTATTTGTTCTGGCTTACTTAACCAACTTCTAAGAATTTCTTTTTCCTTATTGGACAATTGATATTTGCTACCGGGTAAGGGTTTTAATTTAATCATACTATATTTACCCAACAATTTTCGACTTTTGCCTTCATTATAATATACATGGACATGCAAATCTCCGGGATGATCAACTTTTTGAATTTTGAATGAATAAGAAGACATATAAATTCTAAAGAAGGATTAAAATCCCTGCTATAATTAAAAATAAAATGCTTATGCCAAATAATATTTTTACCCATTTCTTTGTTATCATTTTACCATCATAGGTTATATGCCACCATTGTGAATAATTAGCACTTAAAATAGCTATAGCTACAATTAAAGAAAATAGAGATGAAATTTTATTTTTGTTGTTTAAAATAAACTTAAATAGTCCCGAAATAGCCATATTTACAAGATTTTCTTTCTCTATTAAAATTTTTTCATTGTCCTTCATTATATCTATTCCATCATTATTTATATTATTCTGTTCAAATACTACATTATTATCTTTAATACCGATTACTTTGCCGTATGTGCTGCAATTTTTAAACTCAATTAAATTTTCTACGGCACTAAAACAAATAGTACCCTCATAGCCTTTGCAATATTTTTCCAATTTTTGTATTTCTGCATTGCTTGGCTCACGATATTTACATGTACCACCGATATGTTCCGCTAACCAACCCTGTTCACGTGCTATTCCCTGTAAACTTGAATTATATAAATTGCCGGCAAAAATAGGAACAGCTGGAATTAAAATAAATAAAAATGAAAAAATGAAAAACCAATTTTTAATTTTCATAAATGAAATTGTTTGTAGTAAAATTTTTTATAAAATTATAAACTGCAAATTAAAATAAAGTGTTTTGTTTTGCTTTAATTTTTGGATTAAATTGCAAATACAGTTCTTTAATAAATTTATTTTTATCTCTTAATAAATCACTAAGATTAACTTTATTATATATTGCTAGATATAGAGCGGCTGACCGTGCTTGGCAATTCAATGATTTTTTAGGATTAAACTCAATATCTGAAAACCCAGCGAAAGACATAAGTTTATCGCTAAGCGATTTATTTTCACATAATGCTTTTAAATACAACCAATCATAAAATGCAGTTTTCGGTTCAAGCGGCCATTTCTCATTTTGATAATTAAATCCTATTAACACCCCTGATTGTTTCAATCGTTCATCTTTTTTAATTTCGCGTCCGCTCATTAAGTATAAATTCCGATATGGTCCACCATGTTCAAATACTTTACTTCCTTGAAAAGCAGCTTCAACTGTAATTTTTTTACCATTTTCAAAATTTAGTCGCAAATTAAAAGCGCTAAGTCTTATGCCCAATTCCAATTCTGATTTAGTAGATATTTCTAATATATCTCTAATATTTTGATTTTCCAATACTGCTTTATGCAAAGATTTCACATTTTTCATTTTTTGCGAAACTGCCATACCTGGAATCCATTTGAATTCAATATTTTGCTCCGTAACAAAAGGCTTATTGATTTTATTGGGGATAAAAATTGGTCTATTTGCCATTATAGTATATTTATATTTTTTATAAATTTTATAGGAATAAATGTTTTTACCATTATCTCGGCTTGATAATAGCTTTTTCTTATATCACTATCATCGTGTCCTATCCATCCCCCTCTTATTATATCAAATTTTATCTTTTTAAAACAAGCAATATCTTTACCAATTATCGGCTTTTGTTTTTGAGTAGTAGCGTTAATATCACTATGATGTGTTGTATCCCAATAAATAACTTCAATGTCAATTTCCAAACAAACAATATTGCTTTTTCCATAAAACATTGGGTGATTATCAACAAAAGAAAGACGCACATAATCCTCCGAATTCTTTAGACTATCTTGACTATCAAATTCTTTTGATGAATCGTTGCCACCTAACTTATGGATTTTTATGTTATTTTTTTCACAATACCGTCTGCTATATAAACCGCCATGCTTTTTTATTGATTCTATATTACCACAATCTGTGAGATGATAAATTTTTCTAATATCTTCTTTTTCTAAAATATTTTTATATTCTGAATAATCTTTTTTAAATTCTATTTTTGTGCCATATTCTTTCAATGGATTATAGTCATTACAAATTTTTGTTATTTTGTTTAAACTAAATTTAAATAATTCTGAAATAGTCATAATTTTTATATTAATTTATGATTAACAATTTTACAAAAAAGGTCTCCCGTCAGCGACAATCCTTTCAGATCACACAATGCCCTTTCAGACAAAGACCATTCACATAGTACCGATCAGCCCCGCCTGACATAGCAAGCGGGGTAAAAAGACCGCCTCTATGTAAGTGAATTTTCAACCATACCTTAAAAAATCCAAGGGTTAGGTTTGACCTGTGATAACTAATCTAATTTCCCAGTTCAGGCTCATCTTTAGATGAGAAAAGACTACTTGGATAACACTAATTAATACCCAAGTTTTTTTTATTTCTTTTCAATGCCCACAACTTAAATTAATTTTTGAATCCCAGATTCTATTCTCCCTAAGCTAGTGTTTTTACCTAAAACTTCTGCCACTTCGAATGGGCCTGGACTGGCTTTTCGCCCAGTTAATGCCACACGCATTGGCCAAAGATAATCCCCCACTTTAGCTTCTTTGCTCTTTATGTAATCTATTAACAATTTTTCTATATTAATTTTTGTCCAAGATTTTTCTTCTATACCTTTTAATTTATCAATTAATTCAACTAAATTTTTCTTGATATCATTCTTTGATAATTTTTTCCAAATCAACAAATCTGATTCATAATCCAATTCGTCCGAAAAAAAGAACTCGGTCAATTCAGATATCTCTGATAATTTTTTTAATCTTTCTTGTTCAAGTTCAATAACTTTTTTTATATATTCATCTTTTATTTTTGATTCGTCTGCTGTCGCTGTCAAAATTTCTTTGAGAAAAGGTTTACATAGTACTAATAATTCATCAATTGATTTTTGTCTAATGTAATAACCATTGAAATAATCTAATTTATCAACATCAAAAATGGCAGGGCTAGTACCCATGTCTTCAATCTTAAATTCTTTTTCTACTCCCGCTAAAGTAAAAATTTCATTGTCTCCCTTTGGATGCCACCCTTGCAAAGCGCTAAAATTAATCAAAGCTTCAGACAGGTAACCCTTGGCACGATAATCTTCCACGGCTACATCTCCCTGTCTCTTACTTAATTTGCCTCCGCCTTTATTTAAAGACAATGGCATATGAATAAATTTCGGCATTTCCCAACCAAAAGTCTGATAAAGTAAAGCATTCTTAGGAAAAGATGGCAACCACTCCTCTCCTCTCAGCACATGGCTAATTTCCATCAAATGATCGTCAACTACATTAGCAAAATGATAAGTCGGCACTCCATCTGATTTTATTAAAACTTGATCTTCTAAATCTCGATTTTTAAAACTTATTTCTCCCCTCAATTCGTCATAGACTTTTGTTTCTCCATCAACAGGCATCTTTTGCCTAATTACAAATTTTTCTCCTTTTTGTATTCTTTCTTGAATCTCTTTTTCGGTTAAGTCTCGACAATGTCTGTCATAACGAGGTGGCAATTTTCTAGCCTGTTGATCACTGCGCATCTTTTCTAATCGTTCAGTACTACAAAAACAATAATAAGCTTTTTTACTAGCTAATAATTCATCTACATATTTTTTGTAAATATCTAGTCTTTGAGTCTGGACATATGGTCCAAAATCACCACCAACATGTGGCCCTTCATCAAATTCAATCCCCAGCCAATTGATAATATCAATTAAGCCTTCAACCGCGCCCGGAACCTCTCTTTTCTGATCCGTGTCTTCTATCCTTAAAATCAATTTGCCCTTGCCTTTTTTGGCAATCAAATAATTAAATAAAATTATTCTTAAGCTACCGACATGTAAAAATCCTGTTGGCGATGGTGCAAAACGAACTCTAATCTTTGACATATTTTTATGTTTATTGCAAATTTTTAGATATATAATCTTTAAATAATTTATAAAACTTTTCTGTCGCCTCTTTTCTTCGTGAACTAACTTCCGCTACTAATTTATCAATATCCACCCATCTCCAATTTATATGCTCCCAATAGTTTAATTTTATATCACTATCTTGTCCAATAAATTCTGCTATGTACAAATCCTGCTTTTGACCTTTGTAACCCCAATATTTATAACAATATTTGCCGTTTTTCTTATCACAAAATTTATACCTCGCTACTTTACGATAACTTTTTTTTGTTTTAAATAAATTATTATTTATTTCTTCCTTCAACTCTCTTTCACCAGTTTCAATAATCGATTGATCGTCTCTTCCTCCTTGTGGCAGTTGCCAATTGCCAGGACTATACTCACGCTCAACAATTAAAGCATAAATTTTATCTCCTTCTCTTTTATATAACAAACAAGCAACATTCTTTCGATAAAAAAATGGTAATATAAAAAACCAACGAATAAATTTAAGCGGAAAAACAATAACTGCTTTATAAATTCTTTTTAATCTTTCTATGCGCCCACCTTTTGGTTGATTCAATGCTCGCCAAACCCATTCCAAACCTATAAATTTCATAACTTTTGGCGCGCGCTTAATTTTACCAGTTAAAAAGTCAAAACTCCCCCCTACTCCAATTGCTAATTTCGCTGAAGGAATATTTTTCAAATTATGAAAATTAAATTTTTCTTGCCAAGGTGCACCGAGCCCAGTGATAACTAAATCTGGTTTAAAATCATTTACTTCTGTAAAATTAATCGTCTCCCCTCTTCTGTCAATTTCTTTTACCAAAACATCTAAATTTGAAAATTTTTGTTTCAATATTATTTCAATATCTTGCGCAGAAGATAATCCTTTGTCCCACACTAGCACCAAAGCCTTTTTATTATTCTTTTCAGCTATTTTTAAAATATCTAAAATCAAATCTGATCCAGCAACACGATGTAGATTTTTGAACATCGCCCAAGCAGCGCAATTTAAACCAAAGCCGTCTGGTACTGCCAAGTCAGCGTGATTTAAAATATAAAATAATTCCTCATCGTTTCCGATAGCATTTAAAATAATTTCTGGGTTGGGTGTTACAATTTGATGTTGTTTATTGGAAGATAAAAAAAATTTAACATTTTCAATCGCCTCCCTTCTGGATAATTTTGTTACATTTATTCCTAAAATATTAATTTTATCCATTGTGTTTATTCTATTTTTAATGGGATAATATAAAAATGATATATTATTCGTTCCCTACTCTTAAAGTATAGTAAAAAAGTTTAATTTTAGCAAAATATTTATTATAACAGTTAACTTTTCTATGAATATTTGCTAAATTAAAAATATACACTACAAATCATATGGAAAATGCTAATTATTACAAAAAAAGAAATGACAACAAAGTGCAATGTCAGTTATGTCATCATTCTTGTTTGATTACAAATAATCAAACTGGTATTTGTAATGCGAGAAAAAATTTAGGTGGTATATTGTATAGTCTGAACTACGGATATCCAATTACTCAGAATATTGATCCAATTGAAAAAAAACCTTTATTCCATTTTCTGCCTGGTACTGAAACTTATTCTATTGGTACATTGGGTTGTAATTTTAAATGTGCCAATTGTCAAAACTGGACCATTAGTCAAGCTAAAAACATTGAGAAAAACATTTCTACTATAACTTATGTAAAACCTGAAGCTATAGTTAAATCGGCAATCGAAAATGATTGTCAATCTATCGCTTACACTTATAACGAACCGACTGTCTTTACTGAGTACGCCTTAGAAGTGATGAAAATAGCTCACGCCAACGGAATAAAAAATATTTGGGTAAGCAATGGTTATATGAGCAAAACATGTTTAAATGACATTACTCCCTATCTTGATGCTATTAATATTGATTTAAAATCTATTGATGCTAATTTTTATAAAAATAATTGCTCAGCTCGAATCGAACCAGTGCTAGAAAATTTAAAAAATATAAAAAAATCTCCTGTTCATCTGGAGATAACAACATTAATCATTCCTAATCTATCAAGCGAACCATCAATGCTTCAGCGTTTAGCAGAATTCATAGCTAATGAATTAGGTACTGATATTCCTTGGCATATAGCACGATTCTCACCTGAATCATCATGGAAACTCAAAGCTCTACCACCTACTCTTAGTGATATCATTATAACAACCCACGAGATAGGAAAAGACGCTGGCTTAAAATATGTTTACGTTGGCAATCTTCCTGGCGATCAAAGAGAAAATACTTTCTGCTCCCAATGTAATAAATTGGTTATTCAACGTTTCGGCTATGACATAGAAAGATATGATAAAAATGGACGATGCCCTAAATGTGACACAAGTCTTGATTTAATTCTATAAATCATTGACAAGAAAAAAACTTTATCGTATAGTACTTTTAGCACTCTAATAAAGAGAGTGCTAATAAAACTTTTATTCTTTTAAAGATTATAATCAAACTATAAATATATGTTTAATAAATTTACTAATAAATCGCAAGAAGCTATTATTAATGCTCAAATAATCGCTCAAGATAGTGGACAACAACAAATTAGTGCTCTACATATTTTGGCTTCCCTGCTGTCTCAAAGTGAGAGTCTGGTTAAGCCAATTATGGAAAAACTCGGCCTCAGTCCAGACAATATTAATAATCAAGTTTACGATGAGATTGAAAAATTACCCAAAGCAGCAGTTAATGCCGTGGCTGGAGCAGTCCAAGGTACCGCTGAAGTAGCTATGATATTAGAAAGATCACGCAAAGAAACTGACCAATTAAAAGATGATTTTATTTCAACTGAACATCTACTGCTAGCTCTAATCGGTATTAAATCTAAAGCTCAAGAACTTTTAATAAGTGCCGGGCTAGAATATGAAAAAATATTAAAAATTTTGGCTGAATTACGAGGCTCTCATAATGTAACCGACCCCAATCCTGAAAGCAAACATAATGTTTTAGAAAAATATGCAATTAATTTAACTCAATTAGCTAAACAAGAAAAGCTTGATCCAGTTATTGGACGAGATGAAGAAATAAGACGTATCATGCAAGTCTTGTCTAGAAGAACAAAAAATAACCCAGTATTAATCGGTGAAGCTGGCACGGGCAAAACAGCTATTGTTGAAGGCTTAGCTCAACGAATTATTAGCGGTGATGTACCTGAAAATCTAAAAAATAAAGAATTAGTTAGCTTAGACCTAGGCTCAATGATTGCTGGTGCTAAATTTCGTGGTGAATTTGAAGATCGCTTAAAAGCGGTTATAAAGGAAATAAAGTCACAAGATGGTAAAGTAATACTCTTTATTGATGAATTACACACTCTGGTCGGTGCTGGTGCCTCTGAGGGCTCAATGGACGCCTCAAACATGCTAAAACCAGCTCTAGCTCGTGGTGAATTAAGAGCTATCGGTGCTACCACAACTAAAGAATACCAAAAATACATAGAAAAAGACGCAGCTCTAGAAAGACGTTTTCAACCAATCAATGTACCTGAACCGAATATTGACGACACTATATCTATTTTACGTGGTATTAAAGAAAAATACGAAGTGCATCACGGAGTTAGAATTACTGACGATGCATTAATTGCTGCTGCCAAATTATCAGCGCGTTATATCACTGACAGATTCTTACCCGACAAAGCAGTTGATTTAATGGATGAAGCTACTTCAGCCCTTCGCATGGAAATTGACTCCTCGCCTGAAGAATTAGATTACTTAAAACGAGAAATAAAAAGGTTGGAAATTGCCAAAGCAGGTTTAATTAAAGAAAATAAAAAAGGCTCAAAATTAAAAACATTAAATAAAAAATTAGCTGAATTCAAAGAAAAAGCTAATCAGTTAGAGCTACATTGGAATAATGAAAAAGATATCATATCAAAAATAAGAAATTCTAAGAAAAAAATTGATGAATTAAAATCAGAAGCAGAAATAACTGAAAGAAGTGGCGACAATCTCACTCGAGTTGCTGAAATAAGATATTCAGAAATTCCAAATCTTGAACGTGAAGTTGAAAAATTAGAAAAAGAATTAGTAAAAATACAAAGTGCTGGTCAAAGAATATTAAAAGAAGAAATCGATGAAGAAGATATTGCTCGAGTCGTTGCTAAATGGACTGGCGTACCTGTGTCCAAAATGCTTGAATCAGAAATTAAAAAACTGGCCAAAGCTGAAGATGTTTTATCAAAAAGAGTTGTTGGTCAAGACGAAGCGATAAAAGCAGTTGCTAACGCCATCAGACGTTCACGTGCTGGCGTCAATGAAGAAAAGAAACCTATTGGTTCATTCTTATTTGTTGGACCAACTGGTGTTGGTAAAACTGAATTGGCAAAAACTCTAGCCGAATTTATGTTTAACGACGAGAATGCTTTAATACGTCTAGACATGAGTGAATTTATGGAAAAACATTCTGTGGCAAAAATCATCGGCTCTCCTCCTGGATATATCGGTCACGATGAAGGCGGTCAATTAACAGAAAAAATTAGACGTCGACCATATAGCGTCGTTTTGTTTGACGAAATAGAAAAAGCTCATCCAGAAGTATTTAATATATTATTACAAATTTTGGATGATGGCCATTTAACTGACTCAAAGGGTCGGATTGTAAACTTTAAAAATACGATTATCGTCATGACTTCAAACCTTGGTAATGAAGTGATAAAAGAATACTCAATCGGTTTTTCTGATGGCAGTGATGCTAAAAAAGCTGTTGATATGCGTGACCAAGAGATGAAAGAAAAAATAGATAGAATATTAAAAAATCATTTTAAGCTTGAATTCTTAAATCGTATTGATGAAATAGTAATCTTCAAAAACTTAAATAAAGAAAATCTATCAAAAATAGTTGATTTAGAAATATCTAAAGTAAAACAAAGATTAAAAAACAAAGAGATTAATATTTATATTGCTGCCAAAGTCAAAAAAATGCTAGCTGAAAAAGGTTATGATATTACTTTTGGTGCTCGACCACTCAAACGAATTATTCAAACAATGATTTTGGATGAGCTAGCTATGGACATTATTGAAGGTAAAATAAAAGAGGGCGATAAAATAAATATCGACCTCGGTATTAAAGATAAAGTAGAACTAAAAATAAAATAATTATCAAAATAAAAAGGATTAAGGGGTTTACCGTGTCATGTGCCATGGTAAACCCCTTTTTGTTGTTGGTCTCTATTTTATGTACAAGTACGCAAGATACGACGAACCTCCATTCTTGTAGACTTATGCCCATCCCATTCTGGAGATTTGGACAGAGGAAGGATGACATCTTTTTCGTCATGCCCGTCACCATTTTTAGACATGGAAGCTATTTCATCTTTATACTTGGATTGCACCCAAGCTTCCGTCTCCTCGCGTATTTCCTCCTTTCTCTTTTGAAAAGAATGACTTTCTTCGGCAGGCAAATTGTTCCCATTAATAGCGAAGGGGGCACAAATTAATGCCTCTTGAATAGAAAATAAATGAATTTCTGCCAGACCAATATTACCAAATTCTTGAAGACAATTTCCAAGATTGATAACAGGTCTTCCGTCAAGACCAGCTACAAAAACATCTTCGTGGGGAATAAAACTGCAACCCTTACCTGTTCTTCTGTGCTCGTCCATAACTGTATCAGGCCAATTATCGGATCCCAACACTCTGTTTACACTTAGACCCTTTATCATTTCCTTTTCCACGATAATCCCCTCCCTTTCTTTATTTTTTTACTCAACAAAATACAATAACTTAATATTGCATTCTTGTCAACCCCTTTTTGTAAAAAGTTTGTTGAAACTTCTTTAATATACTATAATGTTAATATAAAATTTAAAAATAATCAATAAATAAAAATAAATGAAAAAAATTATATCGGTATTTGTATTTCTATTGTTTTTCTTTACTTTAAGCTCAATTACTGCCCATGCTTCCACCTTTAATCCAAACTTTATTATTAGCGACGAAGAAGTACTTGATTACACATCCATGGATTTAGAGGATATAAAAGAATTTCTTGCTAATAAAAATAGTTATTTACTAAATTATGCTTGCACTGACGCAGATGGAAAAATATGGATTGCACCAGAAGTAATTTATGATCGAGCTATTGCCAATAAAGTTAACCCTAAATTTTTATTAGTTTTGTTACAAAAAGAACAAAGTTTAATTGAAGAAGAATCACCGACACAAAGACAGCTCGACTGGGCCACTGGCTACGGCTGTCCTGACGGCGGATCATGCAACCCGCGCTGGCAAGGTCTTTGGAAACAAGTCAATAGCGCTTCATTACAATTTAGAGACTACATGGATAATCCACAGCTCTACACTTATCGCTCAGGCAATACCTATACTTTTACAAATCCTTATGGCACCATCAGTAATGAGTTGATGACTGTTACACCAGCTAACCAAGCAACCGCTGCTCTGTACAATTACACTCCACATGTTTACAATGGTAACTATAATTTTTTCAAAATCTGGCAGAGATATTTTACAAAAAATTACCCTAACGGTTCCTTGTTGCAAGCTTACGACGAACCTGGCGTTTGGCTTATTCAAGATAATAAAAAACGACCATTTGAAACAAGAGGTGCTTTAACTACCAGATTCAATGCAGATAGAATTATTCAAGTTAATCGTTCTGATTTAGATAAATACGAAACAGGTGCATCAATTAAATTTCCTCAATACTCTCTCGTTAGATCTCCTCGTGGAACGATTTTTCTCTTAGTTGATGACAAAAAACGAGGTTTTGCCTCCAGTGAAGCTTTTCGACTAATGGGCTTTAATCCTGAAGAAGTTCTTGATGCCAGCTGGGAAGACATTAATACTTATTCAGACGGAATACCAATTACTGCTACTTCCACCTATCCAACAGGTGCTTTATTACAAAATAATCAAACTGGTGGAGTTTATTGGGTAATGGAAGGCGAGAAATCTCCGATACTTGATAAAGTATTTTTAACTACAAAGTTTAAAAATAAAAAAATAGTTCCAGTATCGCCAGATGAACTTGAAAAATACGTAACAATTGATCCTGTGTCATTTGAAGACGGTGAACTCCTAAAATCTTCTAGCCATCCAGCTGTTTATGTAATTGCCGATGGCAAAAAACATCCAATTATCTCAGGTAAAATCTTTGAACAATTAGGTTACGCCTGGAACAATGTCATTGAAGTTCCATCTAAGGTACTATATCTTTATGACATTGGAGAATCAATTAGTGAAGCAAATATCACTGATGAAAATTAATCTTTTACTTTAAAATAATATGTCTATAGTATTTTCAGCCATAGTCCCTCATCCACCCGTCCTAATACCGACTATTGGCAAAGAAAATTCAGCTAGGCTTAACAAAACCGCTGAAGCGTATAAAAAACTTGAGTGTGATTTATATGTGACACAACCTGACGTATTGTTAATAATATCTCCACATGGTCCAATCCAAAATAAAACTTTCACCTTAAATTTATGCGATACTTTTGATTTAAATTTTCGTGAATTTGGAGAATACTCAACGACTGCAAAAATAAAGGGAGAAGTGGCTTTGACCCACGAGATACGTGAATACACTGAGACTAAGGCACCAATTCAAATGTTAAGTCAGCCTGATTTAGATCACGGAGTATCGGTGCCTGTCTACATGTTGACAAAAAATTTACCAAACATAAAAATAATCCCGCTTTATTATTCGGGATTAAGCTTTGAAGCTCATTATGATTTTGGTAAATTACTTAAACGTGAATTAGTTTTAACAAAAAAAAGAGTAGCCATAATTGCTTCAGGAGACTTGTCTCATCGCTTAACTAAAGAATCTCCAGCTGGCTACAGTGCAAAAGGTAAAAAATTTGATAAAAAATTAATTGAATATATTACTAAAGACGAATCAAATAAAATCTTAAACATTAACCCAAGTTTTGCTATAGAAGCTGGAGAATGTGGTCTTAGATCAATCTTAATTCTATTGGGTATCCTTGACGAAATTAATCATACTCCGCAACTTTTATCCTATGAAGCACCGTTTGGTGTCGGTTATGCTGTAATAAATTTTAAAATAAACCACTAATCTTCTTTATTTTTTGGCTGCTATTTTAAAAAAATATTTCCATCTTTCACCGGTCTGACATAATTCCTTTGTGTCATTTAAACATTTTTCAACAAAATCTCGAGATTTAATCTTGCATATTTTAAAAACTGAGTTTCGTTTAAAATTAGGGACACTCAATTCACTAATAATTTTTAAAGCCAGCTCCTGCCATTGATAAGCTGGCGGTTTTTTTGCTTGACTAAATTGACCCTTCTCTCCAGAAAAATCGAATAAATCCCCTATTTTTTTTAATCCTTTGTCTTGTTTCATAAAATCATTATAGCACAAAAAAACAATAATACTATTGCTGAAAACTCACTTTTGTGGTAAATTTTTTAAATAATAATAAAAAAATATGGTATTACCAATATTTATCAATCCAGATCCAATTTTAAGAAAAAAATCAATAAAAATTAAATCTAATGAAATTGATTTTGAAGAAATTAAGACCTTATCTTTAAATTTGTCCGAAACAATGGCCGAACGAGATGGTGCTGGATTAGCTGCTCCACAAATTGGAAAATCAGTCAGAATGATTGTCGCTAATACGAAAAGTGGTTCATTATGCATGATAAATCCAAAAATAATAAAAAAATCATGGGCAAAGGAATGGGACACAGAAGGATGCTTATCTCTGCCTGGCATTTACGGCGATGTTAAACGACACAAAAAACTTACTTGCGAATATTTAAATAATCACGGCAAGAAAAAGAAAATTGAAGCTAAAGGACTTATGGCTAGAGTAATTCAACACGAAACTGATCATCTAGACGGCATACTTTTTATAGATAAAGCTAAAAAAATTGAAGAGCATGAAATATTATAAATCGACTAAAGTTGTCTTTATCGGCACACCTGATTTTGGTGTGTCGTCTTTGCGTGCACTTATTGATGACAAAGAATTTGACGTAGCTTTAGTAATCAGTCAACCAGATATGCCAGTTGGACGTAAACAAATTATCACTGCTTCACCAATTAAACAAGTCGCCTTAGAACATGAAATTAAAATTTTACAACCAAAAAAAATTGAAACAATAAAAAATGAACTAATTCAAATTAATCCAGACATAATTGTTGTGATTGCTTATGCTCAAATTATTCCAAAAAGTATTTTAGAAATTCCAAAGTTTGGTTGCGTAAATCTTCATGGCTCGCTTCTTCCAAGATACCGAGGCGCAGGAGTCATTCAAGCTCCAATAATGAACGGTGATCAATATTCCGGACTAACTCTTATAAAAATGGATGAGGGATTAGATACTGGCCCGATAATTGCTCAACTTAAAGTAAAATTAAATAATAATGAAACTGCCGAAACTTTATATGATAAATTGTCAGACAAAAGCGCTAACCTTGTCATAGATTCTTTAAAAAAATATACTGAAGGCAAACTTAAATTAATCCCTCAGGACAAAACAAAGACTGATTATATTGGTAAAATTAAAAAATCAGATGGCTTAATTGAATGGAACAAGTCAGCTAAAGAAATTGAAAGATTTACCAGAGCAATGTATTTATGGCCATCTGCTTGGACATGGCATCAAGGCAAACAAGTTAAAATACTAGAAGTGCAACAGAAAACAATAGAAATAAACACCTATAAATCAGGCAAAACTTTTATTTACAATAGTGGTTTAGCTGTTCAATGTGGAATTGATTCATTAATAATAAAAAAAATTCAAATTGAAGGGAAAAAAGTTTTGTCAGCTGAAGATTTTATGAGAGGAAACAATAATTTTGTTGGTACAGTTCTTTCATAAAAAAAGCACCCGCCTATCAGAAAAGATAAACGGGTACTCTCAATCCCCATGCGCTGTCAAAAAAAATTAACAGGCACTAAAAAATAGGTTTCCCTATTTATAGTAGTTTAAAAATAAGTTTTACGTCATAAATTGTCAAGAGGAAGAAAAGTTGATACTATTCATAAATGATTGTATAAAAAACTGTGGAAAACAAGTTGAAAAGTATTTTTAAATAGCTAATATTAAAATAAATTTGCCGCTATCGTCTAGTGGTTAGGACGCCAGGTTCTCATCCTGGTAACCGGGGTTCGATTCCCCGTAGCGGTACAAAATAAAATACGAATTACGAATGAATAGTTAATAATGAATATGGGGTTCGATTTTTATCCGTCCGAAGCCGTAGGCGTAGGCGGGCCCCGTAGCGGTACAAAATAAAATACGAATTACGAATGAATAGTTAATAATGAATATGGGGTTCGATTTTTATCCGTCCGAAGCCGTAGGCGTAGGCGGGCCCCGTAGCGGTACAATAAAATAAAAAATCTCGGAATTTTCCGAGATTTTTTTATTTCTAATTCGTAATTCATAACTCTTAATTCTTGTCTGTCCATTCTTTACCTTGCCTAACTAATAATTCCTCTGCTCTATTTGGTTCAGCCATTATTTCTTTAACAATTTTTTCCATTCGCATACCCTGCGAACCTTTAATTAATATTATGTCGTTTTGTTTAATCCTTTCTTGAATAAACTTTTTAGCTTCATTGCTATTGCTAAAATGAAAAATGTTATCTTTCAACATGCCTGCCTTTTTAGCGCCACGAGCAATATCCCTCGCTCGTTCACCAACTAAATATAATTTATCAACTTTTGTTTTAAAAACCAATTGTCCGATTTCTTGATGTGCTTTTTCGCTGTAATCACCTAATTCAAGCATATCACCCAGAACCGCAATCCGCCGACCGCTTGTCTCTATCGGAATCTTTTTAAAAATCTCTAAAGCAACTTTAGCTGATTGTGGTGAAGAATTATATGTGTCGTCAATGATAATAGTATTTTTTATACCATTTAACAATTTTAACCTACCATTTGGTGATTTAAAACTACCTAATGCCTGCGAAATCTTAATTGAATTAATATTATAAACAATTCCAGCAGCCACACCAGCTAAAGCAGCATAAACAACAGCTTGTCCTAATACCTCGGGTAATAATACTGGAACAGTTGAACCGTTATATTTTATTTTAAAACTCACTCCTCTTAATTTTTCCTCATTATCATTAAAACTAAAGGTCATTTCTTTGGCTTGAATATCAGCTTTCTCGTTAAAACCATAAGTTAAAACTTGATTTTCCAATTCCTCTTTCACACTAGTTAATTTCTCGTCATCATAATTTATTATCGCCCAACCATTTTTAGGTAATTTTTTTATTAAATTTGTTTTTTCTTCTTTTATTTTTTCAATTGAACCAAAAAATTCTAAATGTACTGGACCAATTAAGGTGATTACTCCGATTCTTGGTTTAACAATAGTTTGTAAATATGCCATATCGCCGGGACGATCAACACCCATCTCTAAAACTAATATCTCCGGATAATTTTTATCTTTAAATAAAATTAAAAACAAAGCCTTTGCAAAAAGTTTTATCCAACCGACTATTGAGCGACCAGGAGAATTAACACCAATAATTGTTAAAGGTAAACCGATTTCATTATTATAATTTTTAACATTCCTTCTGACTTTATATTGAACAGATAAAACTGCAAAAATCGCTTCCTTAGCACTGGTTTTACCAACACTGCCAGTAACACCAATAACATCTGGCTTATATTTAGCTAATATCAATTTTGCTAATATTTTTAATTTTAACTGAATTATTTTTTTCATACTTAAAAATTATCTTATCTTAGGCACTTGCCAATAATTTAGCATAAATTCAGAAATTGTGCCAAATAGCGGTGCAGCTGAAGAAGCGGCGTAAACCATATCCCTTGGGTCGTCTAATTTTACCAACATAACAAATTTAGGATCATCAACTGGACCGAAACCAACGAAAGTATGGATGGTCTTGCTACCGTACCCCCGTGAGCTAGCTGAGGCGACCTGGGCAGTGCCCGTCTTGCCTCCAATAAAATAACCATCAATACCAGCCAATTTTGCATGTCCACCTTCAACAACATTAACTAACATACCTGATAAAATTGTTGCTGCTTTTTCAGAGATTACTCTTCCAACAATTCTTGGTTTAATAATTTCTTCTTTACCTTCATTATCTATTATTTTTTTAACAATAAATGGCTTCATCATAACACCACCATTAGCAATAGTATTGTAGGCTACTGCCATTTGCAACGGTGTAGTCGTCAAGCCTTGACCAAATGAAGCGGTAGCGGCATAAATATCTTGCACTTTTTTCTTTTTTAAATATTCTATATCGCCAGAGTTTTCTGTTTCCATCTCAATCCCCGTCTTTTCGCCAAAACCAAACTTTTTTACATAATCAGCAAATATTGATGATCCGATTTGCTCCATTGCAAAAATTGCACCAGTATTTAAAGAATTTTCTAATACCGAATTCATATTCACTTCACCATAACCACCATGTGAATCAAAATCAGAATTTTTAATCGGCTTATGCCAACCCTCAACCATAATTTGACCTTCATCATTATAAATTGTTTCTGGAGTAACTTTTTCCTGATCCAAGGCGGCTGCCATAGTAATAGTTTTAAAAACAGATCCCGGTTCATATTGATCAAATATGGCTGGGTTATTGTACACCTTTATGTCTTCAACTTCTTGATAAATATTGGGGTCATAGTCTGGATATGAACACATGGCAATTATTTCTCCTGTTTCAGGTTTCATTATAATAACACTCCCGCCATCTGCACCGTGCGTTGAAGCAAATTCATTTAACTTTTGACAGGCCGCGTATTGAATTGATCGATCAATCGTAAGAATTAAATCCGATCCATCTTGTGGTTTGGTGTATTCACGATCATTAATAATAATCATTTCTCCTCTAGCACTTTTATCAGCTGATACTCTTCCATATTTACCAGATAGCTCTTCATTAAAAAAACCTTCGAGACCATAATGTCCGATTGGTGTATTATCACTTAATCCAACAAAACCAATTGAATTTGACCCAATATTTCCCTCTGGATAAAAACGGAAAGATTCAAGTCTAAATCCTAAACCATCTACCTCTACTTTTGTTAAATCATTATTTGCGTCTTGATAATAAATAGCACCATCTTCAACTAATAAATTTTTTATCGAATAATTGAAATTATCACTAAGAGATATATAGAGCTTCTTTAAAACTTCTTTGTCAACTTTTTTCTGGATTGGCTCATATGGATCATTCGGCTTATTTATTTTTTTTAAATATCCCTCTATTATTTCATTCTTTCTATCTTCTATTTCTTTTTCTCTTTTTAAATTTTTTAATTCTAAATAAGTTTTATCAACCATTAAGGAGTTATGTTCGTTTATTACTTGTTGACGTCTTTCTTCTTTATTATCTATATCTAAATTATCGACATAATCAAGTTCTTTTTTTAATCTTTCCTCGTCTTGCTCTTCCAATAATTCATCGACTTCTTCAATTACTTGTTTTTCTTTAAAAAGTAAATAAAATTGTTCGACCATCTTATCTCCCAATTTTACATCTTTAGGCACTACATAAACTTGAGCAAAATCTTTATTGGTAGCGACGGGATATAAATCACCATCATTTTGAGAAAAAAATATTTTACCTCTCTGTGGCGCTAAAATATTTGTCGCTTCATGCTGTCCCGAAGCCAAACTAACATATAAATCATTTTGTAAAACCTGTAAGCTAAACAGGCGATATAATACACATCCGCCTAATAAAAAAATAATCGCCATTACTAGATTAACGCGACTACTTTTAAACTGTTGTTGTTTTCTTTCTTGTTTTCTCCGCCTAATCATATAAAATTAAGCCTGCCAAATGGCCAGTTATTTATTTTTAAAAAATAAAATTATTTTTTTGCCACTACAACTGAATCGCCAGAAATATATTTTACTTCACCAACTGCCACCATGTCCAGCGCTTTAACTCTTTCATTAATATTATTATAAGAACTTAATTGCATCGTACTTAATTCATTCAATTCATTTTCTTTCAAAATTTGTTGTTTATTTTCTTTTAACTCTTGTAATTCAAAACCCTTTATTGAGAGCTCGTTTGTGCCAACAATATAATACACACCACAAACAATTATCATGCCAAGCAGAAGATGATTAAAATTTCTCAAATTTAATAATTGATTCTTTTTGTTTTTACTCTCTTGGTCTGATTTTTTCATATTTGTTTTTATTTTTATATTTTCTCCGCCACTCGTAATTTTGCACTACGAGAACGCGGATTAGACTCAACTTCTTGCTCAGTTGGCTGAATAATCTTCTTTGTTAATATTTTAAGTCGCGCCTTGTGCTGGCAACGACAAGCAGGGTAACTAGGTGGGCAGATACAATCTTTTGCCTCTTGTCTGAAAAAGTTCTTCACTAATCTATCTTCTAAACTATGAAAAGAAACTACTGCTAATCGACTTCCACTCGGCAATAATGCCAAAGAATCTTTTAAAACTAATAATAAATTTGTTAATTCATCATTAACGGAAATTCGTAAGGCTTGAAAAACTTTTGTCGCTGGATGAATTTTTGCGTAATGAAATTTTTTAGGTACAACTTTTTTAATTATTTCAACTAATTGAAAAGTAGTTTTAATTGGACTAATCTGTTTTTGCTCTTCAATGCCACGAGCAATTCTCTTCGCAAATCTTTCTTCGCCATATTTTTCAAATATTTCTGCTAGCTCTTTTTCTGAATAATTATTTAAAATGTAATCAGCTGTTTTATTTTCTTCTGCTTCTTGATTAAAATTCATTATCAACGCTGCATCCACCAAAAAACTGAATCCACGGCTCCTGTCTTCGAGTTGAGCTGATGATAAGCCCAAATCAAAAATAATCCCACCAATGTTCTTAATCCATTCTTGTTTAAAATTCTTTTTGACAATCTGAGATAAGTTTTTAAAGTTATCATGTGTTAAAATAATATTTTTTATTTTTGATTTTTTGATTTTTTCTTCTGCATTTTTTATAGCTTTTGTGTCCAGATCAATCCCCAGAACTTTTCCATCTCCGATATTCTGTGCAATTTTCAAAGTATAACCTGCTCCACCTAGAGTACAATCAATATAATTTTTTCCTTTTTGCAGATTAAGACCCTGAATAACCTCTTCAAGCATTACGGGAATGTGATTATAAGTCATAATGGATTAAATAACTAATGCATTAGCTCGAGCATAAATGACTCTTTTTAATTCAGCTGTATCGACAAAAGGTGCTTTTAATACTTTAACGCTCACTCTTGTGGCGGTTAACTCTTTTTTTAAATTACATTTAATTTTTTTTGTCATATTTTTGTTTTTATTTTTTTATTTAAACGCCGAGTTCTCCTAATCCCTCAGCGATAGAATTACTCTTTTTTTCTGTGATAACTTTATATCTATTCCATTTTTTTTCATCCCAAACTTCCAAACGATCATAAAGTCCAGCAACAACTGCTTTCTTAGTAAGTCCAGCAAACTTTCTTAAATATTCAGGAACCATAATCCGTCCTTGATTATCAAAATCAACATCCATTGCACCAGCTAGCATCAATCGGCTAAATGCTCTGGTATTAGCTTGACTAATTGGTAATTTAGATAATTTATCAGCTAATTCTAACCATTGCTTCTTAGGATACAAAAACAAACAGTTATCCAAACCACGGGTTACGACTGCTCCACCTTTTAATTGAGAACGAAACTTAGCAGGTATAGCTAACCTGCCTTTTCCGTCTAAACTATGATTATATTCTCCTATAAACATGATCTGAATTAAATGTTAAGTATAAGACTGAGGAGGAGACCGACCGATAGAAATCTGTCAGCCCCCTTCTTCGCCTTAATAATTACTCTAAAGTTATCCCGACAGGCCCGGGACATAGCCTTTTTTGTTTTTCTCCCAGGATTTATTCTGGAAGTAGCCGACGCGAATTATCTTGGCCGACTAAATAACTTTTTATTTTTATTTTTGTTTGTCAAAAATTTTTATACTTTTCCACTATTCCCCACTTTTCACCAATCTTATTTAATTATACACCACCAACCCCCTTTTGTCAATGATAATAACCCACTAATTTTTAACCTTATATTAGTAAAAAATACAAATAAAAAAACCCGCTCAAATTGAACAGATTTTTATCTAACATTTTATTATTATAAAATTACATACTTTTCAACAATTAGTCCACAAAAGAATCTATTATGCAAACTGTTTTTTCTTGGTTATATTCGGCTTCCCACTATATGATGGCAAAACAATATCTATTTTATTTTTTTTCTTTTTATTATTGTCCATGCTCTCAACTTTTGCACCAAGCGCATATGCCAAAGCATTCGCAGTAACAACACCAATACGGGCAGCCGTAAAACTACCTCCCCTATTTTCAACTATTATCTTTTTTAAGTCGGTTAATTTAAAATTGCTTTTCTTAATCAACTTTTCAATCGCTGGCAAAAGCTTTTCTGCTTGCATGTATTTAGCACCAAATTCTGAACAAACGATTACTCGCTCACCATCTTCCAGACGAATCTCTATTTTAGTGCTTTCATTTTTAATTGTATTTATATATAAAATCATAAAACTATTTTATCATAATAATATTTTTAAAACCAGAAAACGGAGTCAAAAACAAACTCCGTTTTTATTATTATAAAAATAAATTTAAATTAATCTACAATATTAAACGTAGCTTGATAGTTCAAGCTTGAATCAGCGCCATTAGCTGAAATAGTAACTATTCCTGTTTTATTTCCGCCAGGCACCTTAACACTAGTTGCACCGAAGCCAATATTGTCGACATCGACCGCATAAATATCTCCATCAAAACTTATCTGTACTTGCTCATTTGGCCAAAAACCATAAACGTAAGCGTTAATAGTTTCATTTTGTGATCCCTGATACTTAGAAAGTCTTAATGATGTCTCACCTAAATTTTTGTCAGAGTTATTACTCGGCTGATAAGTATACTGATCAAGTAAATTAAGATCGTCATTCAAAAGTAAGATTGAAGACTTATTAAAAACCACGATACGGCTACCTTGAGTAAAACTCTTTGCTGTCACACCAACTGCCCAAGAATTATTACCGTAATTTAAAGACTGTGCTGTATGTAACCACTTTGTTTTATTAAAATTTTTATCAAACTTTGACACACCATAACCGTTAACGTAGTACACTTCGCCATTAGGTAAAGTACTAGCAGCGTAACTATGAATTACGCCAGCTTGTACTGGATTGTAATAACTACCAATAACATCACCACGAGTATTAACTTTTATAATTCCATTATCTGATAAAAAATAAGTATTGGTATAATAATCCATTATTGGCTTTCTGATGTAACTTTCAGAATTCTCGATTTTTAATTCTTTAACAATCTCTCCGCTAAGACTATAAATATACCCTTTGTCGCTAGTTGTAAAAACTAATCGTGAATTATCAGCAGTCACACCATAAGTAGGTTCTCCTGTGTAAGTTTTGTTATCAAATAAATTACTTTTTTCTATTCTCTTGGTTCCCTTGGAACCAGCAGTCAAAATATAATCATTGACTCCAGCGATTGATCGCGAATAGCCAATTGCACCATGCCATCTTCTCCATTCATACAAACCACGTTCAAGTTCAATTTCTGGTAGCAAAGGGTTAGTAATATTATATTTAATAATTTCATTGCCAGATGAAACATATAAACGCAAAACATCATCTTCTTGATTAACAGCTATATCATTAACACTATCCATACCGTATATTTCACTGACTTTGACTAGTTTATCTTCCTTAGTTAATTCTAAAACCTCGATAAACTGCCCATTACTAACTAACAAATAATCTTTATCACTAACATGAATAAACTCCCCTATTCTGTATTGTTTTTCCTCTTCGCCAAAGCCAGCGGTTGGAAATAAGACAAAACTAAAGATTATTAAAAATAATAGTATTTTTTGATTGATTTTATTTATTTTCATAACAATAATTTAAAAAGTTTATGCTAAATCTTAGCATGAGACAACAAAAAAGTCAATCAAAATCAATGATTGATAATTTTTTCTAATATTAGCTGTTTTTTAACTATATATTGACAAACTTTAACAATTATGCTAATTTTAAATGTTATTTGAACATTAAAAAAATTCTCTAATCTACTCATGGTGAGTAACTAAGAGATCAAGACATAACGACAGAACCGTCTATGAGACGGAAAACAGACCGTCCAAAAGACGGGGAGGAGGATGACATGAAGAGAAATATGTTTGTTGTTGTTGTCATTGCGATTTTTGCAATAATGACAATGGGGTGTCAAAACCAGACACCGAATATCCGTTCAGATAATGCTTTTGACGAGAAGATATCAACCGCATCAAAGAAGATTACTGTGGGCGACGTAGTCTTCAATGAGCATTTTTCTGATAGCACAAAACCCGAAAATGGCTTTTTTGCCACGAAGTGGTACTTTGGGGAACCTCAAATAATGTGCTATAACGGAGCCACCAGAGATGATATTCCTGCGGCGCTCCTCATGGCGATGCTTGATTGGCTTAATGCCCGTCAGCCGATCATTAGGGACGATATGAATAATGATAATTTCAATCGCCACGAGTGGAGTCTGACAGATTACGGTTCCGCCCCTAAGGTCAACACACCGGCACCGGCAAAGGAAATCAAATCCACTCTCGCTCCGGCACTGAAAGAAACGTCGTCAACAGACAGGTCGGTCGCCGCAGTTGAACCTGCTTCAGTTAAGCAATCAACCTCTCTTAAAAAAAGAGTGGTGATTCTGGAAAAAAAGAATCTCTACGAAGATGTAGAAGCCAGGATCAAGATTCTCGGCTTCAATTCCATAGTTGAGTTCCAGATTGCCGAAGGCTTAAAAGCCGACGGCATTCCAGGATCAAAAACACTCTGGATGTTACGGCGCGCTGAAGCTTTACCGAGGATCAAAGCTCTGGGTTATGAAACCTTCTATGAATTCCAGAATATCTGGGGAATCAAGAAGGATAACCTTTGGGGCAACCAGTCAGAGGCCACTCTTATGAAAGCGGAAGAAATTAATGAGAAATATTCCGCTACCCTTAAAGCCAGGTTAGACAAGGACGTAAAAGCATTTCAATGCCAATATAACCTTGTCCAAAGAGGATCAGTCGATCCGGCTACAAAGAGCCAGGCCGACAAAACCCTCAGGCTTCCGGACCAGCAGAGGTCCGAAGAACTTATCAGTACGGCACCAGTGCCGGACTGCACCAAGTAAAAAGACTTTTCAGCACACAAAAGGGCAAGACGCAAATATTCGACATGCGTCCTCTGCCCTTTTTTTATTTTCTAAAAAATACCCCCTCCACTGTCATTCCCGCTTTCGCGGGAATCTAAAAAAATCCCAACTAAGTTGAGAATAACAAAAAAATTTAATATTTTTGATTCGCCGCTACCTTGATGCACCTGAATAAGTTATCGCTTGTAAAATATTCCAATCTTCAGTTGAATCTGGCAAATGATTATATAAACTTTTAAAAATTATTAAACCTCGTTCTTCGCTTTCTAAATTACGGTTCTCAGCTCTTTGCCTCAAACCATAAGCCATGACTGTTATAGCAGCATTATCACAAGGGTAATCCATGTTTGATTCTCGCTTATAAATATAACGAAAAGTATTTTGTGCCTTTGCTTCAGCAACGGTACTTCTTTGACTTGGCCAATGTCCATTAGCAATAAGTTTTATATCTTCATGATCAGTATCACTCTCAGGTAATCGACCGAATGCTTGCTGAAAAGAAAAGACCACTGCTTTTCTCTCCCCTTCTCCGATATAAATAGAATTTTTATCAACTCCATTTTTTATAAAATCTGTTATCCGCTTTTGCGTATCACAATCAAGCGGTTTAGTCTCTTCCAAATTTAAATATGCCCAGCCATTCTCAATATCAGCTAATAATTTTTTTACAAATCCACCATACTCATTCAAATCTACCCAATTTGCTTTAAACATTGTTGGCTTCCAGGTGGCATGCCAACACCAGGCAGTAAAATGCAATCCTTTTTCTAATAAATATTTTTTTAAATTTTCACTATAATTATCTACATTTGAATAATACATATTCCCTGGTTCTTCTGTGTAGCCCCACTCTGTTACAAAGATTGGATAATATTTATATAAATCATCCATCGCCAAATCCCAAGATATATAACGACTATTATTGGTTGGGTAATTATGCCAAGCATAAGCAATATTGTCTCCTGAGAGTGGTTTATTCTTTACTCCCCTTAAGTCGTATGTCCACCACACACCTGGACCAATAATAATATTTTCTGCACCATTACTTTTTATAATATCTGTTAATCTTTGCATGTAATCTTGTATGTATTCCCACTTCTGATCTTTGTCATCAGCTGGCTCATTCCATAATTCAAACATAACACCACGATCACTACGATATTCTAGAGCGATATACTTCCAAAAATCTTTAGCAATATTGAAATTACTACTATAAGAATAGTAATGGTATTCACCCCAAGGACAAGGCTTATACCAACCGTTTGGATTACCGATCACATGCCAATCAATAATAACAAAAAGACCGTTATCACGTGCGGCCTTAACCTCTTCCTCCAGCATACTTTTGCCTCTTTTTTCATCTCGACGCCAAACGCCAGGATGGACAGATAATCGGACAACGTTAGCTTTCCACTCCTTGCTTATCACTTCGTAATCGTCAATTGTTCTTTGATCATTAGTTAATCTGGAATGTGGATCACCAACTGCTACGCCACTCAATAATATTTTATTACCATTTAATAAAACTTGATTGCCCGCTACAGTTAATACATCTTTAGTTTTATAAAAAAAATCAAGAATACCAGCTTGAGCTGATAAATCAACTGCCGATACGCCAATTGCAATTAACAAAAGGCTAAGCAATAATATTCTTGCTCTTTTCATAAAAATATTTTTTATAAAATTTTAAGTAATCGCATTACCTATAACAAGCGCTGCGCTAATTATTACCGAAGCAACTGCAATTGCTACTGCTATATTACCCTTCTTTATCTCCTCCCACTCGTCAACTGGAGTTAACCAATTGAAAACTTTTAACATCATTGCTAAAGCAATCGCCATGGAAATAGCCCCAACAATTGCCCAACCAAAGGTAAAAAGATACTCTCTGAAGATAATCATAATTTTTCGTTAATTTTTTATTATTTAAAATTTATTTCTTTACTTAACTTATTATTATAATCACAATTTTTACAAATATCAATGTTGTTTTTATTAATTAAAACTGAACGACGAAAATCAGAAAATTTATTACCACGCCATACCTTTACAATATTATCTTCTAAAAAAATATTGCCTAAGACATGTTTCTCAAAAGGATCATAACAACAAGGAACAATATTACCATCAAAATTAATATTCATTCCCAACCAAATATTTTTACAAATATTTTTATTTTTATTCTTTACGTTATATCGAGATATTTTTTTATCTTCAGGCTCAAATTGCTTTAATTTACTTACATCTAAATGAGAGCCAAATGTTTTTAAAATTACCTTATCTACGCCCAAACTAGAAGCAAAATCTTTCAATTCATTAATTTCATGTTCATTATGTTTCATGGCAATAAATTGTAGTTGCACAATCGGATTTTTTTTATTCTTTATTTTTTTATATTCAACTAAATTATTTATGCCTTGCTTTATTTTTTCAAAATCTGCGCCAACTCTATATCTAGACAATGTCTCTTGACTTAAGCCATCTAAAGCAATGATTATTTCATCCAAACTAGATTCAACTAATTTTTCTATATTTTCTTTATTTAAAAAATGTCCATTAGTACTCGTAATCACATAAATATTCTTTTTTTTAGCATAACTTATCATTTCTACTAACTTTGTATTAAGAAAAGGTTCACCCCAATTCCAGAGAGTAATATGATATAAATAATCCCCTGCCTCATCAATTATTTTTTTTAAATCGTTCAAGCTCATAACACCCTTGTCTTTTTCAATCTCACCCGTCCCAACCGGACAAGTCGGACATTTTAAATTGCAAAAATTAGTCGGCTCAATCATTAAACGAATCGGGATCCCCCACGGCTTTTTGATTTTTAAAAAATAAGATAAAAAAACTAACAATAAATTAAATTGTTTTTTAGGGCTGGAAAATATAAATCTTTTCAATAAATCAACTCTCATTTAAAATGCTATTTAAAGTTTCTATCTCTTTGTCCCATCTTTCTTTATCTTTTTTCAAAAATATTTCTATTTTTTCTTTTATAGTTTTTTTATTTCTTTCTGCTTCTTCTATTCTTATTTTTAACTCCTCTGGATTTGATTTAGAAAACAAACCAGTCTCTCCATGATAATATCTCAAAACATCGCTGTCGGTTGTTACGTATGGCTTATTAAGAGCCATTATTTCCCTAATAGACCATAAAACAGTATCTTTTCTTGTAGTAAAAGCTAAAATAACTCGGCATCGCCACATTAATTTTAAAAATTCATTATGCTTTAAATATCCTGTCAAAAAAATATTCGGCGACATATTTTGTAAAATCTTCTGATTCTGATATTCTGCGGAATCACCTGTGATATAAAAAGTATATTTAGGTAATAATTTCGCTGTTTCTATTACAGTCTCCACGTCGTCGTCATTGGCAAAACGATTTACCATCATTATCGGATGTTTTGAATTTTCCAAAATTTTATTTAATTTTAAATCTAATATTGGTTGCTCCAGCGTATTCTGTTTATATATCGGATTATCAAACTGCATAACCATCGCCGGTGATATCCCCCAGTTTTTCAATATCTCTAAATTTTTATAATTATGACAAGTATTAACAATCGCTCTTCTGGCTACAAATTTGAAAAGAGGAAAGAAAAATCTCCATTTTTTATCTAAAAAAGCAGCCGTGTGCGAATCAATCGCCATTCTAGAACCACTCAACCAGCAAAAAAATAAAACTGTCACGGAAGCAAAAACTGGCGGATTTTGCACTAAAATAACTTTTGGCTTATTTTTGGATAAATAAACTAACGTTGCTATACTTTGCGCGACATATCTTAAAAAAACTAATCGCAAAAAAATAGAATTTTCTTTAAAATAAAACTGTTTTAGCTCCATGTCTAAAGCCTTCGTAAGATTTTGGCTCAATTGCAATTCCCTCCCCCAAACGATAAATACTTTTTTCATTTTTGCTATTTTTAGATAATTATTCTAAAATTATTATATAATAATTCATTTTCAAAACACTAAATGAATCCGATAGCCAAAATTTTTTATATCGTTATTTCATCTTCACTCGGTATTTTGCTTCTTTTTTGCCTAGTAAATTTTGACATAACAAACAATTGGTTTCTGCCATTATCTTTAATTATTTTAATGCTGCTTTTTATAATGGCTGCCTTAAATACTAATTGGTTATTTTTATTTTTAATTTTAATTTTTCCAACCGCCTATAAATTTAACTACTACAAAATAGACCTAACCCAATATTTATTTTCAAAAAACTACGGCTCAATTTTGATAAATCCAATCGCCCTCCTTTATTTAGTGATAATCACTATTGGCTTGATAATAATTCTAACAAATTGGCAAAAAATCAAACAATTACCGCTTAGATATATTATACTATTATTTACTTCTTATGTCATTCTGTCGATTTTTTGGTCTGATTATAAATCAATTAGTATTATTGGGGCAATTTATTTCTGTGTGCCTTTTATGATGTACGTAATTTCTTTTGTTAATTTCTCTGGTACAAAAAATCTAATGAAAATTATATTTTTTTCTGTCATATCTTCCGTTATCCCTGTGGTTTCAGCTATCTACCAAATAATTACAAATAATTATTTTTTTGAACAAGATTCGTCTTTGGGCAGGCTGACTGGAACCTTCGCTCACCCCAATTCATTCGGATTATATCTTTTTGTCATTCTATCACTAATTTTTTCTTATTATCTAGCTAAGAAAAATAGAAAAATAGAAAAAAATATTCTAATCGCCATATACTTCTTAATTATTACAATTATATTTATTCTAACTTATTCCAGGGTATCGTGGGTCTCTTTCTCAATATTTATAATTTTATTTACTTTTTTTGAAAATAAATTATTGCTTTTGTGGGGATCTCTACTGCCAATCATTACTTTTATTATTTTAATGTCAGAAAATATCAGAAACAGAATTGTTGAACTTGCAAGTTTAAGTATCTATAGTTCATGGGCATCAAGAAAAAATATTTGGGATGTTATTTGGAAAGAATTTATGAAAAAACCTTTAACTGGTCATGGTATTGGAATCTCGGAGACAGTCATTGAAAATTCTAAACCTTGGCGAGGTGGTTCATCACTGCCCCATAATGACATTTTGCTTCACGCCTTAGAGCTGGGAATTACTGGAATAATATTATTTTTTGCATATACTTTTGGCGCAATATTTTATACGTTTAAAACTTACGTTAATATTACTAATAAATATCAAAAAGTTAAATTTTTAGGTCGTGAAGTTGAAATTAATATTAAAATTTTTTGCTTTGGAGTTGCAATGATTTTACTAGCAACTATTCCCTCGATAATTTTTGAATCGGCTTCGCAAAAAATA
>CAYXNZ010000003.1:51749-82969 GCA_964467155.1 uncultured Gammaproteobacteria bacterium | reverse complement strand
AGCATGAGAAGCATGAGAACCGTGAGAACCATGAGAAGCATGAGAAGCATGAGAAGCATGAGAACCATGAGAAGCATGAGAAGCATGAGAAGCATGAGAAGCATGAGAACCATGAGAAGCATGAGAACCATGAGATGCGTGGGTACAAGCAGCTGATGTGGGATCAGCTTTCATTATACCTGAAAGACCGATACCTAACGCTAAAACTTTCATTGAAATTTTAGCAATATCTTTTTTATTAATTCTTCCCTCTTCACTGGTAAGGAAATCTTTAATATCTTTTTTAATTTGAGGTAATTTATTTTTCATGTTTCATCCAAAAAATAATTGTTTATTCTTATTGTTTATAATAACACAAAATAGATAAAAAATACAATTACAAAAACTTTATTTATTGCAAATTACTATTTCTTAAGCCAATTTTTAAAAATCTTTTCTATTTTTTTATCTTGTAATTTTTCAAATAAATAATCTAGAATGGCTTTCTGAATTTTACATCTATCATTATTGGGAATCTGAGCAAAAATATTATTTTGTTCAAAATAATTGTATATTGGACAAACACCACAATAAGGAGCGTAAACACAATCACTGCATCCAGCTAAACCCACTAGGCAAGAAGCTGAACAAACCGTCCTAGTAACTGGATTGCTGACTATTTCTTTATAACTATTATCATTAACATTACCTATTTTAAAACTCTCGTCATCCATCATGCTAACCATTCTCCCTTCATCACAAGTATAAACACTACCATCATAATTATAGGCTAGCTGACCGATACCTGCCCCACAAGGCGATCTTAGCTCCATCATATTCGGATCATAGTCAGTCAAAATCTTTTCTAAAAAAATCTTAGCTTGTCTTTCGACAAAATGTGTTCCATTTAAATTTAAATCAATAATATAATCAAGAGCTTTTTTATAAAATTTAATAAATTCATCACTAGAATAATTTATTTCCTGCCAAATGTTTTTAGAAAAACCAAAAGGATTTAATGGTCTGAAAAATAAACTACTAAATCCTAGTTTTATATATTCATCAACAATTTCCTTGTAATACGGCAAGGAATAACGACTAACAACAACTATACTAGACATCTTCCAAATATATCCTTTCTTCTTAAGTTTAGGATAATCTTTATTGAATATTTTTATCCATTTAGCCACATACTGATGACTGTCACCTCCGCCGACCATGGGTCTATTTTTATTATGTAATTTTTTGTGACCATCTAGAGAAGCGCATAAACTAACTTTATTTTTAAGTAAAAAGGAATATCTTTCCTTTGTCATTAAGCTAAAATTAGAAATTAATCTAATCTCTAATTCTTTCCCGTTCGTCTTACTTCTTTTTCTCGCCTCTTCTATAACATATTTAACTATTGGCCAATTAACCAAAGGTTCACCACCTTGAAACTCAATTGCCACAAAAGGACTAGATGTTTGAAAAATAATATCAAGCGATTTCCTAGCTGTTTCTTTAGTCATATCCCTATTTTTCTCTTTCATCTCTTGAGCCGAAGCATGACAATAAATACATTTATAATTGCATCTTAGTGTGACTACGAGTATGTGCAAACTCGGTCCACTAAATAAAAAGTCGTTTTTTTTACGATATTTATCAATAGATTCACTTATATTAAGTTCATTTTTAACAAAATTATTTTGAGCTAAAGACAAAAATGGTTCTTTGTTTTTATCCAGCTTACCTTCAATAAAATCATTAAACTCATCTTTATTCAAAAAAACGTATCCGCCATAATCGTTAGTAAGAAGCACTTTATCGTTCAATTTTTTAAATCTAAAAAAACCAAGATTTTTATATTTTATTTTTTTTAAATCAATGTTCATAATTACTTTTTGGTTTTTATTAAAGATAAAACATAATTACAAAATTCATCTTTAATAACATCTTTAACCTCTTTATTAATATTTTTTATTGTTAGTATAATATAATTTTTTTTCTCAACAAAAATAAAATCAGCCACATCTTTATATAATTTGGCGACTGATTGAATGATTTTGAGATTATATAATTTTTTGTTGAAATTTATAATAATCATTTTACTTCTTTTTTTTACTCTTTAATTTTTTATTTGGCTTTTTAATAACACTGGGTTCTTTGCCATACTTTTCCTCCCATGGAATGGCTATGCCAAGAGGATCATCTTCGTAACCCAAATTATCCGATAAATCATCTTCTACTGTGTTAACGGCCGTAAACAAAGCTTGTTCAACAATATATTCCCTTATTTTTTTATTAGTTTTAGCTAAATTAATTCTCAAAGTATAATTTAATAGTTCATTCATAAACTCACCTACTAAATTTTCTAATTGTTTTTTAGAATTTTTTTTCTTTCCTTTAAAAGAAATTTCAATTTTATTAATTTTCTTACTATCTAGGAAAATATAAACCCTGTCAATAAAAACATAGCTGGCGCCATAAATAGCTTCAAGGGGATAAATCTTTGTGTCAATTTCTATCTTTATTGTATTCATATTTATTTTATTTATAAAATTATTGTTTGTTATTTTAGTAATATAAGCTTAACGATTCTAGCAACCAATTCATTATCATTTTCTCTATAAAGAAAATAGTTTACGACAACACTGTTATTTTGTGATAAATCTTGCAAAGTTATTTCTTTTTGATAATAAATTATATCACCCTTTTCGTTTATTTCTATTTCTAAAAATAAAGTTTCGGGTGTTATCTTAACAGTTATATCTTCGTTGTTTTGTTGATGAATTGACAAGGCATCTGAATTTATATCAGAAATAAAACCATTGGCTTGCAACACTTCTACTGGTCCGCAACTTTTTGGATTAAGAACATCTTTTATTTTAGCTTGTAAATCACCTTTGCTGCTAGGAATAACTACTTGCTCTTTTTTAACTTCAATCTCTTCTTTTTGTATCTCTTCTGTATTATTTTGTATCTTTTCTGCATTATTTTCATTAGACGGGTAAAAAAACAAAAATATTCCAATAATAATAAAAAACACAAAGAGAAAAACAATAATTTTAATACTTTTTTTGTTTAAAACAAACATAACAAATTAAAAAATATTTAAATCAATAAAAACATAATTCAGATAATCTCTCTAAAAACAAATTCTGTCAAATAAAACGCTGTTATATTATACCATACTATTCATTTAATAGCATTTCAATCGCCTTGTCCATCTGTGGATCCTTATCATTATTGTAATCATCTATTGTTAAATCAACTTCTATGTCAGGTGCTATACCGATTTTATTAATACAATCACCGTTTGGTGTTAACCATTCAGCCACAGTAATTTTTAACGAAGATCCGTCTACTAATTCTTCTAATGTCTGGACTGAACCTTTACCGAAAGTTGTTTTACCGATAATAGTAGCTTTATCATAATCTCCTAATGCACCGGCTACTATTTCTGAAGCTGAAGCACTACCGCCGTTAACTAAAACTACTGTCGGATAATCTTTTAATCTAGCGCGACCACGTGCCAAATAATCATTCTTATTTTCTTCACTAAATCTCTCCGTAACAACCACGCTCTCTTCTATCCATTCACTGGCTAACTCAATTGCTGTGTCTAAATACCCACCTGGATTATTTCTTAAATCAACTATTATGCCAACTGGATTAACATTTAATATCTCCATTACAGCTCTATTAAAACCTCTGTATGTATCACCATTAAAATTTGTAATTTTTACAACAAATAATCCATCTTCTCTTGTAAATGTTTTGACACTTTCAACCTGAATTACATTTCTAGTTATGGTTATGTCTTCAACAATTTCGGAACCATCATGAACAATAGTTAAAACCACTTTTGTACCCCTTGGTCCTTTAATTTTTTTTACTGCTTCGTTAACGGTAATATCTGCTGTTATTTCACCATCAATTGCATAAATTTTATCGCCTGACAATATACCAGCCTTCTGGGCCGGCATTCCATCTAAAGGAGCAATAATTGTTAATACATTATTTTTAATACCAATTTCAGCTCCAATTCCTTCAAATGTTCCAGCTAAATCATCATCAAAATCATCAGCAATTTTTGGATCCATAAATACAGTATAAGGATCCTCAAGTGAAGCAGTTAAGCCCATTAATGCTCCGTAAAACATATCTTTTTCGTTCAATTCATTTCTATTAACATATTCTCGTTGAAGAAGGTCCCAAACTTGCCAGAATAAATTAAAATCGATATCTTGATTATAATTTTTACTACCAATATTGTATTTATTTAAAACTTGTCCAGTATATTCTACTTGTTTACTAGACAAATTTGTCATTAATTCACCTTTATTAGAAAACAGCATACCCGCACTAAAAACGCACGCCATAGCAACTAAAACAAAGATAGCTTTCCCCACTCTTTTACTTTTTTGATTAAACATACTCATATTTACCTATAAAAATTATTTTTTATTATAGATAATTTTACCATAAATACTAGTAGTGGAGCAAGCACATAACTAAGTTGAAATAAAAAACAATCTAGGCTATGCTGTAGATAATGACTTTTGTAAATTATATAAATAATTATTATGGCTAATTTGATAATAAACGGCGGAAAAAAATTAAAAGGTGAAATAAAAACGAACTCAGCTAAAAATTCGGTTGTGGCTATTCTTTGTGCTTTGCCGATAATTAAAGGCAAGACTACACTAGTTGATGTGCCTCGTATTGAAGAAGTGAATAGAATTATTGAAACCCTAACTTCTATTGGTTTAAAGATTAGATGGGTAGCTAAACACAAGCTTGAGATAATCACTCCTAACAAGCTTAACTTAGAATCAATTGATAAAAATGCTTACGAAAAAACTCGCTCGGCAATTTTATTAATCGGTTCTTTGTCGAATTTATATAAAAATTTTTCGTTACCCAGACCAAGCGGATGCAAGTTGGGCAAACGTTCAGTTAGCCCCCATGTTTTTGCTTTAGATCATCTTGGCATTTCTGTCGAAGTAAATCGAGGCAATTTTTTTATTACAAAAAAACAAACAAAAAATACTGACTTCACTCTTTATGAATCAGGCGACACAGTAACTGAAAATGCTATTCTGGCTTCAATTCTCAAACCAGGCAAAACATCAATCCATCTTGCCTCTCCTAATTATATGGTGCAGGATTTATGCCATTTCTTAAATAAAGCTGGCGCCAAAATAAAAGGTGCTGACACAACTAATTTAGAAATTATCGGAGTAAAAAAATTAAAACCAGTCAAAAATTACACTATTATGCCCGATCCGATAGAATCAATGGCTTTTATCTCAATTGCTATTACGACTGGTTCAACACTAAAAATTACTCATTGCCCAATAGATTTTTTGCGACTTGAATTGGAAAAATTAAAAATTATGGGACAAAGGATAGATATAATAAAAAAATATAAATCTAAAAATGGCTGTTTTGACTTAGTTGATTTAAAAATTATTCCTTCAAAAATAAAGGCCTTGCCTGACAAAATATACGCCAGACCTTTCCCTGGACTCAATATAGATAATTTACCTTTATTTGTGCCTATTCTAATGCAAGCCAAGGGAGAATCATTATTGTTTGACTGGGTCTATGAAAACCGAACACCTTATTATGTTTTATTAAATAAATTAGGAGCTAAAATAAAACGACTTGATCCTCATCGTGTTATTATTAACGGACCAACAAAATTGAAACCAGCAAAAATAAAATGTCCGCCTGCCTTGAGACCAGCTATTAATCTATTAATTTGTGCTTTGGGTGCCAAGGGTAAATCAATTATTTATGATTGTTATAATATTGATCGTGGATACGAAGATATTTGCCAAAGACTCAACAAATTAGGTGCCGATATAATAAGAACAAAATAAAAATATGAGCATAAAACAACGACAGATTCTTTTCGGTGTATTTGTTTTGGCTTTCCTCGTCATCACTCCTCTAATTATCATTTATGCTGCTGGCTACAAAATAGATAACAAAAACTGGCGTTTAGAAAAAACTGGTATGCTAATTGCGGAAAGTGAACCAGAAAATGCAAATATATACATTAATGATAAAGTTCAAACAACCTTTTTCAAAAAAACTCTCTCTGGTAAAAGTGGTTCAGTTGTCACGCCAGCAAAAATTAAAAATTTATTACCGGGAAATTATGATATAAAAATAGAACTTGACGGTTATTGGCCTTGGCAAAAAAAACTCACGATTGAACCAGGAAAAACAACATATGCCGAAGATATTTATTTATTCAAAAAAAATCTACCAATATTAATTTTAAACAATGGCATTATTGATCTAAAAATTTCACCAAATAAAAAATATTTGTCAGCTGCTACCGTTGATCAACTAACAATAATTAATTTGGCAACTGAAACTAAAACTACAAAAAGTATAAAAAATTTATCTAGCGATAAAATATTATGGTCATCAAAAAGTAATAAAATCCTAGTAAATGATTCTGTTCTTGATATTCCCAAATTAGATGAAGAAGCAACAATTGACGCTTTAACTGATTCCGATACGACAAACATTAAATGGGAAGAAGAAAAATTACTATACCAACAACATAATTCCATCTACAGTTATAATTCTATTACCAATAAAAGCCAAGAAATCTTTAGCGCTGAAAAAATAATTGATTTCAAAATCAAAGGCGAACAACTTTACGCATTAACAGAATCAAATAGTAAAAATTATTTAGAAATATATAAATTAAACGATAAACAATTATTAAGAACTATTATCTTGCCTTATCGCAGTCGCTATAGTCTTGATGACTTTCAAAATAATCTAATAACTCTACGTGATGAAAACCATGATATTATTTATCTGATTGATCCGACGTCAACTAGAATTTCTCCTGTTGAGGAAATAATTAACCAAGTCAAACAATCACAATGGGTAGATGGTAATAAATTACTATATGCGAATGATTTTGAAATTTGGCTTTACGATACAGATTCACGTCGTCAAAATTTGATTACTAGAATAAGCGACAAAATAAATTTTATTGCCTGGCACCCTAGTAATAACTATGTCATTTACACAACTGATAAAGCAATTTACGCCATTGAACTTGATAAGCGAGATAAAATGGAAATTAATGAACTTCTCAAAATAGATAATATTTCTATGCCACAGCTTAACCAAACAAGTAAAATCATCTATTTCAACGCAAAGATAGGTAAACAAGAGGGTTTATATAAATTATATATCCACTAAAATTAGTAAAAAGTTTTAAAGTCAAAAGTTCATAAAGTCAAATTTTTGTCATTCTGGAGTCCCGAGCACTCGGGACGATAGAATCTCAAATTTAACAAAAAATTAATATAAAAAAACAGTCCCTAGTATCCGGGACTGTTTTTTTATATTAATTTTACTATTATTCTATACTTTTAATATATTTTTTTAAATCTTTACTAATATCTTTACGATCAAAAGCATAAGCTAAAACAGTTTGCAAATAATTTAATGGGTCGCCCGTAGTCAACCATTGACCATTATCAACTTTTTTAGCAAGAAATGTTCCACCTTGTTGAACATAATTTTTAATCGCATCAACTATCCATAATTCATTACCTTTACCTAGGGCAGTTTTTTTCAAAATATCTACAATCTCTTGATTAAGAATCATACGACCAAAATCAGCTAATCGAGATGGTGCTTTGGCAATGCTTGGTTTTTCAACAATGTCTTCAATCTGCATAGTCCCCTTTTTCAATTTGACAATACCATAGCGATCCACTTGATTTTTTGGCACTTCTTGAACACCAATCATTGGATGTCCATGTTTTTTAAAATCATCAACCATCTGTTTTGTAAAAGAAACTTTGGATTTAACCAAATCGTCGCCCCAAGCGAAAACAAACGGCTCGTCTTTAACTAAATTCGCGGCTGATAAAACTGGTGTGCCGTTACCATAAGGACCTTTCTGCCGAACGTAAATAAAGTTTGCTAACTCCGATATCTTTTTTATTTCCCTCCATAATTTTATTTTACCGGCTTTTTTCAATTCATTGGATAAAGCCCAGCTTTGATCAAAATGATCTTCTAAAGATTTTTTATCCCACTTGGTAATCAAAATAATATCTTTGATTCCCGCTTCAACTAATTCTTCAACAACCAATTGTATAATTGGCTTATCAACAATCGGTAGCATTTCTTTTGGCATGGTTTTTGTAGCTGGCAAAAGTCTGGTGCCAGAGCCAGCGACAGCGACAATCGCTTTAGTTATTTTTTTCATAATTATTATATTTTATTTTATGATTATTTAAGCCCCATTTTTTAAGATATTTAAACCATGAAATAATATGTATTAAACTAATTTTATTAAGAAAAAATTTATACCAAGGTTCTTGAGCGCTTTGTCTAAGATGATTGTGAATAATCTCTGCTTCTGGATAATAATAGACTCTAGAACCACTGTCCCAACAACGACGACATAAATCTGCATCTTCAAAGTACATAAAAAATCTTTCATCAAACAAACCAATTTTGTCCAACAATGTACGCCGACAAAATAAAAATGAACCCAACAACCAATCAACTTCACGCCCATTTTTTTTATTATAATCTCTCATCAAAATTCTGTCTAGATCTTTTTTACTAAATTTTGTGCTACCTAAAAATGTCCGTCGATAAAACGGTGTTAATAAACTATACCAACGAAAACACGAATCTTGAACAGTTTTGTCAGGATAATACTGCTTTGGCCCAGCTAAACCAATACTATTATCAAATTCCATTAATTCATACATTTTTTTAAAAGTATCTTGAAAGGCAATTGTGTCTGGATTCATAATTACAATATATTTGCCTTGCGACTTTCCGATGCCCAAATTATTACCAGCGCCCATACCTATGTTTTTATCATTTCTAATGAATTTTACTTCTGGATTCTGCCAATCTAATATTTCACCCAAGCCATCTTTGGAATTATTATCAACAACAATAATTTCGTACTTCAAGCCATTCCAATCAGCTTCTTTGATGGATTTCACACAATTCAAAACAAACCCTTTGCTTTTGTAATTTAATATAATAATGCTAATATCCATAGAATAAAATTTCTAATTTCTAAATCTGTCATTCTGGAGGAAGCGTAGCGACCGATAGAATCTCGTTTAGATCCTATCACTCCTTGCAGTCGCTCCAGGATAACAATATTTTTATCTACCACCAAATAATTTTCTTTACCAACCACCAATAGGCGTTAAAAATTGGGTTAATCAAACGTAATTTCCAATCCCCTATTTCCTGATACCAAATTCTACCGCTAAACATTTTAATAATATGCCTGTCTTTTATTTTTCTCAATTTTTGGCTCGCTTGTCTAGCTCTAATAATATAATGCCAATTTTTTGCAGATAAAAAATATCCCCAGACTCTCAACTTATCTTTTATCCAACCACCATTTAAAGAAAATAGCAATAAACCGATCTCCATTATAACAAAAGCAGGGAAAATTAAAATTAAGGTGAACCAGTGGTAATTTTTCAACATCACTAAAATCCTATTTCTATCCATCCAATAATATTTTTGAATACTGCGAGAAAATTCATATTTATGATAAGCAACTGCTTCTGACGCTAGGATACATTTAAAACCAGCTAACCATATTCGCCAGCCCAAATCTTGGTCTTCGTTGTACATCCAAAACTCTTCGTCAAATAAACCAACTTTTTTCAAAACTTCCGCTTTAAATAAAACCGCTGCCCCAGATGGATAGCAAATATTCCTCGCTGTCATACTGGAGCGAAGCGATAGTATCTCATTTTTATCAACATTACTAGATTCTATCAGTCGTTCCGATAATTCGGAACTCCCTCCAGAATGACAATTTTTATATTCTTGGCCATAACCTTTGCAATACCCAAAACCAAGGAAATGCGTCATGTTGCCTAGACTATTTATTTTTTCTTTTTCCGGCCAAAGCATAATCCGCGCTTGCACCGCACCGATCTTCACATTGTCATTCCCGCCTTTTCCTTTGTCATTCCCGCGAAGGCGGGAATCCAGTTCTGCTACCTCTATCATCTTACTTAAACAATCAGGCTCAAAAACCATATCAAGATTGAATAAAGCAATATAATCAAAACCCTGTTCCAAAGCTTTTTTTATAGCATCGTTATTCCCCTTAGCAAAACCATCGTTTTTTTGATTTACAATAATTTCTGCTTCTGGAACAATTCTTTTTAAATAATTTCGGCTTTTCTCGGTTGAAGCATTATCGTAAATAAATATCTTTTTCTCACCAGTCCAGTCCTGCGCACGTAAACCGTCAATGCAATCAGGTAGATATTTTTCGGCATAATCGCCAAAATTTCCTAAAATTATAGCAACTTTTTTATTCATACGTTATATTTATAAGAAAATATTGCAAATCTCTTACTTTATCTGGTATAATTAAATAAAGTAATCATTTACATTTTACCTAATTTTAAATAAAAAAACAATAAGTTCCCTCCATAGACGGGCAGGCAGATATAACTTGTTATATGAAATAATAAATTATTTGACTAATTAATATAAATTATATGTTTAATAACTCATCAATAAAAATTGAACCTAAAAAAATCGGCTGGTACGTGTGGATATCGGTCTTCTCTTTTGTATTCTCAATTTTTGCCCTGATTTACAGACCTGAATACATTAACTATGGCTTTATTACAATCGCCTACGGAATTACTGCATGGCTGATAGATGCTGCCTTTCACCTGATTTCAGGTGAAAAGAATAAGAAGTATTGGATGTTGTATTTATTTGAATTCGCCTTAGTCGGAATCTGGATTTATTGCTTATGGAATGTTTGGTATTGGATTGAACTTAGCGCCAAATAATTTATTAATTTACTAGCTCCGCCCAAATTTCGTTTCCGCTTTTTGTTAGTCCCGAAGCCTCGAGACAATTATAACAAAAAGCTACAACGAAACTTCAGATACGCCGATATGTTATGCGAAATAAATAATTTTTTAACCACAACTTATATGACAATCAAAGATAGACATTATGGCTCAATAATTGGAATAATAATGGGTGTACTACTATTTTTAATTCCTTTTGGTAGCCCAGAATTAATGGGCTCGCACTATTTCACAACAGGAATTTTAGTGATTTTAGGTAGTTTGGCATATAGATTCAGGAAAAAACAGCTTTTAACCGGCAAAAAAAATTCCCAATACTTGAAATAATCGTGGCTATATTATTATTACTTCACTTAAATCTTGGTTTTAGTAGGGCATACGAACAACCCATAAACTTTTTGCTAATACCTGTCTGGATAATAATTGCGTATTCAAGTTTATTCTTTGTAAAAAATAAAAAATAACGTCGCCCAACACGGCGTATCTGGTTCGCGAGCTAAATTAAATTATTTATCAATTAAATTAAAATCATATGAAAAAATTTAAAATAAATTCTTATCAGCTAACAGAAACAAAAAAATGGGCACCCAGTGGAACTCTTTTTGAGTTTATTGATGGTGGTAAAATGAATATTCAAGAAGCTGATGTGTTCCCACCAAAACCAGAGTATAGATTTAACACAAAAAAAGAGGCGGATAAATTTTTTAGAAATCATTTTCTTAAAAAAGGATATATTGAAGACATTGATAAATAATTTAATTTTTAACGCTTGTTCACGCAAATTTCGTTTCCGCTTTTTATTAGCCCCGAGTCCTCGGGACTTCAGATACAACTATAGTTATACGCAATAATTAAAAAATAATTTTAATAAAAATTATGAAAAAAATTATCCAAATTCTTTCAATCGCTATCCTTTTAATAATCTTATTGTTAATTGTCGTGCTTGTTTTTAACCCAGCTAATTTGCGGGCAAAAATAATCGGCGGAATAGTCAACAACTATTTAGAAAATAATGTTAATTTGGGCGAATATGCTTCGTCTGATAATCCTGCTTCTACTAATACAGAGCTGACCAATACTGACAAAAATCCTCTACTTAATGAAAGTCAAGAGATAATGTTAGAAAATCTCGGTATTGATGTCAGTAAATTGCCGACAGAAATCACACCAGCTATGCAAGCCTGTTTTATGGAAAAACTTGGACAAGAAAGAGCCATTGAAATCGTCAACGGTAGCACACCTGGTACGCTAGAAATTATGAAAGTTAGTTCATGTCTTGGTGCATAATATTTTATTTCAAAATCTCAATAATAAAAGTGTTGTTTTGAACACATCTATTTGAAATAGTCCAAATAACACTTATTGAACTTTCACGAATTTCCAACAATCAATAGAAAAAATACATGTCCTTATGGATTTAACCAATAGCTAATAAATAAAAGGCTGTTTAGCTCCACGTGAATTCCACGTTGGTTAATTTATGAACATACCATGGTATGTTCATAAATTAATTATTGGTGTAATATTAAAATATATCTATTTTAATATTATTTAGATATAAATCCTAAAAAATACATAAAGAAATAAAATTAAAAATAGTGTCAATGCTAATTTTAATTTTTTTTCATTTTTGACCAATGTAAATTATATATCTATAATAAATATGGACAATTAAACAACAAATTGTCTTTATTTTTTAAAAAAAGGAAGTGCTTACAAAAATTTTTAGAATTCACTATAATATAAATGCAAAAAGAAAATGTTCAAAAACAATTCAAGAAAAGAGCAAATAGCTACAATGATTCTGCGAATTGGATAACAGATAAAACTTTAATTAATGCCCATGTGAATTTTACCGAACAGATAAACGGAAAAGGCCTTGAGCTATGTTGCGGTACAGGAATTATAGGAAAAACCTTGACTGCTAACGGCTGGCAGATGACAGGCATTGATATAACTGAGAGTATGGTTAAAGAAAGTGGACAGTATTTTCCTGTGTTGCAAGGCAATGCCGAAGAGCTACCGTTTGAAAAAGATTATTTTGATCTTGTTGTCATGAGACAAGCATTATTTTTTTTAGATTCCGCAAAAGTATTAAAAGAAGTAAAAAGAGTTCTCAAAAATGAAGGATGTTTTATTTTGAGCCAAACTGTCCCTTTCTCAGATATTGACACGCATTGGCTAAAAAAAATTCATCTAGCTAAACAAACGCAGATGCTTAATTTTTACACGGATAATGATTTAAGGAATACTCTTACTAAAAATGGATTTATGATAGAAAAACAAAAATTCTTAACTGTCAGAGAATCCATAACAAAATGGATGGAATTCGCCCCTGAATTAAGCGCAGAAAAAAGAAAAGAGATATGCGATTTGGTGCGTAACGCCCCTGAAAGCTATAGGAGGATTAGAAATGTAGAATCTGTAAATGGCGAATTGTTAGAAAACTGGAATTGGGTTATTTTTAAAACAAAAATATAATTTAAAAATGAAAATATTAAATAAAAAACTTCTACTGATATTAGCCCTATTTTTTACTGTATGGCAAATCTCTAGTTCGATTAATTTGCTGAATCCATTCATACTCCCGTCACCAATAGAAATCACAAAAAGCTTTTGGAGTCTTTTGTTAGATGGAAGATTAATCATTGATGTTTTGGTTAGTTTAAAAAGGGTATTGATCGGCTTTTTGATATCAACGATAATTGCTGTACCTTTTGGTCTTTTTTTGGCTACGGATAAAAAGATAGGACAACTTTTTATGCCTATCTTTAATTTCATTAGACCAATACCGCCAATTGCATGGATACCTCTTGCGATATTATGGTTCGGAATAGGCAACGGTCCAGCTTATTTTATTACCATGATTGCGTCTTTTTTTCCCATTCTTCTTAATACTATTGCTGGCGCAGAAAACATACCTAAAGAGAATTTAGAGGTTGCACGCTGCTATGGCCTTAACAAAAAAATGCTTTTAATCCATGTTATCATACCGGCCTCGCTTCCTTTCATTTTGTCGGGAATGCGCATTGGACTAGGCATTTCATGGATGGCAGTGATAGGCGCCGAAATGATCGCAGCTTTTTCAGGGCTTGGATACTTAATTACAATCAGTCAAGAGATGCTTCAGATGGAAAAAGTCATTGTGGGCATGATAATGATAGGCTTGCTAGGATTATTTTTTGATAACTTAATGTTAAAAATTAAAAACTTAATCGTAAAGTGGGATTAAAATGGAACAACCTTTATTAAAAATAGAGAAAATAAGTCTCTCTTATAACGGCAAGGATGGAAAAACTATCCATGCTTTGGATAATGTTAATGCAAAAATATACAAAGGAGAGTTTGTCTCAATTATCGGCCCTTCGGGATGCGGCAAAACGTCTTTATTGTCTCTCATATCTGGAATAAAAAATCCTAATTCTGGCACGATATTTTATAAAGGCGAAATAGTAAACTCGCCTTCAAGAGAACGCGTAATAATCTTTCAAAATTATGTTCTTTTTCGATGGAAAACAGCGATTCAAAACATAGAGCTTGTTTTAAAATCACGCAAATTTGATAAAAATAAAATAAAATCAGAGGCTGAAAAATATTTAAGATTAGTCCATCTGAGCAAATTTAAAAACTCCTATCCTTCTGAATTGTCCGGAGGAATGCAACAGAGAATAGGAATAGCAAGAGCATTAGCCGCAGATCCAGAAATCCTACTCCTTGACGAACCTTTTGCGTCACTTGACCCAATGAATAGAAACTCAATACAAGAAGAATTGCTTTTTATGGTAAAAAAACTAAAAAAAACCATGTTGCTTGTGACGCATAACATAGAAGAGGCTGTATTTCTGGGCAATAAAATACTTATCATGTCCAATTCGCCGGGGAAAATAATAAAAGAAATAAATATAAACTTTCAAAAACCAGACAGTCTTTTAGAACTTGAAAAAAATAAAGAATTTATTAACATTAAACATAAAATACATGAAGTATTACTCAATGAGTACGAGCGTAAAAAAACTCTTTAAAAAATCTTACTTAAAACGAAAAATTTCATTTTTAATTATTTTGTTTTTTTTAAGTCTTTTAATAATCGGCTATAATCTTCAAAACGATAAACAAGTACAACCTGAGTCATTAAAAGAAATAAATATAGCTTACCCATCAGCCGGCACAATGATAAGCGGCCAAACAGGTCTTATTATGCAAAAAACTGATATTCTAAAACAAAATGGTTTGAATGCCAAAATTTTTCCTATGGCTACAGGAAAAGAAATGAAATCTGCACTTCTAGCAGGCCAGGTTGATGTGATATTAACAAGTGAATCAAACTTCGTGGTACTTCTTGGCGCAGATTTCGAAGCTTATGGAATTGCTTCACTCGGTACTGATGGAAAAATGGGTCTTGTTGTAAATGCCGATTCAGACATATACGATATATCAGACATTAAAGGTGGGAAAATAGCAACAATATTTGGAACATCTGTTCATAAACCAGCCATAGAATGGGCAAAAAAAGGAGGGCTTACGCCCGCAAAAGATGTTGAAATAGTTAATATCGGCGGAGGAGGCGCTCTTCGTACTGCTCTTTTGTTAAATGAAGTAGACGCAATTGTTAATTGGGATCCTTTTCTTACGGATGGGTTAAACAAGGGACAACATAGAGTACTTGCAACAACAAATCTTGATCTTATAGTTGTGATGTCAGCAGATTATGCAGATAAAAATCCCGTGGCTCTCTCAAGCTTTAAAAATGCCCTTAAAGAGGCTTCGTTCTATATGTCTCAGCATAAAGAAGACATAACTCAATGGTATGGTGAGCTTGCAAAATTAGACGCATCATTTATAGATCAAGTATCTCAAACAAACCACAACTATAATGCTAAAACGATTGAGGATATAGATATAACTATTTCACAAGAGTTTACAACCAAGCTCATAGAAATTGCCGACTTTATGTATAATGAAGGTCTAATAGAAAAAAATCCAGATATACTTAAATATATAAAAAAATAATTATAATAATATTAAAAGTAAACGTAAGATGAATGAAGAAAAAAGAAAAACCTACAAAAGACTTGCGAGTATTCCTTTACCTCATGAAGCAAAAATTACAAACGACACGCACATAGGTCTGATTGTTCCACCTTCTCCTTTTGTGGTGCCTTGCGGATGGGAATGGGTTCACACAGCTCCATTTGAAGGACCATCAATTATTGCATCTGTAATAAAGGGCTTAGGATATAAATTTACTCTTCTTGACCAAAGAAGTGTTTACAACCATTTAGAACTAAAAGGAAAATTGAATAAATTTGATATTATAGGAATAGCTACTTACGAGGATAATTTTCCTTACATTAAAGGAATTATTGAAATCATAAAAAAAGAAAATCCTAAATGCTCTATTATTTTAGGCGGATCTCTTGTCACTTCTATACCAGAGCTTATAATGAAAAATACGAAAGCGGATTACGCAGTAATAGGAGAAGGGGAACTAACTCTAATAGAACTTCTGGATTTTTTGTCTAAAAATAATCATACACTACCTATAGGAAAAATTAATGGTCTTGTCTGGAGAAACACTGGCGGTAAAATAATCATCAACAAGCCGAGAAAACAAATGCAGAATCTTGATGCTGTTCCTTTTCAAGATTTTTCTGTATGGGAAAGATTTAAAAATAAAGACATACCAGAAATTTATCTCAGTTATTCAAGAGGCTGTAACAACAACTGTTCATTTTGTTTCAGAACTATGCCTAAATTAAACTATAAATCAGTAGAGCGAGTTAAAAAAGAAATAGATTACTTGAAGCGCTACAATTTTAAAATGGTGTGGTGGAACGACTTAACTTTTATTACGGACAAAGAATACGTTCACGAGTTATTGAATAAAGCATTTGATACTCATCAATTTAAATGGTGTGCCTTCAGTAGAGTTACCGGCATAGATTTACCTACATTAAAACATATGAAGAAAAAGGGGTGTAATGTTATTTTATATGGTTTTGAATCTATTACTCAAGATATTCTCGACTTTTACAATAAGGGCATACAGAAAAATAATATAGTTAATGCAATAAATCTTACCAAAAAATCAGGTATAAAAACCGGTGGGTTATTTATAATTGGCTCGCAAGAAGAAACTAAAGAATCTTTAAAAAATATTATTGATTTTTGTAAAAAATTCAAAGAAGTCACAAGGGTGAAATACCTTTCCGCGATTCCGGGAACTCCGCTTTACAAACAAGCAATTAAGGATGGTTTCATAAAAGACGAGATTAAGCATTTGTATTTCTTGGCCAGAGAAGAATCAGTGGAAGAAGATATTGAAAAAGAAGGTTTTCTGTTTTTTCCAAAAAATATATCAAAAGCAGATCTTAAAAAAGCATATAGAGCCGTGAACAGGACAATAGAAAAAAAACCTTATGACTATCAAAATGAAAAAGATATCTTTTTAAAAAAACCAAAAAAGTTTAAGAAACGTACAACTGCCCGACAAATTTATTGATTTTAAAATTTTAAATAAGCATAAAATAAAAGTGTCATTTCAAATGACACTTTTATTTTATATAATTTTATTTAATATTAGCGAAAATTTAAGTCTTTGCTTTACTCTTTAGTTTAAAAATGCCAGCCAACCAAGCTGAAAAAAGACCGATTGGCCAAAATATTTTTAATAATCTATTTTGCCAAGTTGGTTGCCATTTGGCAAAATATTTAAGCATTGAATCACGAAAATACTTTTGTTTTTTTAAGCTTGATATTTGTTTAAAACTCTGTCCGACATAGTCCAAACATTCAACAGCTGAACAATACCAAACTTCTCCCCCATTTTCTTTAACTCGCCGGCAATAATCAACTTCTTCAAACCAAAGAAAAAACCTTTCATCAAGCAAGCCGATTTTATCCACAATTTTGCTATTAATAACAAAAAAGCCACCACGAACCGAATCAACGATGCTGTCTTGACTATAATCAAACTTTTTTAAAATATAACCATTTAATACTGACGGAAAAAAATGCGGAATTTTTAAAATGACAGCCAATTGGTTCCAAACATTCGGAAACTTGCGAACATGCCTGACTATCTCCCCGGCTTCATCAATTAATTTGACACTAGTAACATCTGCCTTAGGATGATTCTCTAACCAGCCTAATAAATCAACAAAAGTATCTGGAAAAATTTTCATATCTGGATTAAGAAGTAAAATATATCGTCCACCAGCAATTCTAATGGCTTGATTATTAGCGCGGGCAAAACCAAGATTTTTGTCATTGGCAACTAATTTAACGCGCGGAAAATCTTTATAAACCATATCAGCCGTACCATCTTGTGAATTATTGTCAACCACAATAACTTCATAGTTAATTCCGCCTCGACTGGAAAAAATTGCTTCTAAATTTTCTTTTAATTTTTCTCGGACATTCCAAGAAACAATTATAATTGATAAATCCATAAGATTTTAATTAAATAAAAATTTTTTCAATTTCATCCACACTAACCCTAATTTTCAGTTGTTCTCTTCTCGCTTTAATTTGTTTTCTTATCCTCCATATTTCAAATAATTCTTTCAATAAATACTGCTCAAACAAAAAAGAAAAAATTAAAATTTCCAGCTGGTACCACCACATAAACAACCTTGTTTTAAGGGAAAATATTGGTTTATTATATTTTAATACAATTACCCATTGACCCCAAAAAGACCATATTTTCACTTTTCTTCTTTTCCCAGTTCTATTCTTTATAATTTGCCACATACTATCTCCTACTCTACTAGCTGTTCTGTTATGATAAATAACCGCGTCACTATTCAATTTAATGCTCCAACCAGCTAATTTTAGTCTTAAAGACAAATCGCAATCTTCTTTATACATAAACATTAACTCATCAAAATATTCCAGATATTTTTCATTGTCAAAAGCTATATCCTTTAGTGCTTTTAGATTAAACATTACGGCTGCACCAGTAAAACCAAAGATGTTATTTTTTATATTTGCCTTTGTGTCTTGTTGACCTTGACTGTCATCACGAAAACGAAATTTTCTATCACAAACAATGCCATAACTGTCAATAATATCTGTTTTTTTATTATTTTCGAAATCCCATTTTAAAATTTTTGGTGCCACAGCTCCAATCTTTTCATTAGTTTCTATTGTTTTAAACATTTTTTCTATAGCATCAGGTTCTAAAATGATATCTGGATTTAAAGCAACAAAATATTCTGCACCCTCATCTATCGCTTTATTTATCATTCTATTATACGCCTTGGCAAAACCTAAATTCTTTCCCGCCTGTTCTATCTCAATTTCCGAAAAATTATTTTTTATATAATCAAAATTTTTATTATCCCCTTCTTCACTATTGTCAACTGCAATAATTTTTATATCATGGCAAGTCTGCGCTTTTAAACTAGATAAAAAATACGGCAAATACTTTGCCGTAGATTCGCCATAAGTTATAAAACCAATTGTTATTTTTTTCAATTTATTTTCTATCATATTCTTGACACCATTATTTTTTACAAACTACTACAAAGGTGCACATCTCTAAATTATTTTTAGACGGATATTGATTCACGACATTATCCGCAATTTCTATCTTTCTTAGCCATCCTGAAAATTTATAAATGAAATAAAGTGGTAATCTCAAAAATGATCTTTTAAATATTGTTCTTTGACCAAAAAACGATACGCTTTTAAAATATTTTTTTAATAAGCACTCTAATTCTATTTTTCTATATTCACGAACATGATACGGATTAATGGTCGGCTTAGCCAACAAATTTTTAAATGAAGACGCTTTATTGGGTGTTGATAAAATTAAAATGCCATCAGTTTTTAAAATTCTTAAAAATTCTTCTAGTAGTTTATTATCATCATTAATATGCTCTATAGTTTCAAAAGAAATAATTACGTCAAACGATTGACTGTCAATATTATTCTTTAGCGCATCTATTTGTTTAAAAGTAAGATTTTTGGCTTGGTAATTTTTTTTTGCATTAGCGATCGCCTCCCCACTACTATCAATTCCTAAAACACTTTTAGATTGCCCCTCTGTTGCTAAATAAAATTCACCATATCCACTACCGCAAGCTATACTAACAACATTCTTATTTTTAATATATTTTTTAGCAAACTCATATCGTTGCCAATGATTAGAAAGTTCTTCATCGGCGGTTGTAGCAATTCTTTCTTTTATAACACTCATAATATATTAAATAATCAATTTATCCTGTAGTTTTTCTTTGGCTAATATTTGTGCTTCTAACAGACTGTCAAAGGTGCCAGCATCAATCCATTCACCTTTTACCATAGCCACTTCCAACTCGTTTTTATCTAAAAACCAATTGTGTAAATCAATAATTTCTAACTCACCTCTAGCGCTTGGTTTCATTTGTTTGGCCACTTCTACCACTCGCTTATCATAAATATATAAACCAGTAATACATAAATTACTTTTTGGCTTGGCTGGTTTTTCTTCTATGGATATAGCTCTGCCATCTTTGTCTATCTCAACAATACCGAAACGTTCTGGGTCGGATACTTCTTTGGCAAAAATTTTGCCACCACTTTTAAAATTTTTAATTTCTTCGCTTAAATCATCCTCAAATATATTGTCACCCAAGATCATAGCTACGTCATCATCATCAATAAAATTCTCCCCAACAATAAAAGCATCTGATAATCCGCGAGGCTGATCTTGTACTTCGTAAGTAAATTTAACGCCAAAATCTTTACCACTGCCTAATAAATTCAAATAATCACCAGCTCTCTCTGGTGCTACAATAATCAAAATATCCTTGATACCAGCCTTAACCAATGTATTCAATGGATAATAAATCATCGGTCGATTATAGACTGGCAATAATTGTTTACTGGTAATTTTTGTGCATGGTCTTAATCTAGTAGCATTACCACCTGATAAAATTATTCCTTTCATATAGATTATGAATTACGAATTATGAATTACAAATTATGGTTTTAGTTTATTTTACCATTATTCATACTTCATAAATCATTATTCACTTTTTACATATTCCCTCAAGGCTTCTTTCCAGTCACGTAGTGGTGTAAATTTTGTATTTAATAAAACTGAACACTTAGGACGTTTTGCCAACCGTCCTAATTTGTCTGGTTGAATCGGCTTCAATTTAATATCAATACCCTTTTGTGCAAAAAATTCCTTAGCTCCCTTATGCCAAGTACAAGGGCTTGAGTTAACTAAATGATAAATACCATAACCTTTATCGCTTTCTATTAACTTTTTTGTTGCTTGTGCCAAGTCAGGCGTGTAAGTAAAACAACTTTTCTCGTCATCAACAACTCCCAATTCCTTCTGATTACTGGAATTAAGTATAATATCAAAAAAACTCGGCTTATTATTTTCGTTCTCTGGTTTTGGACCAAACAATTTTGATGTTCTAATAATATACCATTTTAATCCACTGCCAGAATTTTCTAATATTTTTTTCTCACCAAAAAATTTAGTTTTGCCATAGCGATTAATCGGACACGGCTTATCATCTTCGGTATAACCATCTTCTTTTTCACCGTCAAAAACATAATCTGTTGAATAATGGACTAATAATGCACCTACTTTCAGTGCTGCTTCTGCTAAATATTTTGGTCCATCTATGTTTAGATTTTTAGCTTTTTCATATTCATCATCATCTTCGCATTTATCAACGGAATTATAAGCTGCTGTATTTACAATAATATTTGGCTTAATATCTTGAATTTTTTTCAAAATTAGATCTTTGTCAGTAATATCAATTTCTCCTCTATCCCAAGCAATGACCTTGTAATTATTGTCTTGGCTAAAAACTTCAACCAGTTGTGTCCCTAAGTTGCCTTTTGCTCCCAAAATTAAAACTATTCCTTTGTCCTTTGTCATAAATTATCTGTTTTTATAATTCCTCTCATAATAATTTTGATAATCACCACTTTTTATATTTTTCCACCAAGATTCATTATTTTTATACCATTCTATTGTTTCCTCAAAGCCTTTATCAAAATCAATTTCAGGTTGCCAACCTAATTCGTTTTTAGTTTTACTAAAATCTATAGCATAGCGTAAATCATGCCCAGGTCTATCTTTAACATATTCAATCATTGATTCATCCTGACCCATTAAAGATAAAATTTTTCTGGTCAAATCAATGTTAGAAATTTCATTATCGCCACCCAAACAATAAGTCTCACCAAGCTTACCTTTCTGAATAATCATTTCAACTCCTCGATTATGATCATTAACATGTATCCAGTCCCGGATATTTTTACCTTCACCATAAACAGGCACTTTTTCCCCTTCTATCAAATTTGTAATAAAAAGAGGTATTAATTTTTCTGGGAATTGAAATGGTCCATAATTATTTGAACAATTAGAAATCGTTATTGGCAATTGATGTGTATGCCAATAAGCTCTAACTAGGTGGTCAGATGCTGCTTTAGAAGCACTATATGGGCTTCTTGGATCATAAGACGTATTTTCATTAAACGCAGAATCATTCAACCCCAGAGCACCAAATACTTCGTCGGTTGAAATGTGATGAAATCTAACATTACCGTTATTCTTTGCTGCTTCAAGCAAAACGCGTGTACCTTCAACGTTGGTGCGAACGAAATCTCCACTATTTAAAATAGACCGATCAACATGGCTTTCAGCCGCAAAATGAATAATCAAATCAATACCTTTGACTAATTCGTTAACTAATTCAACACTACAAATATCTCCCTTAACAAATGTATAATTAAGATTCTTTTCAACTTTTTTTAAATTTTCTAAATTACCAGCGTATGTTAAATTGTCCAAATTAATAATTTTATCATCTGGATATTTATCTAAATGATAGATAATAAAATTTGAGCCGATAAATCCAGCTCCACCCGTTATAAGTATTTTAAACATAGAAAAATAATAAATAGCTAATTTAATTTTTAACCGACCCGCCCGCCACGCGAGCCCGTAGGCGAGGCGGGCGGGTAAAACCCGCCCCACCGGTTACTAAAATTTTCATAAATTATAGCCTTCTTTTAATCATTTTTAAAACATCTTCTATTTCTTCCTCGCCTTCATATTTACCTTGAGGCCACAACTCTAGACCGTCATCTTCAGATCGAGGAATCACATGAAAATGCAAATGTGGAATTACCTGCCCAGCGACTGAATCATTATTTACTTGAATATTGTAGCCATGCTTGCCCATACCGTATTTCATTGCCTTGCCAATTTTTTTAACTACTTTCATTAATTCAGCTAAATCTTCTTTGGGAATTTCTTCCAAATTAGCAAAATGCTTTTTCGGAAAAATTAATGTATGTCCATGATTCACCGGCGCAATATCAAGAATAGCCAGAACATCTTCATTTTCGTAAACTTTAAGGCTTGATATTTCTCCAGTAATAATTTTACAAAAAATACAATCACTCATAATATTCTAATTAATTTTATAAGGTGAATTAGGGTCAATTTCCCAGCGAATTTCATCTATGTCTGCCTGTTTATTCTCCCCTTTATATAATTTATTAGGTAAATTAATAGAATAGGCATCGTTTTCTGATACACATTTGTAACCATGAACAACTCCCGGTGGAACGATAACCATAGTCGGATTATATTCACCCACTTCTATTTTTAAATATTCTTCCGCGGTTTCTAATTCCTCTCTTCTGTCCCAAAGATGCAACTCAAAACTACCTGGCCCGACAAAAACAAAACAATCTGACTGATGAACGTGCTCATGCGGACCTCGTATAACGCCTGGTTTAGTTACACTAATATAAGACATAGCGGGTCTATAGTCTATTTCATCATTACGATAAATCTCAGCCAACCAACCACGTTTATCACAATTCTTTTCTAATTTTTTAATAATTACTCCTTTTATCATATTTATTTACCCAACTCTCTAAATAACGGCATACCAGTTGAAGGATTTGTTGGTACATAAATAGTTCCTTGTCTATCTTTCAAATCTTTAATGTAAAGATAATACAAATAATTTTGGGTTAAACTTTGATTAATAATTTGTTGAGAATCTCTCTGACCTTCAGCTTCAATAATTTTTCTTTCTTTTTCCTTCTTTTCTCTAGCTAGGATAAAATCATATTTTTCAGCCTCTTGTTCAGCCTGTAATTTTTCCTGAATGGCATTGGCTAGATTGGCCGGCAAAGCAACATTTCTTAATAAAACTTTTTCAACTATTACGCCACGCGACTCCAGAGCATCTTTCAAGCTTTCTTGTATTCTCTGAGCTGCTTCTTCTCTTTTCTCTGAATAAATATCTTTTGCCTCATATTGAGCGATAATATCTCGGATTGATGTTCGGATAGTAGGTCTAATTATTTTCTCGTCATAGCTCAAACCAACATCTTTGTATATGTCAGATGCCTTTTCTTCTTGCAAATGAAATAAAACAGTCATATCGAGATCAACGCTCAATCCCTCTTTTGTTAGAGATGTAATAGCATCAGCCGCTGATTTCTTACCTTCCCCTTGAGTAATACTCATAGTATATTCTTCTGTTCTAATACTCATCTTGGTAACTTTTGCTAATGGAATAACCAAATGAAAACCTGATGACAATTCTTGGTCTTTAACTTTACCAAATAAAGAATAAACACCAGTTTCTCCAGCATCAACTATAATAATTGATGCAAAAAATAGCCACAACACCAAAACAGCCAAGACAATTGTGGTAATAATTTTTTTAGCATTTTGTTTAAATGCTAACTCATTTATATCGATTGTAGAATCCATATTTTTTTTCTTAAAATGATTAATTATATAAAATATTATAAATACAAGAACGATAAGCCAAGTCACTTTACCAAGAATAGGTAAAAGAAAAAATAAGGCAACAACTAAAAGGGGCCAATTTTTTAATAATTTATTATCCATAGTTAATTATTTGTTTAATATTAGTAATTTTTTATTTTTGATAACTTATTTTAAGCGATTGGCAAGCAATATAAAAATACCATCAATTAACCATAATATCAAGACCCAATTAATATTAACATAAGCCAAAACAACACCTGGCCAAACTATTTCTAACAATACGAAAATTGCTATAGCGCCGGCTAAAACATAAAAAAATTCATATAAATATATTCTCAAATTATCCATATTTACCATCTTGATAAAATTTCATTAATTTTTTGCCACAAGGTTCTACCTTTTAATTCAACTTTTATTTGACTTAATACTAAATTATCATCAATCAAGTCATCAGCTCTTAGACCAGGAATAGAAATAATAAAACTATATTTACCATCTTCACGATAAGCTTCCGACAAGTCAAATTTTGCATCAGCGAATTGCCAATTATTAATTTCACTAGGTGAAGAATAATTAGCCAAAACATAATTTATGCCTTCATAATTCAAATCAAGATTATCAACTCGTTTTATTATTGGGTTAAATAATTGATCTTCAGCCAAAGCAAATAGACCATCACCAGAAATAATAACATCATCTTTTTCTAAAATAATTTCACTAACATCTCTGAGGCTATTAACTGTAAACAATTTATAGGTTTCTTCTATTTCTAATTCACTATCGCCTATTTTTATTATTTGTAATTTTAAGGGGTTGGTTGTTTGTCCATTTACTGTCCAACTATCAGTGTGTAGTGTAAAATTTTCACGTCCGTCATCGGCTAACCATATTTTATTCACAAAAGATATTTTTGTTTGACTAGTTAATATTTCTTTAGTTATTATGTCGTCGCTCGCTTTTACTTCAATTTTATAAGCTCCTTCTGGTAAGTCAGCAATATTTAAATCTATATTGCCAATTGCCAAAGCTTCACCAGTTTTTATATCTGCTCCATTAAGATAATAGCTTTCTATTATCTGACTGTTATAATAAACAAAAATTTCTATCTCGTCTGAATCTTTATTTTTATTCAAATCAAAAAAATTAAATGAAAAGTTTAACGGTTCATCCTTGATGTAAGTGTAAAATTGATAATCACCACGCAAATTATTTATTAACTCGACTCGTTCTTCTTCTGGTTTATAATTGTCCATCTGATAGTTGTAACTTAAATCGTAATTATAAACAGCTATCTCATCAAATGGTGGTAATGCATTTAAAAAATCATCAACTGCTTCATAATACTTTATATCTTTATCTGCTTGCACAAAATTTCTTTGAAATAATATAGTATTATCTTTGCCAGTAACGACTCGCCAAGCTAGAGCTAATTGACCAATTATTTTATTTCTGATCGGTTTTAAATCGTATCGCCATAATAATTTATCTTTTAAAACGCCTGCTTCAATTATTGGTAAGTCATTATCATTCTTATATTTTAAACTGATATTCGCTTGATTAAAACTTCTTGGCGTTGCTAAGGAAAAATACACAGGATTACCTAATATTTTTTGTGTGTTATTTTCAGAATTAACTCTATCACTAGGTGTTATTTTTTTTATATTATAGCAAGGCTTTGAAAAATCACAGGTGTAGCTAATTTCACCAAACGGGACTATGCCTTGATACAACAGCCAAGCTATTAGAAAACCCAAAACAGTCCAGAGGAAAATTCTTATTTTTATTCTTCTTTTTTCCATTTTTTCTTTAATCTATTGATAATTATCTTGAAATAAACTATAATTATCTTACTTCATTTTATTAATTTAAACAAACTCTATGTTAGCTCAAATTCCGCAAAATTTTGAAAAATTACCGAAAGATCAGCTAAATCGAGAGATTCTTCGTGTTGGTATGATTGCCGAGCTTGATGCTGTTAATCTTTATGAACAAATGGCTGCCATGACAGATGACAGAAAAATTAAAAAAATTCTAATGGATATTGCTCGTGAAGAAAAAACTCATGTTGGAGAATTTGAAACCATGTTGCTACAATTAGACTCAGAACAAGTTAAAGAGTTAGAAAAAGGCAAAAAAGAAGTCGAGGAAATGGCTGATTAAAATTATGTTAAATTTTTTGAAACTAATCTTGGCAATAGCTATCTGCCAAGTAGCTGGATTAATTGGATCTATTTTTACTTTTAGCTCTGTTTCAAATTGGTATCAAACTTTAAATAAACCCATTTTTAATCCACCTAATTGGATTTTTGGTCATGTCTGGACTTTTCTTTTTTTTCTGATGGGTGTATCACTATATTTAATTATTAAAAATAATATTTTTGAGAAAAAGATTTTAATTGCTCTTATATTTTTTGGACTACAACTAGCTTTGAATATTTTATGGTCTTATTTGTTTTTTACTTTGAAATGTCCCCTCTGCTCTCTAATGGAAATTTTAATTTTATGGCTAGCCATATTAGCTACCATTACTATTTTTTATAAAATAAATCACTTAGCTTCTTATTTATTAATTCCCTATTTACTATGGGTTAGTTTTGCGACTATTCTTAATTTTTATATTTTTAAATTAAATTAAATTCTATGACACAATTAAATCAAGTTTATAAATGTGCTATCTGCGGTAATATCGTAGAAATGCTTCATACTGGTGCTGGCGAACTTGTTTGTTGTGAACAGCCGATGAATCTCTTAGTAGCTAAAAAAAATAATGAAGGCCAAGAAAAACATGTACCAGTAATAATAAAAAATAAAAATACTATTACAATAAAAATAGGGGCCGAGCCACATCCAATGATTGACGAACATTATATTGAATGGATAGAAGCTATAGCGAATAAACAAGTCTATAGAAAATTCTTAAAACCAAACGACTTGCCACAGGCAGAATTCAACATTGATTCAAACAATGTTGTTGGTCGTTGTTATTGTAATGTTCACGATTTGTGGTCAAGTTAAACTTAATCGTTAAGATTATATATTTTATAAAACCGCTTATTTAAAGCGGTTTTATTTAGTCTCTGCTATTTCAGTTAAAATGTCTAAGTATTTTTTAGCTGTTATCTCCCAACGAAAACGTCTCGCCCTAGCCAAACCTTTCAATATCAAATCTTGTTTTAATTCATCGTCATCTAAAACATTCTCTATGGCTTCAGCTATTTCATTTGAGTTATATGGATCAATCATTAGTGCTGCTTCACCAACAATTTCTGGTAATGAAGAAATAAAACTGGTTATAGTCGGAGTACCGCAAGCCATAGCTTCTAAAGGCGGAAAACCAAAACCTTCATAAAAAGTTGGGAAAACAAAAAGATTAGCCAAATTATAAAGACTTATTTTATCTTCACTATCAATATAACCAATAAACTGAATATCGTTTTTATATGGCGATTTGTTTAATTCTTTGAAAATATGACGATGTTTCCAGCCCTGGCCACCAGCAATTACCAGTTTATAATCACTTAAGTCGCTATTATTATCTCGAAAAATATTATATGCCCTAATTAATCCATCAACATTTTTTCTCGGCTCTAATGTGCCAAGAAAAAAAATAAATTTATCTGGTAAATCATATTTATTTTTTATTTCTATTAATCGAACATCATTCTCTGGCAAAACACGATATTTACCATCAAGCCCAGAATATATAACTTTAACTTTATTCTTTGGTACTTTGAATAATTCTATAATATCTCTCTTTGTATTTTCACTAACAGAAATAATTGTATCAAAATCGTGAATATTCTTTTTCAGATTTATTAACCAATGCCAGAGACGTCTCTTTATGGAAAAATACCGCGGAAACAAAACTGATGACAAATCATGTATCACTATTACTTTTTTACATTTATCAGAAATGGCAGAAAATCCCCAGTTTGGTAAAAAAAATAAATCAACTCCTAAGAGTTGATCCAGTTTAGGCCAACTTAAAAATCTCTGCATAACATTATTAAAAATCTTATTCGGATAATTAGTTTTAACTATTTCTACATTGTCTTGTTTAAATTCTGGTAAATGACTTGATAAATCTTTGGCTGAATTATAAAAAAGTTTATACTTATTTTTTTTATCCAGCTTTAAAATCTCCTTCAGTAAATTATGACTAAACTCCGATACACCACTATAGCGTGCTTCAATCAAAGCTCTGATGTCTACTCCAATTTTCATTTATTTTGAACTGTTATATTTTCTAAATTCATCATTAACGTATTCTTGCAATTCATCTTTAAATCTAGCTGTAGAAAATTTCTCTGCCCATTCTCTTATCTCTTGCGGATTAAAATTATCAGGATTAAATTTTTCACAAGCTTCTTTTAAACTAGCACTCGTCTGCTCATTGAAGAATAATCCAGTTTTTCCTTCAATAATCGTCTCTAATGCTCCACCTCGTTTATAGGCAATAACTGGACGGCCAGCTGCCATCGCCTCAACTGGTGTAATACCAAAATCTTCTTCTTGCGGATGAATAAAGGCTTGGCAATGACGGAATAATTCTCTTTTTTCCTCTTCGCTTATTCGACCAATAAATTCTATGTTCTCACAACCTTTAGCTATTTCCTTGAGTCTTAGCAAGTCAACTCCATCGCCAAATATTTTCAATTTTTTACCAGATTCTTTGAAAGCTTCGATAGCGATATCAACTCTTTTGTATGGTGCCAAACGACAACCAATTAAAAAATAATTATCCAACTTATCAGCAATAGAATATTTTTCAACATCTACTGGTGGATAAATAACGACTGAATTACGTCTATAATATTTTTTTATCCGAGTAGCAATAAAATTTGAATTAGCAATAAATTTATCAACTCTATCGGCTGCTAACTTATCCCAGATTCTAACATAATTCAAAACTAAAGAAATTATTTTTTTAAAATATTTATTGTAATTTAATTCCTTAATATATTGATGGGTATCACTCCATAAATAACGAGTTGGCGTATGACAATAACAAATATGTAAAGTATCTACGTTAGTTATTACCCCTTTGGCAAAAGAACTAGTATCAGAAATTACCACATCATAACCAGACAAATCAAAAAACTCAACTGCCATTGGCATAAACGGCATATACCATTGATAGTGCTTTACTCCGCCGGGCAAACGTTGGATAATTGAAGTTTCTATCTTTCTGCCTTTGTAATATTTATCAGCGTTTTTCTGTTCGTACAACAAAGTGTATATTGTTGCTTCTGGATAAATCTCAGATAAAACTTTCAATACTTTTTCTGCGCCTCCATCTTGAGCTAAGTGATCGTGGATTAAGGCTACTTTCATTTTCATAATTTTAAAATCGTATTTATTATTCAACTTTTCTGCCTTTTAAAACAGCCAATGGGGTACGCAACAATATGGCTATATCAAAAAGAATTGACCAATTTTCTATATAATAAGCGTCCAACTTAACTTCGTCTTCAAAACTTAAATCACTTCGTCCAGAAATTTGCGCCAAACCAGTTATACCTGGTTTTATAGTTAAAACTTTTTTATGATGTCTCTCGTATTTAGCTACTTCTCTTGGCTGATGCGGACGTGGTCCAACTAAACTCATATTACCAATTAAAACATTAAAAAACTGGGGCAATTCATCAACGCTCCAACGTCTAATAAGTTTTCCTATTCTAGTTAATCGAGGGTCATCAGCGATTTTATAAACTGGTCCTTGTTTTATACTTTTTTCTTTGATTAAATCTCTTTCAAATTTTTCCGCTTCTTCTTGATTTGAATAATCTCCACCAATACAAAAATGCAACATCATTGATCTAAATTTAAAAAGATTGAACGTCCCCTCTTTACTCACTCTTTCATTTTTATAAAATATCGGTCCGGTTGAATCTAATTTAATTAAAAAACTAGTAATAATAATAATTGGACTAAAAATAATTATAAAAGTTAATGAAAATATAATATCAAATATTCGCTTAATAATTCGTCCCCAACCTTCAAGTGTTGTTTTCCTAACTTCAACAATTGGAATACCAGCGATTTCACTAGCTTCTGTTTGTAAAACTTTTGTGCCTAATAAGTCGGCTGCATATTTAAAAACTACATGGTATTCGTCGGCAAAATCAAATAACCGTAAAGTTTCCGCCTTACTTAAATTCGGGTCACTTTGAATTATCTCATCGATCTCTCTGTCTTTGATAAATTCTTTTAAATCGTACTCAGCTTCCATATCAAAATTACGATATCTTTTTATAATATCGTAACCAGAATTTTTTCGACTAGCAAAATTATGAGTCAATATGTCTGTTGTTTTACTATTACCAACTAATACGACTTTATGCACACCAACACCATATCTAAATAAAGATTTTTGAATAAATCTAATTAATACTCGAGCGAAACTAACATAAAAAATTGCTAAAAACCAGCCAGCCAAAACTATGAACCTAGAAGAAAAAAGTTCTCTAAATATAAAAATTAAAACAACAATCAAAACAAAACCTGTCGAACAGGCTAGAACTACTTTATTAAATTCTTTAAGCATTCCGCCAGCACCGCGAATACTGTAGAGTCCAGCAATAGCAAAAATAATTAACCAAGCC
>CAYXNZ010000003.1:0-51649 GCA_964467155.1 uncultured Gammaproteobacteria bacterium | reverse complement strand
ATTAATCAAGCTGACAATCTTTAAATTCAATAATATCAAGGCAAGTTATAAGCCGGATTTTGTATTCCAATTGCTTGGAATGACGATTATCTATCTAGTCCCGAAATTGCTCTCGGGATCAAGCGAGCCACTTTTCATCTTTGGTTACTCAAAGGTTTGCTCTTGCTCCAGGCAGGGTTTACCATCTATCGCTGTCACCAGCGTAAAATATACGTAGCCTAAGTTGCGTGGATATCCATTCGCAACATAAACACTGTATAACTTTTCACCTTTCATCCCGAGAACTCGGGACTAGTATTGTCTCTGTGGCACTTTCCCTAAAATTACTCTTGGTGGGCGTTACCCACTGCCATGACACCACACAAAAAGCGTGGCAGGAGTCCGGACTTTCCTCCCCGCCGATTCGGCGGGGTAATCGTCCGCTTACCTTGATATTACTGAAATTAAAGCTTTTTTTGTCAATAAAACAAATGTTCAACTAATATAACATATTACTACAATTAAATCAAACTTGACGAAAACCACTATTTTGTTATAAATAAGGGTTAAACGTACATTCAAAAAAACAGACGGAGAGAGGAGAAAGAGATGAAAAAGAAAATTATTGTTTTTTTGTTTCCTGGTATATTTAATATGGCATCGGTTTTTTTCTCTCCTCTCGTTGAGGTAGATGATTATGACGCATTGGTTTAGGAATCTAGCCGAGTAATTTGGGAATTGGGCTATAACCCGCCCGATATCCCTCCATCAACAATTGATTCCTCCATTTCTATTGCTGGCGGAACAAAAGATCTTCTTATACCCCTGAAAGACCTCATTCAAATGAAAGAAATGTACAAGGTAAATAGTAAGCACTTTTATGTTTACAACTCCGCTCATTACCTCTTTTGGGGAGAATAGGGAAAAAAGGTTATCATCCATATTCTGGAACAGATAACCAAAATATGAGATGCAAAAGCCCCTTACCAACATACTGGTAGGGGGCTTAAAATTTACAAAAAAAACTATAAAATTAAAATAATTCTTTTAAACGCTTTCTTATATTACGATATTCAAAAATAATAAAAATTATAATTATAATACCAGCAACTACTTGTAAATACATTGGTAATTCCGCGCCATAGGCAAACAAAAAAGCAAAAACTGAAGTTCCCAACAATGTCGCTGTTAAATAAACAAGCCAATGCATACTGGTAAATAAAGCAACCGCATAGCTGACTATATCAACTGGTAAAAAAATACGCGCAAAGGCAACTGCCCAAAATAAATTCTTTTTAGGCAAAGCTTCTTTTAATTCATCTATATCATATTTTTTTACAAAACGATGTACAATTTTTCTACCAAACTTTCTGGCAATAAAAAAAGCTACCATTGAACCAACAACCCAACCAAGAATTGTTAGTATAGCCGCTAAATTCGCTCCCCAGATAGAAACAGCAATTGGCAAAAGAGGCAATGTCTCTGCCGGCGCTATAATAACCGCACCTGCCATGATTAAAACATACGCCAGATGACCTGCTTGACTATTAAGTAACGGTAAACTACTCAACTCCGCACTATAAACATGCGCCAAATAAGATGACAGGATAAATAAAACTGCAATAAATGAAAATATTATGATTTCTTCTACTCTTCTTTTCATAGTGGACGCAGAGGGATTTGAACCTTCGACCTCATGAATGTGAATCATGCGCTCTAACCAACTGAGCTATGCGTCCCAAACTAGATTTTAAAAATAGATTCCCTTCCCTCGCTATCGCTCACAGGGAATAACAGAAGAAAAAGTCGCTCCCCGCCCGAACAACCGAAGTCATTCGGTCGGGCGGGTAACCAACTGCCTGCCCGACCATTTGTAAAAAAAATGGGTGGGAGCTATGCGTCCCAAATTGGATTTTAAAAATAGATTCCCGCCTACACGGAAATGACATGGGGGGGGGATAAAATCACTCGCCATGAATGACAAAAGGATAAAATCGCTCGCCAGGAATGACAGAAAGTGTTATTTATTTCTTTAAAACAACGGGTTTATCTGACTAAAATACTAATTAAGACTGGCTTGTCTCGCCGTATCCGCCGGCTGGCGGAGAAGGCGGAAGCTATGCGTCCCAATTATCCTAAAGCTTTATCAATTGCTAAATTAACAAGCTCATCTGCCCGTTTATTCTGTTCTCTTCGTACATGCGTAAAATTTACTTTAGAAAAATTTAAAGTTAAATTGTAGACTTTAATAAATAACGGTGCTAAATCTTTATTTTTTACCTTATATTCTCTATTTATTTGTTTAACAATGAGTTCACTATCCATAAATACATCTACTTCTTTTACGCCTATTTTTTTTGCTTCATCAAGTGCCATAATCAAAGCCTGATATTCAGCCTGATTATTAGTCGCTTTCCCAATATATCTAGATAATTCTTTAACGACTCCCCTGTTTTCATCTAACAAAACAGCGCCAATCCCAGATGGACCAGGATTACCGCGAGCACCTCCGTCAGTATAAATAATTAATTTTTTCATTTATTTATGTTTTATATCAATTAATTTAAGCTGAATTTTTCTATTACCATTAAATTCGTTAAATTCTAAATAATATGCGATATCAACTCGATCACCAATTTTAAATTTTTTCCAATTATCTGCTTGACTAAAAGCCAATCCCCAAAAACCGTTAAATCGAAACTTCACATGTTGATTTTCTGCACCCATTTCAACTTTATCCATAATAGTTAAATTTCGACTAACAAATTTTGGTCGATTATTGCCCTCGCCATGAGGTTCAAATAATAAAAGCTGTTCAATTAAGTCATCCTTGACTGTTGATAAATCCAATTCAGCTTCAACAATAAGTTTTCGTTCTAATCTAAAATTAGCTAATTTTTTATATGTATATTTTTTGATTCCGTCGACAAAACCATCTAAATCTTGCTGACTCTTTAACGAAAAACCGCAAGCACCCTTGTGTCCACCAAATTTATCTAAAAATTTCTTGTGTTTTTCAAGCACTTGAGTTATATCAAAACCTTCGATACTTCTACCTGAACCTCTGATTTCATCCCCTTGACCAGTTATAACTATGGTTGGTCTACCATATTGTTCAGTTAATTTTCCGGCCACCAAACCAACCACACCTTCTGACCATTTATTTCCGCCTTTATTCTTGACACTGGGCGATAACAAAACTAACATTTTGTCATCAATCATATTCTTATCAACCTCTTTTTGACAAGCTTCAATAATATCACCGGTTATTTTTTGCCTATCAATATTTTTTTGATTCAATTCTTCAGCAATCTTTTTAGCTTCTGTTCTACTTTTTGTAATCAACAATTCAAAAGCAGTATTAGCATGTGCTAATCGACCAGCTGCATTTAATCGAGGTGCTATTTGCCAAGACACATTCCAAGCGCTCAATTCTCTAATGTTCTTGCCTTGAGCTATGTTAATCAATTCTTTTAAGCCTTTTCTTGTTTTTTTATTTATTATTTCTAATCCAACTTTGGTTAAAATTCTATTTTCTCCAATTAACTTAACACAATCAGCAATCGTACCAACCGCCACTAAATCCAAACATCTTTTTTCTAATATTTCTTTTTGCTGCTTAGTTAATTTAGCCTTTTTTATAAGTGCTTGGGCTAATTTAAAAGCAACTCCAACACCAGCTAAATCTTTACTCGGATAATTATCAACTTTCGCATCAATAATTAGACAATCAGGTAAATCGTCTTTACTTTCAGACGGTTCATGATGATCAGTAATTACAATATCTAAACCTTCACTTTTTAAATAAGCAACCTCTTCTTTATTACGAATACCAGTATCAACCGTTATAATCATTTTTGCTCCTGAATTTTTAATTTCATTAATGGCTTTTTTATTCAAACCATAACCCTCGCTAACTCTTTCTGGTATATAAACGTCTGTTTTAGCTTTAAAAGTAGATAAAACCTCCACTAATAACGCCGAAGCTGTCACGCCGTCAGCATCATAATCACCATAAATTACAATTCGATTTCCTTTTTTTATATGTCCGATTATTAACTTAATCGCTTCCGTCATGTCTTTAAACAAACATGAATCTAAAATGTCACGCTCATATTCAGGATGTAAAAATTTATCAATTTCCTCTTTAATGAGAATTCCACGATTATATAATAATTGTAAAATAATCTGATTATAATCAGCTGGATTCTTGAATGTTTTTTTTTCAATCGGGGGCAAAAGTTGCCACTTATATTCCATAGTTTAATTAATTTATTCCGCGATTTACATAAAAGCTATACCGACGCTCCACAAAACCATGGAAAAAATTACCATAATTGAAATAAATAACCAAACAATTCTCTGGATTGTTTTTTTCTTCATAAATAATTCTTTAATAAAAAAGTTTAATATTATTTTTTTAAAATCTTGATAAAAGTATCCGCTGGAATATCAACACTACCTTTGCCTGCAGCCATCATTTTTTTCTTACCTTTTTTCTGTTTTTCTAATAATTTTCTTTTTCTTGACACATCCCCACCATACAGTTTCGCTGTAACGTCCTTACGCATAGCTGATAAACGTTCAGCTGCGATTATTTTTCCGCCAATAGCTGCTTGTAACTTTAAAACAAACATTTGTTTGGGTAGGGTGTCTTTTAATGTTTTGACAATCTCTTTACCACGACGAAAAGCTTCATTTCGATAAACAATAGTCGCCAAAGCTTCAACAATATCTTCGGCCACTAAAATATCTAACTTTATCACGTCAGCTGGTCGATAATCATAATACTCATAATTAATTGAAGCATACCCAGAACTAACACTTTTTATCTTATCATAAAAATCAGTTAAAATCGCTACCATTGGAATCTCATAATGTAAAATTGCCCGATGTTCGTCTAAAAATTCAGTATTTTTATATATACCTCTTCTGTCTTGAACCAAACTCATAACTGCACCTAAATAATCTTTTGGTGTAATAATATCAAGCTTAACCCATGGTTCTTCTATTTTTTCTATTTCAGTTACATCAGGTAATTTTTGAGGGCTACGAATAATTATTTCTTCTTTATTTTTTTTCAAAACCTGATAGGCAACACTTGGAACAGTTACTATTAAGTCCAAGCCATACTCTCTTCTTAAACGCTCTTGAAATATTTCCAAATGTAAAAGACCTAAAAAACCACAACGAAAACCAAAACCTAACGCCTCTGATTGTTCTGGTTCATAAGATAAGGATGCATCATTTAATTTTAATTTAGAAATAGCCTCCCTCAATTCTTCAAATTCATTACCTTCGTGAGGAAAAATACCAGCAAAGACCATTGGTTTTACTTCAGCGTATCCTTTCAGTGGTTTTACTTCTTTAGAGAATTTATCTAAAGTAATTGTGTCACCAACTCGACATTCACCGACTTCCTTAAAACCAGTTATCAAATAGCCGATCTCTCCTGTAGATAATTCTCCGGTAGATTTATATTCTGGTTTAAATACCCCAACGTCTAATGCTTCACTTTTTGCACCAGTCGCCACTAAAGCTATTTTTTCTCCTTTTTTGATACTACCATTGAAGACTCTAATGTAAGCGACCACACCTCGGTATTCATCATAATTTGAATCAAAAATCAAAGCTTTAAGATGACTGATATTTTCTTTTTGTACCGGAGCAGGTATTTTTTTTACAATTAATTCTAAAATTTCTTCTACGCCTTGTCCTGTTTTAGCTGAAGAACAAATTATATCTGCTGTCTGACAACCTAATAATTTCACTATTTCTTTCTTAGTTTGATCGACTTGCGCAGCTGGTAAATCAATTTTATTAATCACTGGAATAATAAAAAGATTTTGTTCTAAGGCTAAATACAAATTAGCTAAAGTTTGTGCTTGTATTCCTTGAGTAGCGTCAACCAGGATGACTGCCCCTTCAACTGCAGCTAAACTTCTTGAAACTTCATAACCAAAATCAACATGACCAGGTGTGTCAATCAAATTTAATTTATATCCATTGTATTCCATGCAAACTGGCTGTAGCTTGATAGTAATTCCTCTTTCTCTTTCTAAATCCATCTGGTCAAGGATTTGTTCTTTCATTTTTCTTTTTTCAACTGTACCAGTAATTTCCAGCATTCTATCAGCCAAAGTTGACTTGCCGTGGTCAATATGAGCAATAATACAAAAATTACGTATTTTTTCCATAATTATTATTTTCTAATATTTTATAAGGGCAATTTACAAATTGCCCTTACGAGTATATTCTATATATTTTTACTTTTTTGGTCAACATAAAAAAACTAAACAACTTTACTTTTTAAAAATTATTTCATTGGGAATTAATTAAAAATTAGTCATTAGTCATTGGAAATTTTTTCTATATTCCCCTAGCTTCTCCCTGGTCACCTGTCTCAACTTTTTTCCAAGGTAATCGCTTTTTGACTGATTGCCATAAACTATGCAACTCTTCACTTTGCAACAAAGCACAAACTGCTATATATATTACTATTCCTGTTAACCCAGCAATCAAACCTTGTGTTAAAACGCCCCACACTCTTGTCATATCAATATAAGGCCAAATGATCAATTTCATTCCTTGAACAGCTACTCCGCACGAAATAGCAGCTGCAGTGAACTTCACTGTTGAAATTAGAACTTTAACTTCATCTAAACTGCCAATTTCGATTCTAAGGACTAACCATAAAATTATAAAGTTCACGATACTGGCGATAGAAAATGCTAAGGCTAAACCAGCCACACCATAAATCTTCGATAGCCATAGAGATAAAATTACATTAACAAAAGCCGAAATCAAACCAACAATAAATGGCGTGCGACTATTGTGTCTAGCGTAGAAAGCACGAATCAATAGAGGCACTAGTGCCTGAGCAAACAATGATAATGAAAAAAATCCCAAGGTATTAATCGTTAAAATAGTATCTTGCCAATCAAAATTACCTGTACCTAAAATTACACGAATTATTTGTGCTCTTAAAGTTATTAATAAAACTGTAGCTGGAACAATAAAAAATAAAATATGTCTGATAGTTGATGATAAATTTTTTATCATTTTTTTTCTATCAAAAGCTATTTGAGACATCGCTGGAAAAGCGGCGATAGCAAAAGAAATGCCAAAAATACCAATAGGAAAAGATTGTAAATTATTAGCAAAATTAAAAACGGCCAATGAGCCACTAGCCATAGTTGATGCAATAATTGTTATTACCAATAAATTAATCTGAGAAATAGCCAAACTCATTGTGCGAGGAATCATCATCTTGCCAATCTGTTTGATATTTTTATTTCCTAATCCAATTTTAAAGTGATAACGATAACCCAAGGAAAAAACAGTCGGCCATTGTACTAGCATATGAGCACCAGCACCCAAAACAACACCCCAGGCTAAACCATATATTCCCCAAAGTGGCACTAAATATAAGGCACCAATAATTATACCGATATTATATAAAATTGGTGATAGTGAATAAACAAAAAATCTTTTGAATGATTGTAGAATACCACCAAAAACGCTAGATATTCCCAAAAATAAAGGTGACAAAAACATTATTCTGGTTAAGCTTATGGTTAAATCCATTTTTTCTCCAGAAGAACCAGGCGTAATTATTTTTACTAAAAATGGTGCAAAAATAACTCCAATACCACAAAGTATAAAAAGACCTAAAGCTAAAATATTTAATATACCACTGGCCAAAGCCCATGCCTCTTTATTTTCTTCTCGGCTAAAAACATCTTTAAATTTACTCAATGGATTTTTTATAAGACCAGTGAATATTGGGATAAAACCAGCTGACAATGCTCCCAGAACCAATAAATTAAATAATAAATCTGGTACACGAAAAGCAGCATAGTAAATATCTAAAGTATCGCCTGCTCCAAATTCACCAGCCAATATGCGATCCCTAAAGATACCTAAAAAACGGCTAATCAAAGATGAAGTAGCCACTAGTCCCGCCGCAACGGTAATACTATTAATTTGTCCACTAAATAATTTTTTTATCATTAATATCTATCTAATTATTGTTCTGGGAATAATTTAATTGTATTTTTATAAATTATAAATTCCTCGTCAGGTTTAACAACTAGAAATTCAACGTTAGTTAAAAACTTTAATTTATTTATTATCTGATTTCTAGTTATTGGGTTACCAGCACCAATAGCGCCAGTAAATGCAATCGCATCCAACTGTCCGCCCAGAATTGCCCAATAAGCTCCGATATATTTTACAATTCGATAAATAGCTATATCAAAAGCCAACTTTGCATCTTCATCACCCAGAGACAATTGTTTCAATAATCCTCGAAAATCACTAATTCCAGAAAGTCCTTTTATGCCAGAATGATGATTTAATAAATCTTCTAGTTGATTAACTTTTTCTTCTGTAACTTCACCTGGTAATCTTTTCAAAAGTTCAAGCACTATACCTGGACCCAAATCCCCCGAACGAGTCATCATTACTAAACCTTCCATTGGTGTCCAGCCCATTGAAATATCAATCGGTTGACCTTGTTTAATTGCAGCGATTGAACCACCTCCACCTAAATGACAAGTAATTAAATTAAGTTGCTTGACATCGCGATTTAATTGCCTAGCGACATCATTCATGGCATACTCATGTGATAATCCATGAAAGCCGTAACGATAAATCTCATATTTCTCAGTAATCTCTCTTGGTAAAGCATAAATTTTTGCTTGAGCAGGCAAGCCTGAAAAAAAAGCTGTATCAAATACTGCTACATGAGGAATATCTGGTAAATATTCACGGACAATCTTTGCACAAGCAAGATTGAACGGATTGTGCAAAGGAGCTAAATCATTAAAAGATTCTATACTACTAATAACTTCATCATTTATTAAAGTTGGTTTAACAAATTTATGTCCACCATGCACAATTCTATGACCAACGACTGTTATGTCTTGTAAATTATTTTGTTGCCTCAACAACTGCTTGATAGCTTTTTCGTAATTATTTGCTTTTATTTCAAATATTCCTCTATCTAATTCTTTTTCATTCTCAAACAAAGCATATTTCAAAGAAGTTGAACCAGCATTTATAATTAAGATAGACATTCTGTTTATTTTAAAAAATATTTTATTTAAACTAAGCTACGACCAGACATTTTTTTTGGTTTATTTAATCCCATAACATGTAAAATCGTTGGTGCAACATCAGACAAAATACCTTGTGGTTGTAATAGACTTAAATCTCCACCTGGAGCATCTTGTTTCATGGCATTCTTTCCTTCAAATTCTTTACTAATAACTATAAATGGTACTGGATTGGATGTATGTTCTTTGTCTATCATACCAGTTTGCATATTAAACATTACTTCAGCGTTACCATGATCAGCTGTCAAAAAAACCATACCACTTTTAGCTAACACTGATTTAACTACCTTGCTAACACAAGTATCAACAGCTTCAACTGCTCTAGCTGCTGCTTTAATATTCCCAGTATGTCCGACCATGTCAGGGTTAGCATAATTCACTAAAATAAAATCATAATTATCTGATTCAATAGCTTTGATCAATTTATTAGTTAATTCTGGAGCTGACATTTCTGGTTTCATGTCGTAGCTAGCAACCTGAGGCGATGGCACCAGAATATGCTCTTCACCGTCCATTTTGTCTTCTCGCCCACCATTGAAAAAATAAGTAACGTGAGCATATTTCTCAGTTTCAGCAATTCTTAATTGTTTTAAATTGTTTTTAGAAATTGTTTCACCCAAAGTATCTTCCACTACTTCAGCTGAAAAAGCTACTTCTACAGGTAAACTTGATTCATATTCAGTAAAACAAACAAATAAAAGATTTTTTAGATATTCTCCTCTTTTAAATTTTTCTAATCCAGGCAAAGCAAAAGCTTTGGTAATTTGTCTAGCACGATCTGCTCTAAAATTAAAGAAAATAATTGCGTCATTTGCTTTAATCTGCGCTACTGGTTGTCCGTTTTTTTCAATAACTGTTGGTACAAATTCTTCATCATATATTTTTTTACCATAACTTGCCTCAATTGCTTCGGTTGCCGAAATGCTTTTATTTCCCTCGCCAAAAACCATTGCTCGGTAAACTTTTTCTATTCTATCCCAATGATTATCTCTGTCCATGGCATAAAACCGACCTGACAAAGTAGCAACCGCGCCCTGACCATAATCGCTCAAATCTTTTTCGATTTGTTTTACAAAATTTAATCCGCTGTTATACGGCGTATCTCGTCCATCAAGAATTACATGTATATAAAAATTCTTAAAATTTTCTTTTTCCATTAAAGCTAGGAGAGCCTCCAAATGCTCAATTGATGAATGAATACCACCACTAGACAACAATCCCATTAAATGTAAATTTGACTTATTCTTTTTAGCATGATTGATTGCATTTAATAAAGCTTCATTTTCATAAAAAATATTATCAGCGATAGCTTTATTTATTTTTGGTAAATCTTGGTATAATATTCTACCAAGACCTAAGTTAATATGACCAACTTCGCTATTACCACTTTCACCCCATGGTAAACCAACTGCTTCACCTGATGCTCTTAATGTCATTGAGGGATACCTAGAAATGTAATCATTGATATTTGGAGTATTGGCTTGACTAATCGCATTGCCAGAATAAGGCTGGGTTATACCCCAGCCATCCATTATTACCAGTACTACTGGTTTTGGTTTTTTTAATATTTCCATTTATTTTTATTTTATTAAACTATTGCCCTTCATAATTTTTGGCTTGTCTAAACCTAGTAACTGTAAAACAGTCGGAGCGACATCGCATAAAGAGCCAGATTTTTTTAAACTAATTTTCTTCTTTAATTTATCGTTAACTACAATAAAAGGTACTTTATTGACAGAATGTTCGGTATCAATCTCCCCTGTTTTCATATTAATCATTTCTTCAACATTGCCATGGTCAGCAGTGACAAGAACTGTGCCACCGACAGCTAAATAAGCTTTTATTACTTCTCCTAAATATTGATCTACCTTTTGACAGCATTCAATGCCTGCCTGTAAATTACCAGTATGACCTATCATATCAGGGGCAGCATAATTTACAAAAATAAAATCAAATTTCTTGACTTTTAAATAACTGATTATTTTTTTTGTCAAAAGTCCAGAGCTCATAGCTGGTGTTTTGTCATAATATTTAACATCAGGTGAAGCAACAACCTCTCTAATCTCATCGTCAATTGGATCGGCATAACCACCATTTAAAAAATAAGTTACATGAGCGTATTTTTCAGTTTCAGCTAGATAAAGCTGTTTAATATTTCTCAATTGCATTGGTAGCGTTTCTTTTAAATCAACTCCAGGGTAAGCTGTCATCATATTATCTAAATCTGGCCCGAAATCAGTCATAGCAATAAATCTAACATTTTTTAAAACTTTAGCGCGTGAAAAACAATACTTATTTTTTTCACAAAAATTATTCTGCACAAAAACTTTTGCTAATTGTCTGGCTCGATCTGACCTTAAGTTAAAAAATATAACACTATCGTTATTACTAATCCTTGGCGTTGGCTTACCGTTTTTACTAAGAATATAAGGTTCAATAAATTCATCATTTTCTCCACGATTATAAGCTTCTGTTATAGCTGCTTGAGCTGATTCAGCCTTTAATCCAACTCCATTTACTAAAGCATTGTAAGTTTTTTCACTTCGATCCCATCTTTTCTTTCTGTCCATAGCATAGAATCTACCAATAATCGTAGCGATTGCTTCACCGTTTTTAAATGTTCTTTGTATATCTTCAACTAATTTTAATGATGCATACTTAGGCGAATCACGACCGTCAGTAAATAAATGCAAATAAACATTTTTAACATCCATTTGCCTGGCTAATGTTAACAAAGCTAAAATATGATCTGGATCACTATGAGCACTCATGCCGTTAGACAGCATGCCCATTAAGTGTAAATTAGAATTATTATTTTTAACATGACGTATGCCTTCTAAAAAAGCGGGGTTTTTAAAAAATGTTCCGTTATTTATGCTTTTGCAAATCTTAACAGCATCTTGCTCAACTACCCTGCCGGCACCGATATTCATATGCCCAGCTTCACTATTACCGTCCTGTGTTGGTGGCAAGCCGACATATTTACCATGCGCATAAATTTCGGTATATGGATATTCTTTGGTTAAATTATCTATAACAGGAGTTTTAGCTGATGTTATAGCATTACCTTTATTAGCTTCTGTAATACCCCAACCATCGAGAACAACCAAAATCATTGGTGAATTTATCTTTTTATCACTACTTTTTTCTATCATTTATTTTTTCATTATAAGTTGTTCTATTTCCATTAAACGATTATATTTAGACAATCTTTCACTTCGACAAAGCGAACCAGACTTTATAAATTCTGCCCCAATCGCTACTGCTAAATCAGCAATAAAATTGTCACAAGTATCTCCACTACGATGTGATACCATAATTCTATAATTATGTTTTTGGGCTAATTTAACACAGTCCATTGTTTCAGTTATAGTACCAACCTGATTGGGTTTGATTAAAATAGAATTAGCCGCTCGATTCTTGATTCCTTGCCGTAAACGATCAGTGTTGGTTGTGAATAAATCATCTCCAATTAACATCATTTCGCCACCCAACTCTTTGGTCAATTCACTCCACCCAGACCAATCGTCTTGCGCTAAACCGTCTTCAATAGAAATAATTGGATATTTTCTAAACCATTCACTATAAAGTCCCATTAAGGTGGCACTAGTAAAATGACCTTGGTCTAATTTGAAAATATATTTACCTGTTTCTTGGTTGTATAATTCTGAGGAACCGACATCTATCCCTAAACAAATTTCATCTTCAGGTTTATAACCAGCTCCAATAATAGCAGCGATAATTAATTCAATTGCTTGCACACTGGAAATTATATCAGGTGCATAGCCACCTTCATTGCCAACGTCTGTGTCAAAACCTGCTCGTTTCAAAACATTACCTAATTCATGAAAAATTTCAGCTCCGATTCTAACTTTTTCACTAAAACTTGTTTCAAGAATAGGTATAATCATAAATTCTTGAAAATCCAAATTAGTATCAGCATGTTTGCCACCATTAAATATATTAAAAGACGGAACAGGTAATTCAATCTTTTTATTATCAAAACCAAATTCTTTCGCTAAATAATTATACAGTTCAACGCCTTCAGCTTTTGCTCGCACGCGGGCATAAGCCAATGATACTGATAATATAGCATTAGCGCCTAATTCACTTTTATTACTGGTACCGTCAAGTTTGATTAAAAAATCATCGAGTTTAGATTGACTGATTAAACTTTTACCAATTACTTCTTTGGCAATTATTTTATTTACATTGTCAACTGCTTTTAATACTCCTAAACCGTTATATCTTTTTTGATCACCGTCACGCAATTCAACCGCTTCATGCTCTCCAGTTGAAGCACCAGATGGCACACTTGCTTTAGCCGACAAACCATTGTCAAGCATGATTTTGGTTTCAACTGTCGGATTACCTCGAGAATCAAGTATTTCTCGAGCAATTATTGCCTTTATTTTAGCCATAAAAATATCTAATTTATTAATTTCTATAAAATCTCGTATTCAATTGAAACATTAATATTAATCTCGGTGCTACCAACTTCAATTGACGGTGCAATCTCATCAGAACCTCCACCTATACCCAAACTCTTATAGGCAGTTTCATAAATAGCTGACGGCGAATCTGTATATTCTGAAAAGTTTATTATTCTACCTAATTTAACACCAACTACTTCCGCCATTAATTCAGCTTTTTCTTTAGCTTCTTTAATTGCCTCTTCTCGAGCTTCTTGTTTTAAACTTTCTGGTTCATCAATCTCAAAAGATAAATTGTTTATTTGATTCAATCCTAAATCTCCCACTACTTGTAAAATTTCTCCAACCTTATCTAAATCTCTGATTTTTACATCTATATTTTGACTAACCCGATAGCCTCTTAATGTTTGTCTACCTTCAAACCAATTATAAACAGGGTTAATATTGTAATTTGAAGTTTTGATGTCTTTTTTATCAATATCAAAGTCTTTTTTAAGTTTTTCTACTGCTTGGTTAATTTTTTCTGTATTATCTTTTTGTGCGACCGCCACAGTTGATTTTTCGATTGTATAACCCAATTGAATCTTTGCTATGTCGGGTACACCAATAACTTCACCTTCACCAGTAACGGTAATTGAATGTCTTTGTTCTTCGCTGACGCCAATATAATCATTGGATTTCCAAGCATTAACACTCAAAATTGCTAGATAGATTGTACCGACAGTTAAAAGTGAACTAATAAAAATTGTCACAATTTTATTTGGTATCATAAATTTTTCTTTAGTTTATTATTGTTAATTTATTTAATAATTCCTTTTAAACCCGGCATTTTTTCACCTAACAAATAAGATAGCATAGCTCCCCCGCCAGTTGAAACCCAATCCACACCATCTATCATTTTAGCTTGATTTAAAGCAGCTACTGTTTCACTACCACCAACTACACCAAAAGCTGGTCCACGTGAACGAGAAGTAAAAACCTGTGCTGTCGCCATGGTGCCATGTTTAAAACATTTATTTTCCGAATAACCCATTGGTCCATTCCAAACTATAGTATTAGCTTTCCTGATATAATCAGAAAATAATTTTATTGTTCTTGGTCCGATATCTAATATCATATCTTCCTTTTTGACTTGGCTAATTGACTTAGCTTGTGCTTCAGTGGCATCTTTATCTTTACCAACTAAAACATCTATTGGTAATATGATATTTTTATCTTTAAATTTTTTTGCTAATTTAACATAAGTCGGATTGATAACAGACTTACCAACTTCAAAATCATGAGCAGCAATAAAATTATTCGCCAAAGTACCACCAACCAGTACCATAAAAGACTTTTTACTCAAAGAACCTACTAATTTAATTTTGGTTTCAATCTTGTTTCCGCCAACGACTGACACCATCGGCTTCTTTGGTTTCAAAATTTTATTTAAATTTTCAATTTCTTCTGTCAATAATAACCCCGCATAACTGGGTAAATATTTTTTGATTGCGCTAACTGAAGCATGACGACGATGGCTAACAGCAAAAGCGTCATTAACATATATTTGCGCCATACTAGCAAGCAATCTGGCAAATTTTTTATCATTATTTTTTTCGCCATCACAAAATCTAAGATTTTCTAAAATTAAAATATTATTCTTATTTAGATCAGCTTGCAATTCGTCAATTGATCGACACCAATATTTATCCACTAATTTTATTTTTTTATCCAATAATTGACTCAATCTATCGGCGACTGGTTTAACAGACAATTTTTTATCTTGACCATTGGGTTTACCCAGATGCGTTGCAATAATAATCTTGCAACCATGTCTTAATAAAAAACGGATAGTTGGTAAAATAGCCACTATCTTATAATCGTCTTTAATTTTACCGTCTTTCACTGGCACATTAAAATCAGCCCGTAAAAATACGGTTTTATTGTTTATTTTTTTTGCCTGTCTGATCGTCTTTATCTTCATAGTAATTTACTCACATTATACCATAATAAACGACAAATAAAAAAGTCCGTAAAAAACCTACGAACTTTTTATATATAAATTAAAAATTATAGCTCAACTGTTGTTTTATCTGTCTTGCCTTCTCGCCAAAATTCAACAATTACCTCGTCTTCGGAAAAATAATTTTGCAAAATATCAACCAAATCATTATCTTGATTTATTTTTACGTCATCAATTGACAAAATAACATCACCCTCTTTTAACCCAGCTTTATCTGCTGAGCTACTCTTTACTACGGCTACACCATTCAGAGCTTTATAGATAGCTGCCCCTTGCTTAGGCATATTATTATTTTCCTGATTGACACTCGCTAAATTTTCTATATTAATATAATTTATTCCCAAAGTTGCTCGTCTAATATCTTCATATTCAAGTATACTATTTATTGCCCCTCGTAAATAATTCAATGGGGTACTTTCACCACTCTTATTAATTAAACCAGCCACGTTTCCAGACAAGTCAAACAGGAAAGAACAAGCAAAATCAACTGGTACCACTTCCGCCAAAACTAATTTGTCGGATAAATCTTCACTATATCTGACTAAGCTAGTATTGCTTTGTTGACCAACATAGCTAGTTAACCAACCTCGATTTTGCCAATCCACTGCTACCAGTAATTCACCCGTTCTTAGATTATTCACATCAGTGAATTCTTTTGGTGTGAAATTTTTAGCCTGAACATGTAAAAAACTAAAGCCAGTCAAAGCATCTTTGATAAAATTATCAATTTCAAAGATTTCTTTGTTTTCAGTAATAATAACGTATCCAGGTAAACCGCTAGAATTCGAGCTTACACCTTCAGGAGAAAAACATGTAATAATCCAACCGTCACTGGTCACAACTAAACCCTGTCCAACATTATCATTCAAATTATAATAATAATTTAAATCAATTTTTAAATTATCCGATTCAATTATTTTTTTCTTTTCAAAAATACCAACCGCACTAGAAGCTGCTGAATTAATCGTATCATTAACATTCTCGTTTTGATTAACGACTACTTTTTTAGGGTTAGTAATTACTAATTTTCTTTCGATATCATTTTGCGACAAATCAATCTCACCAAAAAATGGCACATCATAATAATTTTTTTCAAAATAATTTTTAATAAAAATGCCACCGATTGAACCACCTAAAAATCCAAAAATAATTGCTAGAATTAATATTATAGCTACGCTATTTTTACTAAATGATTGAATATTTTTTTTCATAAAATTTTATAGCCACCTTGACGTAAATAACACCAAGATAATTCCTATTAAACCGATAAGCAAATATGTTCTTACTTTTTTGCTATCAAGCTCATCAAGTAAATAATTTTTTATTAAATTAACTAATATATAATAACATATCGCTAATATTAATCCAGTAGCTATGTAATTAAAAGGTAAAAAGGAAATCGACCACGCTAGTTCCACTATAATCAAACAACCAATTAATATATAAATTAAGCCTTTTTTAAAACCAATTTTGTTCGCCCAAATAATTTGATAGATTAGCAAAAAACCAATCACTAATACAATAAAAGACAATAACAACACTGAAAAATTCAAAAACGATTGTAAACCATAAATGACTGATGCTAACAAAAAGAAAGTGACAAAATTTAAACTAGCTGAAATGTTACTTAAACTATCTTCTCGATACGATATCGGCTCAAGCAAATAATAAAATGAATGTTTTAAATAAATATAAAGAGAAGCTGATAAAGCAACAAAAATAATTTGAATTAATAATTTATTTTGGACAAACAATGAAAATAAAATTGTAAAACTCAACAAAAGACTTGGTAAAATCAAATAGTTCCACCATTTATTATCAACACTACTATCGCGAGTTAATTGCCAAACAGCATAAAATAAAACCGCGTTGACTAAAACCAAAACTACATAAATCAATTTAGGATTAAAATAAAAAATCTGGATAAATGCCCAAATTAATAAAGGAATAAAAAGTGGCAATAAACGTTTGTAAAACATTTTTTTATTCTGTTTCTAGCCAATTATTATTAGCCAACGCTTCATTGATTAAATTATTACTTTCCATTTTGTAAGACTGGTCCGCTCCTTTAATAAACTCTTCCATCTTTATTAAAGCTAGAACTATTTGTACATGTAAATCCTTGTATTGTGTCGGTACAACTAAAGCTAAAATATCTTCTCTGATATTTTTAACTTTAAGAACATCTAACTCGTCGCTCATAACAGCCTGTCGATAATTATTTACCAAAACTTTGAGTTGACTAACATATTCTGTCGTAGTGATATCAAGTTCTTTGTCACTATTATCTTTAACAATCTGCTTATCAACCGATTCTGAACTTAGCAACAAGTAAGTCGTAAATAACAATCCGAGTATGATTAAAAAAATAAAAATATTTTTCTTTTTTATCATATTTTTTATTATTGTTTATTTTTCTTTAGACATTTTAATACCATAACCGTCAAAGGCTCGCAGAACCTCTAATGGGACGGCAAAAATAATTGTGTTCGACTGATCTGAAGACAAATCGTTGATTGACTGCAGGGTTCTCAAATGTAAAGCTCCTTTTGAGGCAGACAGCATATCAGCTGCTTTCGCCATATTTGATGCAGCCGCCACTTCACCTTCGGCCTTTATAATCACTGCTCTTTTTTCTCTTTCAGCTTCAGCTTGTTTGGCAATTACCCGCTCCATCTCCTCTGGTAAACTAACATCTTTTAATTCAACGTTACTAACCTTCAAACCCCAATCATCAGTTTCTTTGTCGACAATTTCTCTAATTCTCTCTGCGATTTTATCACGATTAGCCAATAGCTCATCAAGTGTAGCCTCACCAACTATATTTCGCATAGTTGTTTGAGCAAACTGGGAAATAGCATAACGAAAATCCTCCACTTCAATGATAGCTTTGTTAGCTGTTGATACCTTGTAATAAATCACTGCATTCACCAAAACCGAAACATTGTCTTTAGTAATAGCCTTCTGGTCTGGCACATCGACTGCTTTAACACGCATATCAACATTACGATAAGTTTGAAAAATCGGCCACACAATCCGCCAACCTGGTTCCATGATGCCAGAGTATCTACCCATTGTAAATCTAACACCCCGCTCATACTGGTTTATCTGACGTAAACTAGCTAATATAAGCAAAACAATTGCAATTATAGAAATATAAAGTCCACTCATAATTTTAAAAATTAATTATTAAATATATTAAATTAATATTTGATGTATTTTTTATAAACTAAAATTTCTAGCATCAATTTCTGACCAGCCATCCCGATCTTCGTCCCATTTATAAAAATTTAATCTATATGTTTTTTCCGTATCACTATATACATAGTCCACTTTTGTCTCAGAGCCGATCCTATTCGAATACAAAGTCTTTTTATCGATAATCAATGGTTTGGTGACAAATTCCAGTTTTATTCGACCAAGCGGACTTTTAAAGATAATAAATTCCACTTCAGCTCCATCTGTCTCATCAGATTTATAACTATCTGATTCCTCCACTTCCATGTTGTCCAAAACATTGCCTTTTATTTTGTCCCATCTTTCTGGATTCATAAAAAATATTTAATAGTATGCTGCTTGAGTTTCTAAATCACGTTTTCGATTATTTGCTACGCTGTCGCTAATTAATCCTAGCTTCAATAGGTGGTCAATTGATTTATTCATCGTAATCATGCCTTCTTGATGGCCAGTTTGAATAGCCGAATAAATCTGTCCAATTTGATTTCGTCTAATTAAGTTAGCAACTGCCTGGTTATTCATTAATATCTCTCTAGCTGCTACCAAGCCACCGTCAACCTTTGGTAAAAGCTGTTGCGCGATAACTGCTCGCAAAGTAGAAGCAAGTTGATTTAAAATTTGTTGTTGTTGATGAGCCGGAAACACATCAGTAATTCGACTAATGGTTTCTGCTGCAGTTGAAGTGTGCAAGGTAGAAATAACCAGATGGCCTGTTTCAGCAGCAGTTAAAGCAGCTGAAATTGTTTCTAAATCTCTCATCTCACCAACCATAATAACATTTGGATCTTGTCTTAAAGCGTATTTTAAAGCTGAAGCAAAAGACTTAGTATCATGGCCAAGCTCTCGTTGTTCAATAATACTTAATTTTTCTTTGAATAAATATTCAATCGGATCTTCAATGGTTATTATATGTGCTCGTCTCTCATTGTTAATAATATTAATCATGGAAGCCAAGGTGGTTGACTTACCCGAGCCTGACGGACCAGTCACTAAAATTAACCCATCCTTTAAGTGTGTCAAATTGTATATCTTCTCGTCAAAGCCTAATGTCTCTGGTTTTGGTACGGTCGCTGGCACCAATCGTCCAGTCAAACCGATTTTACCTTCTTGATAATGTAAATTTATACGAAAACGTTCACCAAAAAATTCTTGCGAAAAATCAAGTTCTCTTTTGCGTATAAATCTTTTTTTAGTTTTTTCATCAATGATAGCAAAAATGGCATCTGACAAACTTTTGCTGTCGATTGGTTCTTCTTTTAATTTCACCAAATCACCACCAATTCTTAAAGCTGGCGCACTACCAGCCGCCAAATGTAAATCTGAAGCTTTTTGCTCGATTGCTTGTTTAAAATATTCGGAAATATCCATAAAAAATTCTTTATTGAATAATAATTCCGCTTAATATATTATAACACAATTTTTATATAATCAATAAACTAGCGACGGCTAAATTCACAACCACAATAATTTTGACGATACAAGCCCATTCTCTTTGATAAAGCCGAAGCTTCTTTGAAACCATTTTTTTTCTTAAAATCCGCGGGTAAAAAATCAACTTCATATTGTTTAGACAGCTTCTGCCCCATTTCAATAATTTTGTTTGCTAATTTATGCGGACTAACCGTCAAGGTTGTGGTAAAAAAATCAAATTTTTTTGTTTTAGCTGTTTGAGCTGTTAATTCTAATCTATCAAAATAACAAATTTCACATCTCTTTCCTTTTTCTGGTTCATTTTTATACTCCTTGGTTTTTTTGAACCACGCCTTATGTATATACTCGCCCACTAATAATTCAATTTTATATTTTTCTGAAATTTTTTTTACCTCCTCTAGCCTTTGTTCATATTCACTGGCTGGAAAAATATTGGGATTATAAAAAAATAAACAAACATCAATCCCGAATTCTCGGGACAATAATTGACTAACGTACACGCCACAACCAGCGCAACAAATATGTAGTAATAATTTAGGCTTTTCTGATTTAACCATTAAACTTTTTTATTGTGTTAGCTATCACTTCTACGTTATTTCTGTCTGTTAATAAAGGCAAAATTTTATTTTTACTTGGTTTCACCGAATAAGCAATTGCTACTGCGATAGCTATTTTTAATTTATCAGTTATTTTTTTCGTTTTACCCTCTAATAAACCCTTAAATAATCCTGGAAAAACTAAGGCATTATTTATTTGATTCGGAAAATCAGACCTACCTGTACCGACAATAGAAGCGCCAGCTCGCAAAGCAATTTCTGGCTTAACTTCTGGTGTAGGATTAGCCATAGCAAAAATTATCGGCTCAGCATTCATTAATTTAATCATCTTTTCGTTTACTAAATTTCCAACAGATACACCAATAAAAACATCTCGACCATACATTGCTTCTTGCAAACCGCAACATGTCTTTTGTTTATTTATTTTTTCCATGATATCTTTTTTGGCTTGCGTTAAATTGCATCTGCCACGATGGAGAACGCCACAACTGTCAACCAACACTATATCTTTGACATTTTGTGTTAACAGAAGTTTTGTAATAGAAATACCAGCCGCACCAGCACCATTAACCACTACCTTTAATTCACTCATTACTTTACCCGTCACTCGACAGGCATTAATCAAAGCTGCTAGAACCACAATAGCTGTACCATCTTGATCGTCATGAAAAACTGGAATAGATAATTCTTTTTCTAATTGAGGCAATATTTCGAAACATCTCGGCGCCGCAATATCTTCAAGATTGATACCAGCAAAACTAGGCTCAATATATTTACAAAATTTAATAATTTCTTTTGGATCTGTTGTGTTAATACAAAGTGGAATAGCGTCAATACCAGCAAACTCTTTGAAAATAGCTGATTTACCTTCCATGACCGGTAAAGCTGCTTCTGGACCGATATTACCAAGCCCTAAAACTGCTGTACCATCTGAAACAATCGCTATTTGATTACCACGATTGGTTAATTCGTAAGATTTTTGTTTATTTTTGCCTATCACTTCTGAAACCTTGGCCACACCAGGCGTATAAGCGATTGATAAATCATCTTTCGTTTTTAATGGTACTTTTGTTTTAATTTCAATCTTACCACGATTCTTTCTGTGAACTTCTAATGCTTTTTCACCATAATCCATAAAATTTATTTTTTATTTTTTATTAATTATTTTATATATCTTATTTATATTTGATTATAAATTTTAAAATAATCAGGGGGGGGTTTTTTGGGTACGTCCTCGCAATACTACGGGACAGGCCTGAGCTTAGTAGCGTTTACCCCGCCGACTGGCGGGGAATAAAGTACCCCAAGACTTTTTGATTACTTTTTGGTCACAAAAAGTAATGCCCAAGCGGCAGCTTCAAGATTTAAATAATTATTTTATATATTTTTTATTTTTTAATTCATCCGGTAAATACTCCTGTTCCTCTTTGTAATTATGGTCTGGGCTATATTTATAACCACGGCCATAACCTAATTTTTTCATTAATTTAGTTGGCGCATTTCGTATATGAAGTGGTATTGACAAATTACCAAGATCACGAACATCTCTGGCTGCTTCGTTATAGGCCATATAAAGTTGATTTGATTTTTTACATTTAGCTAAATAAACAACTATTTGAGCTAATATTACATTGTATTCTGGCATTCCTATAAAATGACACGCTTGGTAAGCAGCTACTGCCTGTTCTAAAGCGTGTGAATTTGCCAAGCCAACGTCCTCGGAAGCAAACCTAACCAATCGACGAGCCACATAAAGTGGATCTTCACCAGCTTCTAACATTCTCGCTAACCAATACAAAGCTGCATCCGCATCCGAACCACGCATTGATTTATGTAAGGCGGAAATAATATTGTAATGTTCTTCGCCGTCTTTGTCATAAAGTAAATGAGATTTTTGGAAAGCTTCTTTGATAATTTCTTGATTTATCTTCGGGCTAATTGAACTGGCGTATTCAATCACGTTCAAGGCTATTCGAACATCGCCATTACTCATATCAGCGATTAATCCAATCATATTGTCATCCAATTTTAAGTTTAATTTACCGAGACCTTTTTCTTTGTCATTTATAGCCCGTTTAATGATTTCTTTGATATATTTTTCTGCCAATCTTTTCAAAACAAAAACACGGCACCGAGAAAGAAGCGCACCGCGTATTTCAAAACTAGGATTTTCAGTTGTCGCACCAATCAAAGTTATTACTCCTTGCTCAACATGTGGTAATAAAGCATCTTGTTGAGATTTATTCCAACGATGAATCTCATCAATAAATAAAATCGTTCGTTTATCATAAATCTCATTATTCTCTTTGGCTTTTTTTATCACCAATCTTAAATCTTTCAACCCGCTAGTAACTGCGCTAATTTTAATAACATCAGATTTCGTTTGCTTGGCAATAATATGCGCCAAAGTAGTTTTACCACTACCTGGTGGGCCCCAAAAAATCATTGACGGTAAATTGTCTAATTCAATCGCCTGTCGAAGTAATTTACCAGCACCAACAATCTCATCTTGACCGAGAAAATCAGTCAATGTTTCTGGTCTCATTCTATCCGCCAAAGGCGTTTTTTTGACCTCTTTTTCCATGCCTTGATATTATCAAACAGACAGGTAAAAGGCAAATAAAAAAAGACCCCCCTGTAAGCAAGCAGGGCAGCTTATTTTTATTACCCAATCCTATTCTCCAAATCTCCTGCTTCTATTTGCATATTCACTCAATACACCATCCGCATCTTGTTCTTCAAAATCTGGCCAATATTTTTTCAAGAAAATTAATTCACTATAAGCACTCTGCCACAGTAAAAAACCAGACAATCTTTGCTCGCCCGATGTCCTAACAACAACATCAGGATCCGATAATTCGCTATGATAAAAATATTTTTTTATCATACCTTCGTGCAATTGTTCCAGCTCAATTTTATTCTTGATTATTTTTCTAATCGCATCAACAATTTCCACTCGCCCACCATAATTCAAACAAATATTTAAGATACCCTTTGTATTGTTTTTTGTTTTGGATTCAATTTCACGGCAAATTTCTGGTAAATCTCCAGGCAATTCATCAATCCGCCCACTAATAATAATTCTATATCCTCGCTTATTAAAATCTTCAAATTCTTCTGTAAATGCTATTTTAATTAACTGCATTAAATAATTAACCTCATCTCTGGCTCGATTCCAATTCTCTGCTGAAAAAGCATAAAGCGATACTGTCTTAACTCCTCGATCAAAAAACCATTTTGGTACTTCTTTCATTTTTTGATAACCTTTTTGGTGTCCGTCAAAACTATTCAAATTTCTCTCTTTCGCCCAACGTCGATTACCATCCATGATAATACCAACATGCTTTGGAATATTACTTTTTTCTTCGCTCATTATTTTTTTATTTTTATTAATTTAACCTTTTCCGTCATACCACTAATTAATTTAATATCGCTTTTTGGTACTTTAAATTCTTTGGCTAAAAATTTTATAATTTCCTTGTTGGCTTTATTTTTTTCTGGCACCGCTGCGACATCTATTTTGACAGTCTGTCCGTCTTCGCTGTTCATAATCTCCGTAATCTTAGTTTGACTAGCGTTTGGTCGAGCTTTCAATCTCAAATACACCTCGCCTTTTTCTGCTAATTTTTCAATATATTTATCAAGCATAATTATTTTTTACAAACAATAAAATTAATCATAGTTTTTAAAATCTTGTCTCGCCTAAAAGAAAAATATCTATTTCGTAAACGATGAGTACATTTTCGGCTAACAACAATATTGCTTTTTAAAATCCCTAGCTTTTTAGCCTGGCTAACAGCTACCTCGCTTAAATCAATATATTTTTTTGAATCTATCTCTATCCTAGCTGAATCATATTTTTTAAACTGCAACCAAACATCATCCTTTACTTCAAAATGACATTTCTGAATATGGGGACCAATCATTATTTTTATTTTTCTGACACTAACCCCATATTCATTTTTCATCGCCTTAATTGTGTTAGTAATAGTTTGATTAAGTAGACCTCGCCAACCAACATGAACAATGCCGATTACCCCTAATGATGATTCGTAAAAATAAATGGGCAAACAATCAGCTGTCGTAACTGACAAAATTAAATCCTTTTCATTAGTTATCAATGCGTCTACTCCGTTAACTGTTCTGTTTTTATTCTGATTTTTTATTATTCTAACTTTGTTACCGTCTGCCAATCTAGCTGAAACAACTGGTAAATTTTTCAAATCTATCTTTTCAAAATATTTTCGCCGATTAATTACAGACTGAGAATTGCTCAAGTGCATATCGCCGTCCACGATTTCCGAGATGCCTAACATGGCATTTTTACATTTTTTTATCATAAATAAAATCTATTTTTTTAATTTTCTCTCGTATACTCTTCTTGATTTCATAGTAATCGCTAAGATAGTCAAAATAGCGATATAGGCAGACACAATTGAATCAGACATTTCATAAGCTTTTTCCATAATAATATCTAAAACAAAGATTCCTAAAATCAAAATTGTCCAAGCAATTACATAAACTTCGCCTGGATGACAACTAATATGCAAATGACGCCAACGTTCAAACTCTTTATTACTAGCATAAATAGCCAAAAGTGCTATATACACTACTAGAAAAGCTCCCAGATATTGATTGAAAGCATTGTCGGCAATAAAATCGCAAATCACTACCCAGAAAACAATCAACGTCCAAAAATTTGTAAAGTACCACCAAAAACTTAAACTATTCCTGCATATTTTCATGTCTTTTTTCTTATGAATTAATACCTCCCCTGTTTTAAATAAACAAATATTTTTTTAAAAACTAATTGCTAACAGCAAAATACTTATTACTACCATTCCAACCATCACTCTCGGCCTCATAAATCCCTTTGCCTCCACCCGGTGTTGGCTCAGATATATTTGGTAAGCTAACTTCGACATTTTTATCTTCCAGATTAGCGTACAAAACACATTGCTTACTAATGTTTACTATGTATTTATAATTTGACGCGCTATCACTACCAGTCTTCGGGTCGCGAATATTTGCTGGGATACTATTAGCATATTGTGGATATTTTATTTTATATTCTTCTATCAAATCATTCAAGTCATATTCACCTACTCCGGCATCAGGTACCAAACAACCAAAGCTCAAAAAACGTCCAATCTGATTAAGATCGCTCATTCTTTTTGCGTCTCGCGCTTTGACAGTTGCCCCACCAAAATAAACAAAAGCTATCACTGCTAAAACGCCGATGATAGCAATCACCACTAAAATTTCAATCAAAGTAAACCCCGTGTTATTTTTTTCCATTATTTTATTTTTATTTCAAGTATTACAATAGCCCTGTAAAACTTCCAATATACGAACTAATAAAAGCCGGCAAGACAAAAAGCAAGCCAATCAACGGTATGACAAAACAAATAACTGAAATCCAAATGATTGCTAGGAAATATTTTCTGGTCTTTTCAACTGATTTATAAATAGCATCAATCTTAATTTCTTGCTCGTTTAATTTTTTTATCACTTCTTCTTCCATAATTTTTTGATTATATTAATTTTTTCTATCCTAGATAATTTTTTTATTCGGTACTCTTCTTTTTGCGCTTCTGATTTATCTTTTTTCCTAATTGAATAAACTAATTTTACTGGGCGACGCCCTTTGGTATATTTTGCGCCTAAGGTTGAGGTATTATGTTCTTCAACTCTTCTTTTTAAATCAGTTGTCACACCAGTATAAAAAGTCTTATCCTTACATTTTACGATATAAACATGCCACATTTAGATATTAAAGCTAATAAAAACTATATTTACATTATACCTTAGTTAAAAAAGACACGCAAAAAACAATTTACCCCGCCAAACCAAGTTAGACTAATCGATGGCGGGGTGTACCCTAAAATAAATTTAACCTATACTAAATATTATGAGAACACCAATTAGAAAACCTGGTAAATACACCTGGGTCAAATCAGATCCCTATATTACCAAGGAAAAATACAATAAACTAAAAAACAGCCTAGATAGACTGTTGAAGATTGAACGACCGCTGGCGATTAAAGATGTCAAAGAGCAGGCTGCTTTTGGTGATTTTTCAGAAAATGCTGCTTACAGTATTGCGAAAGGCAAACTGCGTAGTATGAACAGTAGAATACTGAAAATTGAACATCACTTGAAAACAGCGATTATTATAAAAGAAAATCCCAGAAGCGACATGGTCCAGCTGGGAAGTACAGTTACGATTGAATCAAACAAAAAGATAAAAACATATCAAATCCTTGGCTCAGCCGAGATTGATATCTCAAAAAATATTATTTCTCACAACTCGCCTCTAGGCGCCAGCCTAATTGGGAAAAAGGTTGGTGATGTTATGAAAATTAAAGACAGAGAAATCCGAATTACAGCGATTAACTAATCACCTTATAAATCATCCACGCACCAGTGATAATCGCAATCCCTAGTACCCACCAAATCCACTTCTTAAAAAAGTTTGAGAAATAGGCACCGAAGAGAACTCCAACTGAAAAAAGATAGAGTTTCATCACAGCAATGTCCCAGATGTTAAAATCTTGAACAATACTTTCTGCCCAATCAAATAAAGCACTCATAGATTTATATTAATTATAAATTATTTTTTTATTATTAATTTCATTATCTCGTCCTTATATTTTACCACTTTTCAACCTCTCTGTGAATTTTTTACAAAAAGAAAAAGCCGGAAGTTTTTAGACTTACCGGCTCCTTGTAATCACGTAATTACGCTATTACGCTAGTGAAGTACATGCTCTTTATTTGCCTCATCCTTGAGATATTTGGTTAAGCTTACTTTTATCTGCAAGAAATGGGCTATGACGGTGTACTTTGAAAGATCTTGAATTATTCCCCAAACAAAATCTGAGTATTCCTTTCCACCTGCATCCAGAGCTTGTTTGTATTTCGCAATAATTTTTTCCTGATTTTTCAGGACACCTTTCAAAAATATTCCGATTTCTTCGTTGCCGTCCCAATTGATTTCGGGAAATTCCTTGGCAATTGGAAGATCGGAAGGTTTTTGCCCGTCCGGGTGTTCTTTTTGCATTTTAACAAAATCCGCGAAAAGCTCATTATACCCCGGATGACTCTTGAAGCGACCAAAAGTCTTTTCAAAATCCGCCAAATCTTTATCTCTCTTGTCCATCTTCATTCCTCCTGTCTGGAATTAGTTATAATTTTCAAATATTAACTTTATATGATAACATAAATAATAATTATTGTCAATCAAATACCAAAAAATAGCTATTTTTAGCTATCTTTTATTGTTTGTCTCAATGTCAATTTATCTCCCTCAATCCCGCCTTTTGAGCCAAATGGCGGGATCTATCACAAAGGTTTATAGTGTATGTTTGTACCCTCGCCAAAACGCATTAATTTGCCAGTTTTCACGAGTTTTTTAAGATACCTTAGGGCCGTTCTGTCGCTTACTCCGCATACCCGCTCAACGTCATTATTAGTAATCTTTTCAGTTTTCCAAGCCTCCTTTATGATAATTTCTAAATTTTTTTCAATATTTTCCACCCGCTTGAAATTCGCTCGCTCTCTCATCTTCTTCATATGCTCTAGAAACCTTTCAGCAAAAGAAATCTTAGGTTCAGGCGCTGGGATTACAGCTTCTTCCACTTTGTCATTCTGAACCGGAGCCTTGTCATTCTGGAGTGGAGCGATAGAATCTAAAACTTTTTCTTCCTCTTTGTCATTCTGAACCGGAGCCTTGTCATTCTGGAGTGGAGCGATAGAATCTCCAGACTTTTCTTCCTTAACTTCTACCTCACTCTCCGCAATAGGTGGCGTAACCAAAGACTCTGCTTGCTCCGTAGGAAGCGAATTAATTTTACTTGCCTCGCCGGAGTCATTAGACGTAGGCGGGCCTGCCTCGCCGAAACCGCCAGGTGTAGGCGGGTTTGCCTCTACGACAGGCGGGCCTGCCTCGCCAGAATCGCTAGGTGTAGACGAACCTGCCTCGACAACAGACGGGTTTGCCTCGCTGGAATCTCTAGATGTATTTAAAATAGTGTCGTCTGACATATTTTTAATTATTTTCTTTCAAACTTTTTTTCTTTTCACTTTTTAATTCTTTAATATGTCTCTCTGGTGATAAATTTTCAGGGGTTGTGCCACCGATATCTTTAATAGTTTGCCGAACTTTACCGCCTACCATAAAATGAGTTCTTGACGCTTGATCGTTTCCCTTAATATTATCTTTCTTTATTTTCTCATCTGTTTGCGTAATTCGAAATAAATTAGCGGCTAACTCAGTTTTTCCAGCTCGATCCAACAATTCACCTTTTCTTATGCTTTTTTTCTTTTCAATTTCATTTAACGGCCTACCATATAAACCGCGATAACCAGCGTCATTAAAAGATCCAAATTTTGTTACGCCTGCTCGCTTGGCCGTACTAAACAATTTTTTATTCTCCGCAGTCACTTCACCTCTAATAAAAAGTCTTTTGTCTGCTTCAGTAAGTTGCTCAAAAATTTCTTGTTTTCTGGTTTGGATAGCGAAATATGTTTGAGCCAAAGCGATTTCTGATTTTTTTGAATCACCATTTTGAGCAATCAAATAACAAGCATAACGGTCCAATTTCCAATTCCTTACTTCCCTTACCGAATCTGAACCAATTTTGACCATTTTACTAAACCCAGTAAAATGGTTATCCACAAGCTGACCGCTATTAATGCAAGCTCTAGCCGCCCTAGCTATTACCTCCTCTGCATTTTGCCATTTTGCGTAACCTAAAATCGGCATTAATTCTCTGGCTTCCCAGTATTCAATCCCATTTTTATCTATTTTTTTTATACTTTCAAAATCTTCATTTAAAGAAGCGACAACAATTTCATTTGCCATGTATTTTAATAAAATTAAATTAAATTATTGTTTTCCTGGTACTAGGAAAACAATGTGGATAACTATTTTATTTTTATTTTTATTCTTCAACAATTTTTACTTCCTCATCAGTTAATCCATATAACTTATAAACTTTTTTACTCCATCCTACTCTTAAAAAATCTCTCTGTTTCCTTATCTGTAAAATAAACATAACAGCCCTTCATCCCTCGAGTCAGTAAAGTTCTATAAGTATTTTTAATAATCTCCCTAGCCTTTTCTTTCGCCTCACTTTCATTTTCTTTTAACAATTTCTTATAACCCTTAAGAGATTGATCTGTTTTAGCTCTTGCCGACGGATCAACTAAAACTTCATTATTTCTAACAATTAGATCATTCCCAATAATAACCCCGACGTAATCTAGTTCAAGTCCCTGACAAGTGTGAATACATCCAACTTCATTCACAGAATCAGGTGCAATAATCCAAAGATTTCCGTCTTTACCTAAATTCCACTTCATCTTAAAATTATATTCCGGAATTATAATGTCGTTAACATCTTTATTTTTTCTACTTACCCAGTCCCAACAATATCCCGCAATTAATCGAGCTTTATTATTAATCTTATTCTTTTCAAAAATAATATCTCTAAGTTTATTGGGATCATCAATAACTTTAAAATCAAAATTAATGTCTTGTAAATCAATATTAGCGGTTTCTCTAATTTGTAAAATATTATCTAGCCAAGATAAATATCCGTCAGAGCCATTACACCTAAATTGAGACTTTAATTCACCTGTATGAATAGTGGCTCCTTGTTTTTTTGCCCATTTTTCTATTTCCTCTTTTCTACCAATATCCTTAAAAGTTACCTTTTGGTTTTCGTCAATGAAAAATATAGAAAATTTAGACGATTTAATTATTTCTTTTATCTGGTTTTCTCCGAAATTACTAAATAAACCTGATCTTTCATTTAGACGATGGGCTTCATCGACTACTAGAGCATCAAAAATGTTATCTTTAGCTTCTGTAAAAACTCCTGATCCCGTAAAAAGATTATTGATTTCTGTCTTGGTCATTGAACCTGTCAGCTTACTAGCATAAACCGTACGCGGTGCTAAATTTTTCGTAACATATTTAGTTACTAACCCATGTTTGGTTAATTCTACTAAAAGATTAATTGCCACAACTGACTTGCCCGTTCCCGGCCCTCCTTCTATTATTAATACATTCTTTTGTTTCTTAGAAGATTGTTTTGCTAGCGCAACTGCGGTCTCGAAAATAACTTTTTGATCATCAATCATTATAAATTCTTGATTACCCTTAAGCATTTTGACTAAACTATCTGCTAAACTTTTTGAAGGCTTAATTCTGCCATTTTCTATTTCATAAATAACTTTCCCTCTATCACCTTTTTTTACAAATTTTTTTATAAAATCTCTAAGTTCTAAGACGTCCGGTCTTAAAAATAATGGTGCTTTATCTATATATGCCGAATAAAAATCATCTCTCAGTGAATATCCTTCTGCGCAATTATGCAAATAAGCACAAGGCTTAATTTTTATTTCCCCATCATAAACGGCTTCATTAAATCCTTCGAGAAGAGCTGCATAAGACCATGCTTGATAGGATGGATGTGGGGTTTCTCGAATAGCTTTTCCCAAGAAGGTTTCAACAATTCCGTCCTTCTCCGTGATTTGCGCCTTTTCCCATTGTTTTAACTCTATGATTAATGCGTAATCTGTATCACTTTCGTCTTTGCCTGTTAAAATAAAATCTATTCTTTTTGAGGTTTGAGGTATTTGGTATTCTATCATAACTCCACAATCACTTGGAATTTCTTTATCCTCTAAAATGTTCTGCATATACATCATTGAATTTTTCCATGAATTCATTTCATTTATCGTGGTCTTTCTTTTTAATTTTTTCTGAAAAATATCATAAATAGCAGTCTCAATTTTATTTGTTACCACATCATTACTAAAACCCTGCTTCGTTGATTTATAAACAATCATAACTTATCATATTTATCCGCCGTCCCTCTAGCTTTATCGACTGGATATCTCTTATTATTTATTTTAATTTTTTCCGTAATAGTTTTCGCTACATCAATATCGAGAGTATTGGCTAAATTTAGCGCAAAAGTAATAACATCACTTAATTCATATTCAATTTTTTTTCTATACTCCGGCTCATTCTTAATCTTATTATTAATTTCATCTACATTTTTCCACAAAAAAAGCTCCTGGAGTTCAGCAGCTTCTATCGAAATAGCTTCAGCAAGATTTTTAGCGTCATGAAACTGCTTCCAATCTCGCTCATCACGAAATTTTTTTATAATTTCCTTTAATTCTTTTATTGATATTGTGTCATCCATAATATTAATAAACTATAATTAAATCTATATTTTACACTAAATACTTATATTTTCATTATACCACAAACCCTCATTATTCCGTCAATTTTAAATATTATGGAATAATAAAGATATTTTTTACCAAAGGGTTGACTTTTTCTATTATTTTGTCTAAATTAATACTGAGAGGCAGATTTTCTTATTAACCAATACTAGCCATGTCGAATGGAAGAGTGGTCTAGAATATTTCTGGTTAATGCGGGTAGAGTCATAAGAGAAACTCAAAATATAACAACAAAACAAGTTGAGAGACTCGCCGTTTCTGTAATAAGGCAGAAAAAAAAGAAGATTTGCCTCTTCTTTTTTTTGTTTAAATAAACTAAAAGGTTGACTTTTTAATAATTTTATTATATAAATAAACAATAAACATAAATAAACCTAACCTAACTAAGCTAGCCACCGCTTTGTAAAGAGGCGGTTTTAATTTGTATGGAAATAAGAAACATTGCAATTATCGCTCATGTTGACCACGGCAAGACAACCTTGACTGATGCCCTAATGGAGCAAACAGGCATGTTGGAAGCTGGAGAAAGCATGGACAGCGACACATTAGAAAAAGAAAGAGGTATTACTATTTATTCAAAAAATACTTCTGTCTATTACAAAAAAACTAAGATAAATATCGTGGACACACCTGGACATGCCGACTTTGGCTCAGAAGTTGAGCGTGTTTTGCGTTCAATTGATTCTGTGCTTTTGGTGGTTGACGCTCAAGAAGGTCCAATGCCTCAAACAAAATTTGTTTTAAAAAAATCACTTGACTTAGGATTGAAGCCGATTGTTATTTTGAATAAAATTGATAAACCAGCTGCTCGCCCAGAAATAGTCAAAGAAATGGTTTATGAACTTTTTCTTGATATAGGTGCAAGTGACGAACAACTAGACTTCCTCACTCTTTATGCGATTGCTCGTGATGGTATTGCTAAAATAAATCTGGAAGATGATTCTAAAGATTTAACTCCCCTTTTAGATACGCTAATAAAACAAGTACCTATTGCTTCAGGCAAAAAAGAATCAGCCAAACCATTACGCATGCAACCTTTTAATCTGGCCTATGATAATTTTCTTGGTCGGCTAGCCATCGGTCGAATCTATGAAGGCGTTATTAAAGAAGCATCTAATATTATAATCAAAGATACGACTGGAGAAATTCGTAAAGGTAAGATTGGTAAATTATTTACTTTTGAAGGTTTAAGAAGAAAAGAAGTTAAAACCGCCGAAGCTGGCGATATCGTCATGGTGGCTGGTCTGCCTGATATTTTTATTGGTGAAACTATTTGTGCCACTGAAGCAGAGGAAGCTTTGCCCGCTATCAATATTGACGAACCAACTATTTCTTTAAATTTACTTATTAATAATTCTCCCTTTGCCGGTAAAGACGGTAAATATGTGACCAACAGACAACTCAAAGAAAGATTGGAAAAAGAATTGGAAGTCAATGTCGGTTTGAAGATTGATTTCTCAGCGATTGATCACTACAAAATTTCTGGTCGAGGTGAAATGCATATTGCTATTCTTCTAGAAAATATGCGCCGCCAAGGTTATGAAATGCAAATATCACAACCACGTGTCATTATCAAAGAAGAAGATGGTGCCAAACTTGAACCATTTGAAGAAGTTATTATCAATGTACCTGAAGAAATGTCCGGTACGGTAATCCAGAGCTTATCTACTCGACAGGGAAATATGATTGGCATGTCGCCAGAACATGGTGGTATAAAAATTGTTTTTGAAATCCCAACTCGAGGTTTACTCGGCTATCGCAATGAATTTGTAGTTGATACTCGTGGTGAAGGAATTATTTATACTAGAGTCGTTGGTTTTCGACCCCATGTTGGTGAAATTAAAAAACATGACGTTGGTTCAATGATTTCTATGGCCACCGGCAAAGTCCTTGGCTTTTCATTATTTAATTTACAAAATAGAGGCACTCTATATATTGATGCTGGCACAGAAGTCTATGAGGGTATGGTAATTGGTAATGCTGCTAAAGGACAAGACATGGCCGTTAACCCAACTAAAGGCAAACAATTAACCAATGTCCGTGCTTCTGGCTCTGATGAAGCGATTTATTTGAAACCACCAGTAAAATTAACCTTGGAAAGAGGGATGAGTATCATGAGTGATGATGAATATCTAGAAATTACCCCAAATCATATTCGTCTAAGAAAACAGTTTCTAACAGAGAACGAAAGAGTTAGAGCTAGCCGAAAAAAGTAAATCCTTGACAAGGAAAGTGTTTTGTGGTAGTCTTGAGTAGTTAGTTTAATTACTAACCATTCTTGATTAACTAAATCAAGAACGACAAATATTAGAAGTGTAGAGATAAAGTCGAATTTCTACTTCTTAGTATTTATTTAATTAGTTTATCTTTACATTTTTATGCAAGGAACTATCAAAAAATTGACCGACAAAAACTTTGGTTTTATCGCTCAAGATGGCGCTGATGATTTATTTTTTCACGCCAACAATTTGGAAGGTACTGATTTCGATCAGTTAAGAGAAGGCGATGCTGTTACCTTTGAAGTCGAAGAGACTCCAAAAGGTAAAGCTGCAGTCGGTGTTAAAAAAGCTTAATACTTTTTTACATAGCAAAAAAACACCTGTTTAACACAGGTGTTTTTTGTTTTGTGTCGGGCTGCCCGGAATTGAACCGGGGTTACACGCTCCCGAAGCGCGCGTAATACCTTTATACCACAGCCCGTAATCAATTTTGAATTTTTTATAAATTTATTAACGTCATTATTTTTTAGTCCCGCCACGGGATAAACCCATGGCAGTCACGAGTTCATCTCGTGACGAAGCGCGCGTAATACCTTCATACCACAGTCCGCGACTGACTTTATTTTCTGAATATTTTGTTTAAGACAAAACTCACTAAAGATAAAGCTATACTAAAAAGCATAGCAACCAAAAATCCATCAACAACAAATCCCTTGATCACAGATGAAGCTAATAGAATTAATAAAGCGTTAATCACAAACGTAAATAAGCCCAAGGTTAAAAGATTAATAGGCAAAGTTAAAACAATCAACACCGGCTTTAAAGTGACATTGACCAAACCCAAAAACAAAGCTAGCCATAGAGTAGCCCAGACACCACTAATAACAACCCCTGGAACGAGATAAGCAACTAATAAAATAGATATGGCCATTATGGCCCATTTTAAAATTAAATTCATATATTTTTATATTATTTAAATTAAGGGTGGAGATACTGGGAGTCGAACCCAGGATTCAGCAACCCGCCTGTCATCGCCTGTGGACCTAGGCAGAATCGAACTGCCGTCTCCGCAATGCGAATGCGATGTCATACCACTAGACCATAGGCCCAATAGCCATGGCGGGCAGGTGCGAATGCTGTGTTATACCACTTAACTATATCCCCAATAAGTGTTGGCGGGCTGCCTGTCCCGCTGACTAGCGGGAAGCTACAGCCCTCCCCCCCCCCTTTCCTGTCATTCCCGCGTAGGCGGGAATCTAAAAGCACCCCAAGACTTTTTGAGTACTTTTTGGTTACAAAAAGTAACGCCCAAGCGGCAGCTTATTTTTTCAATTACGTAAACTGCAATTCTTTCTACGTATATTCACAACTATTTTAAAAAACTAATGCTTTATATTTACTATTCCAATAATTCAATGCTCTCAATAATTACATCTTCTGTTGGATGAGCATTCTCGTTAACATTAACAGCCTCAATCTTATCAACTACTTCTATTCCATCAACTATATAGCCAAAATTTGTATGCTTGCCGTCCAACCAACTAGTTGCCTCGGCTGTAACAATAAAAAATTGCGAGCCATTAGTGTTCGGTCCGGAATTAGCCATCGCCAGCGAACCTCTGACTAATTTATGCTCATTGATTTCATCTTGGAATTGATAGCCTGGTCCACCTTGTCCATCATTTGACCAATCATCATCCTTGCTGTTTGGATCCCCGCCTTGAATCATAAAATCAGGAATTACTCGATGAAATTTTGTCTGGTCATAAAAACCTTTTTTAGCTAGATTCAAAAAATTGTTAACTGTCACTGGTGATTCATCAGCGTAAAAAGCTACCTTGATATCACCAAAATTTGTTTTTAGAACAGCCTGATTATATTGATCAGACAACGGCTCTAGCTGAGTTTGATTTTGTGCTTGTGTTTCCATGTTTTCTTGTTTAGTTAATGAAGTTTTTTTACTCGGTTTCATTTCTGGCGTTCGACCGCCCTTAATTTCGTTTATTCTAGTTAACACGTCGCTTTCATTATAGTTGCCTATACTTTCAAATGCAATTTTTTCATTGAATTTAAATCCTCCACCAACGGAACAACCAATAATAAACAAAAATAAAAATAATATTGGGATTATTTTTTTCATAATTGTGTAAATTTTATTATAATTTTATTTCATTGCTTTGTCTAATAAATTTATTGCTAAATTATATTCTTCCTTAATCAATTTTTTACCTTCTGGCATAATTTTTTGCCAATCTCTGATTAATTTACTTTTTAACCATTTTGCCCCTGCTGTAGTTTTAAAATTATATACACCAAAAGTCAAATAAAACATATCAACTAATTCTGTAATATGTGCCATTGCATCAGCTGAAGCCAATATTTTTGCTTCAATTGTTTTCTTTTTTATATTAAGGCTTCCTCGATGACTCAGGATACAATCTTTAATATGCTTAATTTTTTCTTCTGAATAATTTAAATCACTTAAAATCTTTTCAGCTAATTTAGCGCCATGCAAATGGTGCTCTTTGTATAATTTCTTATCAACTAAAGAAGCATAATCATGTAACAGAGCTGACAACTCCAAAACTTCCATATCAGCCTTTAGTTTTCTACCTAATATTAAACTATATTTTACAACTGGTTGGATATGATATTTCTAAACCGTATCAGAAAAGTAATTTCTTTTGCTGTCATTCGCCTGTTTAACAATTTTCTCAACCTCTTTTTTTATTTTATTATAATTATATTTTTTCATAGTCTAAAATTTTATTTGTCCTTTTTAAATTCAATTTTTTTCTTATACAAAAAATTATTAATTGCTCGGTGATAACAATGAAGACATTTAGAAGTGTCTACTTTATATTTATGCTCCTCCCAAATTTTTTTTAATTCACTGCAGTGACCCATGGGCATTCTCCTCTTTATTTGATAAGTACAGCAAGGATAAACAAGCCCGTCACAATCAATGCTCGGCCCATACCAATATATTAAACAATGTTTAGGTATTTTTCTATCCAAGTCAAAATATATAGGAATATTTAAAAAATCACTTTTGAGCAATTTAGATTTAATATTAATTATTGGTTTTAAACCGTCATTCTGTATGCTCAAATGATTAATACTAAAATTTTTTATATCTTTAATTAAGGTTTTTAAATCTTTAATTGATGACTTTTCTGAAAAAACATAGGAAATCCCTATTTTGCAATTATTGATTTTATTTAACATTTTTAGTCCGTCAATAACATCATTATATTTATCAATACCATGCACGACTTTATAATTACCCCTTGAAGCATTTAAAGAAACATTTATACTATCAAAATTTTTCCATAACGAAGAGCTATATTTACTTATTAACGTCCCGTTAGTAACAAGTCCAACTCTCATACCGGTGTTTTTTACCTGCTTTACAGCATCGATAAAATAAGGATATAGTAACGGCTCACCACCTCCATTAAATACTATTTTTTGACAACCTATCTCTGAAAGATTTTTCAATGCTTTAAATAATAATTTTTTATCAAAATAAAGTCTTTTATTTCTTTTTTTAGTGCCACAAAAAGAACAATTTAAATTACATTTATTAGTTAGAATTATCTGACACCGAATTGGTTTTTCCTCTTGATTTATAATCCGAGGATCTTCTTTAACACCATACATCTGGTTGAAAAATTGTGGTTTAATTTTATTTTCTATATTCATGTGAACATATTTCAAAACTAATTACTATTTTATGATTCCCTAATCTATTTTACCCAAAACTCTTTTTTTAATTCCATGTCATCGTCAGTTTTTTTATCCTCAATTTTTTCTTTGGCTTGCTCTCGTAATTCTTTTAATTCTAGCTTATTTAACTCTACACTCCTTTTTTCTAGAATTTTTTTATCATTTAACTCTGGGTCTTCTATAACTTCTGACAATAAAACATCCAAAATAGTTCCAATTTTGGGACTTGGTTCAATCTTTAATAATTTAATTAAGTCATCACCATTTATTTTCAACATTTTTACTGACACTGGATCGTTCTGCACTTTTTCCATTATATATTCTAAATGGCGAAGTTTATATGGTTTGGCCTTTGGCACGCCAGACCCCAGTCGGTCAGCAATTCGTAAATCAATTAAATGTTTTAAATTTTTCACACCAACCTTACGAATCAAACGCCTGACTGACGACTCTGTTACTTCATCAACATTATAATAAAACATGTGATTACGGACCAAAGTTGTAACTTGTTCAATATCATCATTAGAAAATCTTAATCTCTTCATTATTTTTTGGCTAATTTTAGCCCCAACAACATCATGATTATAAAAAGTCGCGTCACCTTTGATAAACTTTTTTGTTTGTGGTTTAGCTACGTCGTGAAGCAACGAAGCCAATTTAACTCGCCAATTTTTACTCGGGCAATACCTTAAAGATAAAACTAAATGTTTAAAAACCGTATAAGTATGATGACGATTTTGGTCTACACCAACTCCCCTCTCTACTTCTGGTAAAATATACTGTAATAACTTTAATTCATACAAAAGCATTATTCCCTCGTAGGCTTTATTTGAATCCAATATTTTAATTAATTCATCACGGATTCTTTCTTGAGAAACAAACTTCAAACTACCAGCCAATTTTGTTATCGCTCGTTTTGTTTTGTCCTCAATGACAAAATTTAGTTGACAAGAAAATCTGATGGCCCGCATCATTCGCAGAGCGTCTTCTTTGAATCTATCGGCTGGTTCACCAACTGAACGAATAATTTTTTTCTTCAAATCTTTTTGTCCACCAAAAAAATCAACAATTTCTACCTCCCCCAGCCCCTCCTTACCAAGGAGGGGAGCTTTGTTTTTCCTCTCCTTTACAAGGGGAGGACTATGGAGGGGTCTTAAAGCCATAGCATTGATTGTAAAATCACGTCTTTCTAAATCTTTATCTAGTTCATCTTCGAATTTTATTTCGTCTGGATGTCGACGATCGCTATAACCTTGTTCGCTCCGATAAGTAGTAATTTCTAAAACTTGTTCGGTTTGGCCGTCTTTATTTTTAATCGGCAAAATAACTGTGCCAAAAACATTTTCATATTTTGCCTCAGGGAATATTTTTAGCATTTGCTCTGGTCGAGCATTAGTCGTTATATCCCAATCTTTTGGTTCGTTACCCAATAACAAATCACGCACGCAACCACCCACGACATAAGCTTCAAACTTATTTTTTTCTAACAATCGCAAAACTTTGATTGCTTCTTCGGATATTTTCATATAATAAAAAAGACTAAAATAATTAGTCGTTCTTAATAAAACTATATAACTTTTCAAGCTAAAAGTCAAAAATGAAATTGTCGAAAGACATTAGTCATTCTTCTGGACTCGCATACCATTAGAGAATACAGGCCATAAAATTGAAAGATAAAAATATTCTCAATTTCAAAGCCGTACTACCAGTCATGTTCAATTTGATAAAAACATTCCAGAAGATGACTAATGATCCTCCATTCATCCCATCCGTCTGGGCAGACTATTGTATGCTATTTTTTAACAATTGTCAATACGAAGCTGTCCACAGAAATTACCGTTTAACACCTAAAATTGTTAACAATTTATAAACAGATTGAATCTAAAACATCTTTATTCTGATATATTTTTTTAGTTTTAAAATTTTTGATTATTACTCTATTACTACTTCATTTTCTTTTATTTCAACTATTTCCCTTGATTCTTTTATTTTAAAATATTTAATTATTTTTTTTGCATCCTTGGCTATTTTAATTTCTGCTATAACTCCATCGGAAATTGGTCCAAACACCCATAGTTCATCTGATTTCATAACTAAATTATTATTTGCTTCTCTGATTAAATCCCTATCAACAGTATCTAATAAAAAATATTCGAAAGACATGAAAGGATTTAATGGAACTTTTTGCTGTTCTAAAACAAATTTTGAAATATGCATTCGGAAATAAAAACAATGCTTAGATATGGCGGTATAAACTAAATTTTTATTAGTTTTTAAACCAGACGCTCTGTGCTTAAAAATTTTAATTATTGCATTAAGCATAAATATTTTTCATTAAAAAACTACAATTTTATTTTACACTCTTTTTAGCCATTTTAATATCATCCAAGCCAATAAACCACCGGTAATCGCCGTAGCAAATTGTGGCCAGCTCATCATTTGTGCTACCTTAGCAACTAATCCTTGGTTAATTAGTAAACGACTAATAAAATCTATACTTAAAAAAAGAAAGATAAATTTTAGACTAGCCCCAATAATCACACCTCCGAGATAACCATTAAACTGACTTTTTGAATTATTATAAAACCAATCAATTGATAAAACCAAAATTACATTACTAATCATAATAAAAGGCACGACTGGCGCCAAAACTGCTGGTAACAATCCACCAGACAAAGCCATCAAGCTAGGTATTAGACACAAAACTAAAGCACTTCTTAAACCAACGAGAAAAAGCGTCACAATTAAAATCATATTTACTATCGGCCCAGTTATCCATTGAATATGAATTACAAAAGGTAAAAAAACAGCCACACTCGACAAAGTAAGAAAATTTGCCATTGGCTTAAATTGAATTTTTTCTAATAATTGTATTTTTGAATATAACATATTATTTTGTCATTATATTATTTTTTGCTTTTACGCCAGAAAAATTATTTAATTTCGTAGTTAATTCTTTAATTTCATTTTCTGTACCATCAACAGCTATAGTCATTAAAGCTAAACAATTTTCAAAACATTTACGCTGAACATTAACACCTAGTCTAGCCATTACTAAATGTCCATTTTGAGCTAATAATTCATTAACTTGTTGAGAATTATTTTGACGATCACTAACTAAAATTGTTATTGTCGCCAGATGTTGTTTTTCCATATAATTAAAATTACACTTTAAATATACTTGATTTTCTTTTTTTGTATGTTGTGTGAAGAATTTTATGCTCCATTCCGTCTTGTTCTTTCAACCAAGATAATACTTCTTGTACGCTTTTATTCTCGTGTGCTTTCCTTATTTTTTTACTTTTATCTAATTTATATAAAGCTTCAATTCTCTTTTTTCTCGTTTCATCGGTAGTTGGCATTGGTTGACCACCACCACCAATACATCCGCCAGGACAAGCCATCACTTCTATGTAATCATAATTATTAATATTTTTTATAATTGGTTCAATATTACCAATACCATTCACAACAGCTACTCGAATTTGTTTTCCGGCAACATCAACTGTCGTCTCCTTAACTCCAGCTAAACCCCTAACTTCTTTTAGATTTAATTTACTGTTTTGCACTTTACCTTTTCTACCGCCAAGCATAAACTCGGCTGTCCTAATCGCTGATTCTACAACACCACCACTTCCACCATAAATAGCGGCTGCTCCACTATATTCTCCCAATGGATAATCAGCTCGACTTTTTTTAATATTTGTTAAATCAATCTTATTGTCTTTTAACATAAAAGCAAATTCTCGAGTGGTTAAAACATAATCAACAGGATAATGCCTGTTAATTTTCATTTCGCTTCTAGCACTTTCAAATTTTTTAGCAGTACAAGGCATAATAGAAACAACTATAATATCTTTTGGTTTTAGATTCATTTTTTCTGCCCAATACGTTTTAATAATACCGCCGTTATGAATATGGGGCGACCGAGACATAGTTAAATTACCAATTAATTCAGGGTGATAAAACTCAACATATTTAACCCAAGCTGGACAACAAGATGTCATCATGGGTATTACGCCTTTATTCTTTATTCTCTTAATTAGCTCTTCTGCTTCAACTACGGTTGTCATATCAGCCCCAAAATTAACATCAAAAACATAGTCAAAACCGAGCTCACGAGCCCCAGCTACCATTTGATCTACTACTATTTTCCCATAAGGTAATCCAAATTCTTCACCCAGACTAACTCTGATGGCTGGAGCAAATTGCGCAATAACTATTTTATTTTTATCTGCAATTGCCTTTCTAACCATTTCCCAATGAGTTTGTTCTTGAGCTGCTCCAACTGGACAATGCACCGCACATTGACCGCAATTTATACATTCTATTTTTTTATCTTTAGTTGGTACAATTTCCTGCTCCACCCCCTTACCTTGTATTTCTAAATAATTAATATTTTGTAAAATTGAACAAGCATCAACACAATTACGACAGTCTATACACTGCGTACCATCAATTTCTACCGCATTATCAAATTTATAAATTTTACGTTTCGCTTTTCTGTCTTTAAATCTGGTAATCTCTAATTTATATTTATCTGCCAATTCTAATAATTTACAATTGTAACGCCAAATACAGGTTGGACATTTTTCTATATGCTCAGAAAAAATTAATTCAATATTCAAATTTCTAGCTCGCTTAACTCGTGACGAATTAGTTTTTATTTTCATTCCATCTTTAACTTTCGTTTTACAAGATGTTGCTAATTTTTCTTTACCTTCAATTTCCACTACACAAACTCGACAATTAGCTCTAGGCTTAAAATCCGTATGATAACATAATGAAGGTATAAAAATATCATTCTCTAAAGCGATCTCTAGAATTGTCTGGTTAGCAGAACAAACAATCTCTTTGTCGTTTATATTTATTTTTACTTTTTTATCCATATTATCTTTGATACTTAAAAATCAATTAATTTGCACTAAAACATTGGCAAATATTACTAAAATCTTGCTCTTTTAATTTCAATTGTTTGCTCGGTATTTCTGGCATTACATTTTTTATAAAACTTTGAACAGGCATTGGTACAGCACAACCCAAACTGCAAAAGGCAGAGTCTTTCAAATTAGACAACAATTCATAAAATAATTTCCAATCTTGCTCGTCGGAATTAATAATTTCTAGCAAACGATAGGTACCCTCACGACAAGGCGTACATTGTCCGCATGATTCTTCGTTTGAAAATTCCAACCATTTCTTAATTATTTTTTTAAAACTGTATTTTTGAATACTGTAGATAGTAATTGAACCAGCACCACTAGCTTGACGCTTTAATTGAGACGAATTTAATACTTCACCTGAACCGTCACCACCAACTTGGACAAAAAAGGAAAATTTTGGATAATTATCAGTTTCTTTTAATATTTTTTCGATTGTATATTTTTCGGGTAAATTATACACTCCTTCATTTAAACAATCTCCACCAACAGTAAAAAATCTTTTATTATTATAATTTGCAGAATTTACCAAACTAACATTGTAAAAAGTCTCAACATTATTAATCAAAGTTGGACATCCCCAGAGACCAGACTCAGCTGGATAAGGCGGACGAATTCTTGGTTCAATCCTTTTGCCTTCAATGGCATTAAGCAATGAACTTGCCTCACCGCCAATATATCCAGTATTAATTGGTTTTATAAATATAGTAATTGGTAAATCACCAATTATCGTTTCTATTTTTTTACCTATTTTTTTATAATATGTATGATTTAAATAGATTACACCCTCCTTGGCGCCGACGAAATCCATCGCCAACTTCATTCCGCTAATAACTTTTTCGGGATAATTTTCCAAAATAAAAAAATCCTTTCTTACTCCAGGCTCACCTTCAGCGGCATTGCAAACCACATATTTTTTTTCACCACTAGCTTCCTTGACTGCTTCCCATTTCTTTGCCACGGGAAAACAAGCACCACCTCGGCCGACCAAATCGGCTTCTTCAATTTTATTAATTATATCCATATTAATTTAACATACCCCTATTTATAAAAATTAGCCACTATTATTTCTTAATTGTTGAATAAACTGATTAGCGCTTTCTCTCAAAGACGGTTCTAGCTCAACTGATTTCTCTACTGCTTGAATTGCTTTTTCTATTTCACCTAGCTGCGCATATATTTTAGCCAAACTCACGAAATAAGTTGCATCATTTTTTTCTTTTGAAACTAATTTTTCATACAGAACTACCAACTTGGAAAAATCATTCAAAGGCGCGTAATGATTTATCATGTATTTAACTAAATCATTATCATTTATAAAACCAATTCCATCTAATGCTAAACATTGGTCCATATTACTAAATGCACTTGTCTCATCCTGATAAAATAGATTTACTTTTGATAAACGACAATATCCTTCAGCATATTCCCTGTCTAAACCAATAGCTTGATTAATAGCATTTATAGCATTATCAGACTCATCTCGACTGACATAGACCTGTGCTTTAGCAAAATACAATCTAGTTCTACCAGGGCTAACTTCAATTGATTTATTTATTGCTTCTAGCGCTCGGTCTGAATAAAAATAAAATTTATCTAAATTGTCTTCGCGGTAAAAAACTGATGTTAAATTCAAAATTTGTGACAATTGCATTTGCATCATACTGTCTTGTGGATTATATCTGATATTTTGTTCAGCTATATCAACTGCATAATTCAAAATCTCTTTAGCTTCTTCTCGATCAAGTTTTTCTAAAACACCAGCAGCTGGAATAACGATGTTTATCAAGCTAGTTCGACTGTCACGATCCAATACCGTATTATAACTCAAGGCTTGTTGATATGCTTTTACACCGCCAACTATATCTTGATCAGCAAAAATATATTGCCCATTAATTGATTCTCTCATCATCTGCCAAGGTTTAAAATTATACTGAAAAATTATACCTAAAATCATCAAACCAACAATACCGATGGTAAAAATTTCTTTATTATTTAATGGTTTAAAATCGTTAGCTTCTTCTTTCTCGTGAGATAGCCAATAGACATATCCAAGCATTACCATTAATGCTAAATAAGTAACTTGTGAATCAAACACAACTAAATTCTGTATAAAATAAGCAATAATTAATGAAACTAGCAAAACAAAATTTAATAGACTAATTTTCCTTTTTCTGTAACCGCTCATCAAATAATAAAAAGCTGCTATAAAAATAGATAAATAAGCAATCAGCCCAAGAGAGCCAGTTGTCGAAATTATATCAACTAAATTATTATGTGCCCGATCAAAATATGTTTCACTAGCTGTGTAGCGATAAAAAGACGGATCAAAATATTTATCAAAAGTAATCGCAAAATTTCCTAATCCCGTGCCTAGGACTGGATGATTTGGAAAATCTATCAAAGCTGCTTTCCATGAGATAAGTCTAGTTTGAAAAGTGGTAGCTGATGGCGTAATTTGAGTGATTGTTCTGAGAACTGGTATATTTTTTACAAACGGTTTATCAGCGTAAACAAACACTAAACTAACCAATAAAATAAGTCCCATAGAAGACGCTATAAAATATTGTTTTAATTTTTTATTTTTTCCTAAAAAAATAATCAGAGTTGCCAAGACAATAAAACTAACAGCAAAAGCAACATAAGCACCTCGAGTATTAGTCGCTTTCAAAACAGCTATCATGGAAATTATAGCGAAAATATAACCCAGCAGAATACCCCAGTTTTTTTTATTTTTTTCAGCCAAACTGCGCCAATTAAAATATGCAATTGAGGCAAAAAATACGTTGAAAATAATATAACCACTGACATAAGCCGTATTGCCGATAGTACTGTAATGAATCTTAAACAAGCTATAAAAACTAACCGCTATAGCCGTACCTGCTGACAATAAAAAAACATAAAACCAATCGCGCCAACTTTTAAAAGCAGTAATAATAATAAAATAAAAAATCAGATAATGCATCAAATGAAAAAAACCAAGCATTCTTTCAATGTCTCCCCAGAAGCTGAGATTAAAATCGACACTAAAAAAACAAGATAATAAAATCACTACGAAATAACTTATCAATCCATAGCAAATCAAAGATAATTTTGGGCGTCCTGATGGATATTTTATTAAATAGCTAATCCAAAAAACAAATAATATTTCTATTAAAATATTAAAGAATATTTGTTTACCAGTGATATACGGGTAGAGCAATTTACTAGAAACAATAAAAACCATTAAAAACGATAAATAAATTCCGCTCTTTAATATATTTGAATAAATTTTTTGCGACATAATCTAATTACAATAAATTTAAATTATTACGATCTAAATGCCATTTATATGGATTGTTAATTATATATTGCCTAATACTATTTAATGATTTTTCATTCCTGATTATATGATCATAAAATCGTGATTGCCAAATAATATCATCTAATTTTAATTTTTGGTTTACCTGTTTTGTTACGATTGATTTAAATGATCTAATAATAACAGCTAGTGTCCCTGATTTTGGCGATATTTTTGACATCCCGATATGTTCGCCCCCGTAGAGACGTTGCACTGCAACGTCTCTACCACCGGCAACGTCTCTACCACCGGCAACGTCTCTACCACCGGCAACGTCTCTATCACCGGCAACGTCTCTATCACCGGCAACGTCTCTATCACCGGCAACGTCTCTATTTGATTGCATTGTGGTGTTCAGACGTTGCATTGCAACGTCTCTACGTTTATCATTTTCATTATTGATAATAACAATTCCATGAATATGATTTGGCATCACAATATATTCATCCAATATTACATTTTTAAAATGTTTTGGAATTTCTAACCAATATTTTTCTAAAATCTTTCCTGCTTTATTTAATATCATTTCATCGTTTACAACATCACCAAACAATAATACCCGATTTTTTGTACAAATCGTTATAAAATAATATCCATTTTGTGAATAATCATATTCTTCCCTACGCGCCGATTTAATTCTATATTTATTTCTAAATAATATTTCCTCCATTTTTATATTATATCATATCCGCATCGTACAGACATTGCATCGTACAGACGTTGCATCGTACAGACGTTGCATCGTACAGACGTTGCGTTGTAGAGACGTTGCGTTGTAGAGACGTTGCATTGTAGAGACGTTGCAATGCAACGTCTCTACAACGCTTCAAAATTACTATTACTAATACCTAGGCCTAAATTTCTCATCACAGAAAATGCGTCGGCGGGACGGCCTAGAAAATATCTTTTATTATCGCTTGGATTAATATACCATGCTTCACCATTACCTTCTACTTGCAAAAATATTTTTCCTGACTGTGATGATGAAAAATTAAAATCAAAATTAAACTTTGCTTGGCTATCTGAACGATAACCGTTTTCTATCTCGGCTTTATCTAAGTATCCGTCACTGTCTGTGTCAGCTTTGTTCTTATCAAAACCAATAGCATCTTCAAATAAATCTGGTAAACCATCATTATCGCTATCTTGACCTGTTAAATTAGATAAACTAACTGGAATCTTTTCTAAATCATTATTGGTAATACCAATCCCCTGACCACGCATAACAGCAAAAGCATCGTCTGGTCGACCCAAATAATACATTTCTTGACTGCTAGGATTGATATAATAGGCCTCGCCATTCGCCTCTACTTTTAAAACAATCTTACCTTTTAAATTATTATACATACTTTGATTTTTTATCATTATCCTTTCGGTATCGCCGTTTTGATTTCCAGAAATAGAACTGTTTGTCGAAGTGTCTTGATCCGTAGAAACAGAAGTATCACTAGTGCTTTCTTCTTCCACTACCTCTGTGCTATCTCCCGCCTCAGGAGCAATGCTAAAAGTATCGACAATTGACTGATAAACAGTATTAGGCTCGCTGGTTGATTTTATATAATACTGATAATCACCTGCTTCCAAATCCGTAAGAGACACCATGTTTGATAAAACTAGGTCATTACTGCCAATGCTTTTATAATAAGTTTCGCCAACTTGTCGATAAAAAACATAACTGTTGGAAAGTAAATTGGTTCCCCAACTAAAACTGACTTGGCTACCACTGATATTTGTATCTAAAGCATCCGTTAAGGTCAAATTATCATTTCTCGGCGTAGTCATGTTTTGCCATGGAATTTCATGGCTAACTGTACCATTTATTGCTACAAATCTAAAATCATAATTAATATTTGCCCAAAGATTTTTTATATCAATTTGATGTTCTGTTTTGGCAATTAAACTATTTAATTCTTCAAAAAGATAAGTATCGCTTTTTTTATAATTTACCTGTCCTGTTGTCTCTCTGTCTGTCTTCCAAATGACTCGAGCCGAAGTTGTACTTAATAAACCAATTTTATAAGAAAGTATTTCAAATTCATCAGCACTTTCCTGATCTTTATAAATTGTTACCAAAGTTGTACTAGCGTTATTGTCTTCATTTGTTTCTGTCAAATAATTATATTTATCAACCTCAAAACTTAATGCTTTTTCTCCTTGCTCATAAAAATAACCGCTATAAGAGTATGTAAAAGTGCCTTTTGGCGCCAATGGCACAGCAATAGTAGGATAATCGCTTCTGGTAACCTTGTCTAAATCAATATTAAAATCAGAAAAACTGTAATTTATGTCTAAAATGCCTAAACCATTACTTGAAGTCAAATAAGTATCACCTTGATTTTTGACTGTCACTGTTATAGTTAAAATTTGCCCAATAACTGGTCGCTCGCTACTCAATTCTATACTATTAATTTCTAAATCATTAGCGTTTTTATCAACTATTGTAATTTCTTTACTAACACTATTATTGTTATATCCACCTTCAGTATCAATTTCGTCTTCTACTAATTCCCTGTCAGTATTAACGGAAAATGATAAGCTAGATGCTCCTGACTGAATAAAATAACCTTCTATCGTATAATAGATATAACCACCGGCCTCAACTATATTATCAAAACTGGGATAGGTATAGCTAACATCTTGTCTGGAAAAATTTTCAAAATCAATTACATAACTAGACAAACCAGAAGAAGACATCAGTTTCTCTGTACCGTTGTTTTTTATTTTAACCGTTATAATACAATTCTGCTCAACCGCTGGATTGGCTGGCACAACTGCTATACTTTCTGCTTTTAAATCATAATAAACTGGGGTTTCTTCGGCATTCACCGATGGCACAATAAATAAACAAAAGATTAAAACAAAAAGATATAAAATATTTTTCATATTTTTATATTTAAAAAATTAATTATCCATTTTATTTTTTACAGTCTTAATAAAGGATTCAACATCACTACTCGTTGCTGGATTTAAAACGCCTGATTGTTTGGCCATATCAATTGCCTTTTCCCACTCTCCTTTTTGGTAATAGAGAGTTGCTAATGTTGAATAAAGCAAATAATTATCCGTACCGTTTTTTGCTATTAATTCGTAAAATTCAATCTGATTATCAGTATTATCTATTATGTCAAACAAAGCAGCGAAACGTTCAAAAGATGACTCACTTAATTTATGTCCAAGATCTATTGTCCTGATAAATTCTTGTTTTGCCTCGTCTAATCGCTGAGAAGAATAATAGGCCTTGGCTAATTCCCAATGCGATTCACCAAAATTATCATTCAAGCTAACAGCATACTCAGCAGTTTTGATTGCTTCTTCAATCTGTCCCGACATAAATAAATTATCAACTAACAAATAATACAGTCTAGCTCTATTTGGCGATGCTTCTATTGATTTATCAACGTATACTTTAAATTTAGAAATTAAATCTTCATTTAACCTAACTGAAAAAGCATAATCTAAAAATTCTGCTGTTTTATAATTGTAATAAGCATCGTTTGGCGCTATCTTTAAATTTTCTTCGTATAAACTGGCGGCGTAAATTAAATCTTCTTCAACTTTTTCGCTCTGACCACCATTTCTATAATAATTAAAGATTGTATTAGCTGTACTTGACCTCAAATCTAAATCAAAAACCGTATTATAACTAACTGAACGCTTAAGCGCCTCCATGCCTTCATCGTATTTACTAGGCATGGTTATCTGACCAACCACATTGTCTTTCAAAGCTTTATAGGGCGTAATAATTAAATTTTTATATGAATAGCCTAAGCCGCCAATCAAAATCAATGCTATAGGGATAATAAAATATATTTTTAGATTTGGTCTGTCGGAAAATGATTTATCTGATGAATAATTATTATTAACCACAATCAAAAATATCATAAAACCAATCATCGCCGGCAATATATCAAAAATAAATAAATTCTGAATAAAATAAGCCATCAATAGTCCAGCGAATACACCAAAGTAAATATTATTCCTATTGTCTTTATATTTCTTCAATAAACAATAACCAATTGCACCAAGTAATAATAAATACGAAGCAAATCCAATCGCGCCAGTAGTTGATAAAAGTTCAATTATGATATTATGCGCTCGGTCAAAATACGGAATGCTTGGTGATAAATCATAATATCTTGATTCAAAATATTTATTAAAAGGTTCTGTATAATTTTCCAAGCCATAGCCAATGACTGGTTTATCTAAAAATCCTTTCAATCCCCACTCCCAAGACATAAAACGCATTTGCAGAGTGGCATCACTGATTGAAAAATGGGTGATTCGATAAAGATGAACATTATTTTTTACAAAACTCTGATTTTGTAAAGCAAACAAAACTGAATAAAGGATGGCTAAAACTACCAAGCTTGAAATAATAATTTTTTTGACTTTTTTCTGTTCAATGTTTTTTATAATAAACCAAATTGAAAATAAAACACCTATGCCAGTACCCAAATAAGCACCTCTGGTACCAGTCAAAAATATTACTAATAAAAAAATGGCGGTTGAAACGCCAAATAATATTTTTTGCCATTTTATTTTTTCGGTTAATGCCAAATAAGCCGAAAAGAAAAAACTAAAAATCATATAACTTGCCAAGACGCCGGCGTTGCCAACAGTCGCCACTACTCTCACTTCACTCGGTTTAATGCTAGTTAAACCCATTCTCTGAAATATGGCATATAAAGCAACCAACAAAGACGATATGGTAAATATTTTTATTAAATTTCTTAAATCTTCTTTATCTCTAAATATTGAAATGCCAACCAGAAATAGCGCGAAGAAATGTAAAATACTAAAAAATCCCATCATCCTTTCAGTATCTCCCCAGAAACTCAAATACGGCACTTGTCCAAAAATAACCGATACTAATAACGCCAACAAATAAGCGCTGATAGCGCCAATCAATACGTTAAATCTCGGTCGATATTTTGGATAAAACATTAAAAATATAATCCACAAAACAAAAAGAAGCTCTACAATCATTCTAAAAAATAAAGCGCTACTAGTCACATAAGGAAAAAATAGTCGACGATCAACTATTAATGGAGAGAGTAAAGAAATAAAAAATATTACTTGTAGCACTCTTTGATATAATTTTTCTTTTGGCATAATGATTTATTTGATATTTAAAAATTAATTTTTACTTTATTATTTTTAGTTTGAATAGACAGCATACTTATTTATTCTCATTATCTTCTTTTTCCCTTGTCATTCCCGCCTTCCTTGTCATTCCCGCCCGCCTTGCCTCTGCGAGGAACGAGCGGGCAGGCGCAGGCGGGAATCCATTGTTTCAATATTAGTATTTATAAATTTCTCTCTCTTGTCATTCCCGCTTTTCCCCTTGTCATTCCCGCTTCTCTCTTGTCATTCCCGCTTCTCTCTTGTCATTCCCGCT
>CAYXNZ010000002.1:0-96964 GCA_964467155.1 uncultured Gammaproteobacteria bacterium | reverse complement strand
GTCTCACTCCAAATGAGGCTTTAGCTAGAGTGCAAAATGTATGTGCCTAAAACAATACTGTATTTCACCACCATTCATGTCCCAATCAACTCTACGTTTTCCACTGAGGGTAAATATTTTACCTGGCTGATAAAAAATTATTTTATCTTTATTTAATATTTGATCTGTGTCCATGATGTCATTAGGAGGAAAACGAACTACTATTTGCACATTATGACTAATCAATTTCTTTAACTGAAAATCAGATATAATATTTAATACCTCTATATCAACATCACTATAGTGTTTACCTAGCGGGCAAAAAAATAATAATTTCTTATTAACATCAACTCCTAATTTATTAAAAAAATATTTTTTATTACTTGGCTTCTGATTCACGTATACGTCATAATGAGGAATACCTACTACTTCAATATTTTTTTCTTTCATATCTGCATGTTTTGTTGCTTCCGCTTTCATGATATTGTTGTGTACTACCATTTTATCGGGTAATAATCTAATCATACAGCGAGATGTCAACTTATCCCAAGAATTAATCAAGCCCACAATCCTTGTTCTTCTTGCTCTCGCCTGTCTAAGCATTGAAATTTCTTCTTCTCCGAATAAATGTGCTAAAAATACTAAATCGGGATTATATTTATCGAACAATTCTTTAAAATTACTATCTTTAATCAAAATCCAATCTAAATATCTAACAAATTTCCTAACTTTTTGAAATGAAAATAATCTATTTAATATAAATCTTAAATAAAATTTAAAATAATTTTTGTCTTCTGATAACCAAAGCAGTCTTTTTGCGTCCATTGTCTTTGTCTCAATTAGAACATATTTCAAAAAAATAAAAAAACGATTAAATCTTGGGTTTATGAAATTATCAAAAATTTCGTAATATATATTATCTGCTAAAAATTCTTTTTGAAAATACATTTTTTTCTTATTATTTGATACTATTAAGACTATTTTAAATTTTTTTTGCGCTACCAATATTTTAAAAATATCTGTTCTTAATATATTTTTAGCTTCAACTCCCTGGAATATCGGAATAAAAATTGTTTTCATGTTTTAATTAATTATTTTTTCTAAAAAATCAACACTACGTTCGTAAGACAAACCATCCATAAAGCCTAAAAATTCCTTAGCAATTTCCTTTCTTTGCGCTTGATCTATTTTAGGGTTTTTGTAATACATATTTATATAATCTCTAAATTCTTCTTCATCTTTGGCTAGTCTAACTGCGCCCTTTTCTATTATCTTCCTATAATGCACATATTCATAATGCCTTCTTTTCGATTCTCTAGGAAAACCAATATTTATTGTTGGTTTATCAAAAACTAAAGCTTCTAAAGTAATAGTTGATGTATAATTAATTGATATATCACAATACCTCAAGGTATTTTTCAAATTAGCAAAATCATCCAGTTCCATTTCTACGTTGTGTCTAGATCCTTTATAAACCATACGTTCTTTACCAGCTCCTTCTATATGAACATTTTTAATATCCTTAAATGTCACATATTTATCTACTGAATCTTTGGGATGAACTCGAATAAAAATATTACAAAAAGGTATGGCTTTTTCATCATCTCTCAACTTAAGCAATATTTCTATCAACTCTTTATGATAAGGATAAACACCAGGAGAAGCCGTAGCTAACAATATTGTTTTCAATCTAGGATTCAAATTTTTACTAATAATAAAATCATCTTTGTGTATCTTGGAAAATTCATTATCCAAATAATAATCGAAACGCAAGGCACCGGTCACAAACACATTGTCTTTGTTATATTTATGAATTTCCACGGCCTCTTTTTTTATTATATTATTCCATGTGAATAAATAATCTGTTTTTCTTGTATGCTTACAATGTGTAGTGAGATTATTCCAGCTAAAATTTATTGCCACTGTTTTTAAATTATTTTTTCCAGAAAGAGCAATGATTTCTGCTTCCATTCTTGAATATCCAGGAGTACAAGTAAGAACCAAACTAGGTTTATACTTTTCAATATGCTCTTTAAATATTGTGCTATTTGGCAATAACAATTTCTCTATTTTGGTAAAAAAAGAAGCTTTAATATTAAATGGCCAGATTTGAGCAACTGCTCTCAAAATTTTACGTCGCCAATCAATAAAAGCATTTTCATAATGCAATTTGACTGACAAAAGATTATCAAATTCTTTTATTAAACCAATCCGGAGAAGTTTCATTCGCCCCCAAAATTTATTTTCAGTTAATTCCCAAACCTTGTATTCAACATTTTTTGACTTATAGTATGTTTCAAAATATTCATTACCTGCTAAAAAAACAATCACTTTATATTTTTGGCTTAAATATTCAATATATTTCGTTCTCAATAAGTCAAAACAATAAACATAACTTGGAATAAATAAAAACACAACTTTCATATTTTTTTAATTTAAACAGGAAAACAAAACTTTTGCTAAACGTTGAGTTGACCTACCGTCAAATGAATAAACTTGTTTTTTCACTAATAATTGTCTTTTTTCTTGATCTACTTTGGAATTTTTTAAATAAATATCTATAAATTTACGAAGATCTTGTTTACTGTTAGCAACCTTAACCCCGCCACTTTTTATAATATATGACATATGATTATAATCATAATATCTTGAAATACTATTAAAATATTTTCTTTTTTTGTCTTCAAAATTAATCAAGATAATGGGTTTATCTAAAACGGCCGCGTCAATACATATTGTAGATGGACCACATATAACTATATCAGAATAATAAAGTGAATTAATAAAATGTTCTTCGTCTTTATTACTTATTTCATTGGATTTAATACTGCCTTTCCAAAATTTTGAACCAGTCTTGTCGAAATATATATTTGTTTTATTATATAATCTATTGAAATTAACTTCATCTCCCGGTGGCAATCTAACTAAGATATTATTATTGGACATAGCTAAAATTTTCAAAACTTCTTCATCTGTTTTATTATCAATAATATATCTATTGCCGATAGGAGCAAATAATAACATTTTCTCTTTTAAATTAAAATTCATTTGTTTATAAAATTCTTCTTTTGATTTTCGAGATTGTTTTGTGTAATTATCATAATGAGGTATGCCAATTACCAAAATTTTATTATCTTCAACAAAATTATATCTTTTTAATTCGTTTTTAATAGTATCGTTATTAACCAATAAATAATCTGGTATAATTCTCAAGATTCCTTTAGTTGTTACATTATCCCAGGATCGAATCATTCCAACATTTTTTATATTTAATTTTTTAGCTTCTTGCAAAAAGAGTATATCCAATTCATTCTGGACATCAGTAGCAAAAAATAAATCAGGTTTATATTTATTAATAATATTATTTAATGAAACTTTTTCAGAAAAATAATAATCTAAAAATCTTAAAAATTTAATAATTTTTTTTGAATTTCCTAATGTTTTATTTATCAATAAATAAACTGGAAATAAAAAACTCTTCCTTCCAGTTAAAATCTCCGCCTTGTGTTTAATGTGTAAAGTTTTTGTTGGAGTTATAAATAAAAATAATTTATGAAAAAATAAATTTTTTTTAGACGTTTCTTTTTCTATTCCCTCAATAATTATATTATTTCCAGAATATTCTTTAATAAAATAATCTTTTTTAAAATCAGGGACCAAAATAACAACCCTACTATTAGAGGAAAGCATGCCCAATAATCCACTACTGAAAATATTGCGAGAAATTAATGGATGAAAGCTTGTAATAAATATTGTTTTCATTTATTTAAAGATATTTTTTTTTAATATATAACAAATTTTCATACTCCAAAACTCACTACTAGGCACATATATAGGAATTTTAGTTAACCAAGCTATTTTAGGATTTCCTCTTACATCAGGAGCAAAGATATATAAAAGTCTTTCAAATAAGTTAGTTTTTTTAGAAGGTATTACTTCTTCTTTTTCATAGTTTTCTAATAATCTCCAAAACACATTTCTTGGCAGAAGGGTTATATGATTACTCCTATCCCTATTCCATCTTTCAAAAGTACATCTATAAAGGAAAAGAAATCTTGATAAAATATTCCAACCGTTAGGAAACAAAAGTATTAATCTTCCTCCTGGCTTTAAAACTCTATCAGCTTCTCTTAGCAAGTTAAATTGATTTTCAACATGTTCCAATACTGATATTGAAAATACATAATCTTGACTTTCATTTTCTAGTGGCAACTTATCAAAACTAATATCTATTTTCTCAAAAGGATATTGTTTAGAAACTCCTCTGAAATCATCAATGTCAAATAATTTAATATTTTCTGTTGGTATGATTTCAGTCATGTATCCATGCCCACATCCAATGTCTATCACACTTTCAGTCGGTTTAATTTTCTTTATAAAGGCTTTGAACTTATCATTATCAAAATGCCACCCTAGGTAATCAACTTTATATCCTTTTTTATACCCATTTTTATAATTTATCATATATTAAAACCAAGTTATATTAGTTTGAATTGATTGTGAGCGACAACTTTTCGGGGTCCTATGAACTTCCTAATATCGTATATTTTCTTGTTAAATTCATATTATTTTTATATTAATTATTTTTTTTCTTAATATAAGTTATGCCACCATTCCACAACTGTTTAATTATAATTTTATCATTAACGTCAAAACTAAAAAAATCAATAAAAGTTAGTTTCATTTGAGGAATTTTTTTAACTAAATATATATAAAATACTATAGATATTACTAGCGGTGTTAAGATATATTCAATTGCCACCCCATTCAAAGAAAATACCGGTAAAAAAATAGAATTTAAAATAACTACAGAAAAAATACTTAAAAATGGTTGAAAAAATAAAAATTTTTGCTTACGTATAGAAAAAATAATTAATTTAGTTAATACAGACCATTGCAAAAACATTGTAATTAATAAAATATAAAATAACGGAATTGAAACGATATACTTAGGAAATAAAATTTTTACTGCGAGTGGAACTGAAAAATAAGAAAAAATTCCAACAGCTGCAAAAATAAATAAAAAATATTTCGAGGCTCTCTTGTAGATATCTGCTAATTTATCGAGATCTTTAATTTGCTTTGGTATAATACTTAATAATGGTTGTAGTGGAATTAATTTTTTTGCTGCAGATAATAAAGTATTAGCGACACTAAAGATTGCAACAGCCTCTGTGGAAATAAATATCTTTATCATCCATAATCTTAAACTATTAGGAAGATTTGTAAAATAGCTTTTTGCGATTGCCCACTTGCCATAAGTTCTAATTGTCTTAAAAAGAATAAATTTATCAGCTTTTGGAATAAAAAAAGTATTATGAAATTTGGTTAAAAAATAAACAATCACTATTATACTTGAAACTATTGTAGATAAAACTGTCGCCCAAAGAACTCTGTCAATATTCAAATTTCCACCACTGAAATAAATAAAATAAATAATAATAAAAAATTTACTTATTTCATTTATCGCAGGCATGGCCGCTGCAAGAAAAAACTTTAGAGTAGCGCGAAAAAAAATATCAGCGAATGTTATTACAACATCTGTTAAAAAAAGAAAGGAAAGTATTCTGACATAACTAGCGACGCCAGCATTGTAATAATTTGAGATAATTTGCGATCCAAAGAAAAGAATTCCCCATGCTAAAATCCCCAAAAGAATTCTTACTAATAAAAACTCGTAAAGAAGTCTTCTTATAGATGGTCTATTCTTTATCGCTAAATAATGCGACACATCATTCAAAACAATACCATTCAATCCACTTAACAAGAAGCCTCCGGCAACTGCATATATTGAAAAAGCTAATTTATAAACTCCAAATTGATATAAGGTTAAATACTTTAAAATAAAAATGGAATTAATAACCACTAATATTTTTACAACTATTCCCCAGGAGCTGTACATAGCGCTACCCTTTAAGGATTGGCTAAAAAAATTATATATATTTTTATTATCCATATTTTTTAATCAATCTATCAAATTTATTTAAAACCATCTCTGGACTGATTTCTTTTATGCATTTTAAATGTCCCATTTCGCATTCTGTTTTAGTTTCTAAAACAGAAGAGCAGGGACGACATATCAAATTCTCATTAAAAACTATTTCACATTTCTCATAAGTAGGGGCTTGATCATACTGATTGCAGGGTCCAATAATATCCAAAACAGGAACATCGAGAGCATTTGCAATATATAAAGGACCAGTATCAACACTAATGAAATACTTCAATTCTTCAAAAACTGCTGGAACTTCTTCAAGAGAAAAATCTTTATACGTATAGATAACTTTATTTTTAATTAACTCTATTGTCCTTTCTATTATTTCTTTATCGGATACTCCACCAATTAAAATTATTTTATAATTATATTTTTTTATAATTAAATCTGCTAACTTGGAAAAGTTTTCAACTCCCCATTCTTTGATTTTGTTTCCAGCTGTCAGGGAAATACCTACTAAAACATCTTTTTTATTTATACTATTGTTACAAAAATAATTCTGAGCTTTTATTTTTGCTTTATCAGTGATAAAAATTTCTTTTTTGAGATTACTATTGTTTATACCTAAAGGTTTTAATAAATTTAAATAATGTTTAACTGATAAATAATTTTCCTTATACTCTATTCTATCGCCACAGGTAAAAGATAATAGACGATAAAACCAATTGAATTTTTTTGAAATCGTTGTGATTCTCTTGGGAATTCCAGTTACAAAAGGTATTGTAAAATTCAAGTTTCCAGGTACCAAATTAACACTTATATTAAATTTTTCTGATCTAATATTTGTAAACAGCTCTATAATATCATTAATATTTTTTGAATTATTCATTCCGTAAACAATTAATTTGTCTATCTTTTTATTATTTTTTAAAATACCTTGCACTTTTGGAGAAATTAAAACCGCCAAATAAGAATCTGGGTATTTTTCTTTTATGGCTCTAAAAACAGGAGTAGCACAAATTAAATCACCGATTTTAGCGTTATCGATTATTAATATTCTTTTCTTACTATTTTTGCATTTTCTCTTTTTAAAATAATTTACCAGATTTATAAAAGGGTACATAAAAAATAAGATGAAAATTATAATTATTCTTTTAATTATCTTCTTCATATATTTATTGCTTCGGATATTTAACCTTAAAAGCTAAAATAAAACTAATCCAATTAGGCAATATTTTAGATAAAAAAACAAATCTTCCTAGACCAATTATTTCAACCTCTTTAAAGTTTTTATTTAATAATTTATTTAAACTTTTATAACTAAACTGATTGATATGGGTAGGATCTTCTAACGGAGTATTTTTCGTTCTGCCCAATAAATACCTTAGCCTGTTTTTTAGACTAAAAGCATTTGGCACTGACCCCACAAAAATACCTCCTTCCTTTAAATAACTAGCGACTTTTTTTATAACTTGATCGGGATAATAAAGATGCTCTAAAACTTCGCCAGCCACTATAACATTAAATTTTTCGCCCTCTAACTCTTCCCAATTCCCGTTCAAATCAATTATTTTCGTATCTATGCTCAAATTCTGCTTCGCCTTACCTAGCGCTATTTCATCAATATCAACACCTAAAACATTATTGTCTTGACTAAAATGTTTAGTCAGCGCACCATCACGACATCCAATATCTAATATTTTTTTATTTTCCCCAATGAATTGTTTAAATAAAAAACCCCTTTCTTTTTCTAAAATTGAAAATGATTTTTCTCGATTATTCTTGTGATGTTCTTCGTAAATTTTTTTAATACTATTTTTTTGCATATATATAATAACCAGCAGTAGTAGTTTTTTCTTTTGTATTAAATATAACATCTAAGAAATTAGCTATTGGTTTTAATATAAACTGTATTTTATGTTGCAATGGAACGAAAAATGAAAGTGCCTTGAAATATCCTCCTCTTTTTTCAATTTCTATATGGGCAAAATTCTTAAACAATAGATTAACAGTATCATCAAAAAATCTCCAATAATCAGGATACGAACCTTTTTTAGCGTGATATGGATAAATCGACGGAATATAGACAAATATTTTACCTCCTTTTTTTAATATTCTTTTCATTTCTTCTACTGCCTTAATAGGATTTTCTATATGTTCCAAGACCGAGCTACAAATTATGGCATCAATACTTTCATTAGGTAATGGAATATTATGAATATCACCAATTAAATCCGCTCCGGTTGATTTATCATAATCCATTGTTTTAAAATCACAATTTTTAAATAAATGTTCATACTCTTTAAGCCATTTCTGGAATTTTTTTCCGCCACCCATATCTAAAACTTTCTTTTCTTCGCTAATTGCTTTTATTTTTTCACTGATAAATTTTTTATGAAATTTCATAGTATTCTTTAAGTCCAGATAATAATTTTTTTAAACTTTGATCTTGAATTACGTAAGTTCTTAACATTTCTTTGTTTTGTATATTTTTATCTTTCATAAAAACAAGTGTCTTCTTTGCTAAATCTCTTGCATCTTTTTCTTTAAAAATACTGCTATCTAACAATACTCCCTCAAATGATCTATTACTAACAATCACCGACAATTCGCACGCCATCGCCTCCAGTATAGTTTTATCATAAGAACCAGAGTTGGTTAAATTAACATACAACTCATACTGATTAAAAATTTTTGGTGCATCTGTGTTGGATATTTTACCCAAAAATCTAACTTTACCCTTGTTGATCAATAATTTTGCTTGTTCTTTCAACTTTGGCAAATAATCAGATTCACTCTCAATGCCTTCTCCATAAATATCTATAATAAAATCATATCCTTCGTTGTCCAACATTTTCGCTACATCTATTAACACATCCACATTCTTAACTTTAGAAATTCTACCGAGACACAAAATAGAATTTTTTATTTTTTTTACCTCTGGCATTTTCTTAAATCTCTCCGTATCTATACCAGCTGACATTTTTTTTGCTTTGTTCCATTTTTTTCTGGCAAAAAAAGAATAAGGTGAGGTATAACAAATTTTATTAGCAAAAAAACCCGCCAGCAAAGACATTAAATTTCCTCTTTTATGATTATACCAAAAGATAGTTTTTTTTCTCCATATTTTCCAAAGCCACCCTCCCAGAATCATATATTCCCTGTTCATATGTACAAATACTGCGTCATAATTTTTCCGTTCCTGCCAAATGTATTTATAAAATTTAAAAATATATTTTATGCGACTTCGGCTACTTTCTTTGCCTAAACTTAAAACTTTCACATTCTTTGGTAAATCATATTCTCCTACTCCCAACGTAATTACTGTAATTTCATTAAATTTTTTAGCAAACTCACTTACCCACCCATGCATAAAACCGAGTACGTCGTCATTTTTATCTATCTTTTGTGTAAGTATAAGCAAACGGAAATCCTTGTCCCGTGAAATAAGATTTGAGCCTTTTTCCGATAAACATTTTGCCATAAAAAGTTTTTAAATATTTTTCTCTAACAATAGCATCTTTTTTATTTAAACACGCTTCATAATATATTAGCATAAACGGCCTTCTGTTTTTAGTTGATTCTACTAATCCTGTATTATGTTGCTCAAATCTTAATTTTAAATTTTTAGTATAGCCTGTATATAACTTATTATCTTTCTTGCTTATCAGAATATAGGTATAAAACATAATTTACAAAATTTAAAATTATTTCACTGGGTACACCCATGCATAAAACCGAGTACGTCGTCGTTAATATCTATCTTTTGTGTACAAATTAATAATTTCACATTTACAAATTAAATTTTAAACCATTTTGGAAAAAAAACACCAGATTCTCTTAAAATATTTTCCTTTTTTTCAGCTATTATCCAAATATTACCTCCATATAATTGAAGTAACGGTTCAAATAAATGATTAAACCATTTTGGTTTTTTCCTAATCAAACCAGATGTTTTTACTATTTTATAACCCGCCATCTCTAGAAGATAAGACAATGACTTTTTATTGAAAGCATAAAAATGGCAAGTTGCTCTATGCATATTAAATATTGACATTAATGGTATTTATAATACGATACGCCCATTATCTTTCAATAGGCTCCTGCATTCATATAAAAACTTAAACGGGCTGATTAAATGCACAATAACATCACTACACCAGATTAAATCAAATTTTTTTTTGATGTCTAATAAATCATCTTCAATATTAACTGATGCGATGTTAAGGCCCAGTCCTTCAGCAAAATTTGATGTCTGTTCACAAAATTCAATCCCCATCGATTCTTTCGAGAAATTAATCAAATTATAGCCGTAACTACAACCTATATCCAATATTTTCTCGCTAAAATCAATATTAAACCTGTCGTAAATATATTTGTGGTCATTTTTCCAATACTTAAAAAATTTATTATATATTCTCTGATTTTCTTTTTCGTCGTAAATCCCCTTTTCCAAAATAAATTTTTCTAAATTATCAATATTTTTTTCCATATTTTTTTATTAATTTTGTCTTGCCATATTTTTATGTTTAGAATTAATTCTAAACCTTTTTTTAATTATTGTCATCCTCCTTCTTGCCTGCCCGCCTCTGGAGGGACAGGAGTATCCATGAGTGAGCCCTAAAAACGTGGATTATTATTAGTCGTTTTTGCAACAAATAACTATTCTGCTAATTTTTTATTTCTACTGCTTGCCCCTAGATCCCCAATCAAGTTGGGGATGACAAAAGAGAGAGCTAAAGACAGTAGAAGGAATATTATTTTATTATTTGTCAACGAATTATGTAATATCGACAGGAATGACGGTAATGTATTTACTTTAACCTCCCTACCCCTCCAATTCGGCGAGCAGGCCTCCTTTAGAAGGAGGGTAATTTTTGTCCCCCTTATAAAGGGGGAATCCTGCCCGACTGAACAATTTCAGTCGTTCGGGCGGGAAGGGGGTTTAATTTTAAATTTCTGGCTTTTTATTTTCTTGCCTTTTCCCATGATTTTTTATATAATTTCAAAGTTTTTTCTTTGTCTGGTAATTTTTCAACTGCTCTTTGCGCATTCTCGCCTAGCTTATCTCTTAAATTTTTATCATCAACTAATCTTATCATATTTTCAACTAATTTTTCTTTATCGCCGATCGGAATAATAAGTCCACTTTCATTGTTTTTAATCACTTCACCAGCGCAACCGACATCAGTCATAATAATCGGCAAACCAAAACTCGCTGCCTCAATAACCACTAAACCCCATCCTTCATAGTCGGAAGTGAGTAGAAAACAATCGGCATTATTGTAAAATTCTTCTAGATTATTCTTGTAACCAAATAATTTAATCTCATCCTCTAATTTTGAATTTGCCTGCCCGCTCGCAAGCTTGCATTGCAGACGGGTAATTTCCAATTTTAATTTTTCTTTTTCGGGACCATCACCAATAACCCATAACTCCGTTTTTGGATATGTTTTTACGACTTCACTTATCGCCTCAATTTGTAAATTAATATTTTTAATCGGTACTAACCGTCCAACTGTTAAAAAAATAAAATTACCACCCCCTCTTTCTCTCCCCCTTAGTAAGGGGGAGTCGGTGGGGATTTCAGAATATATTGGCACAACCGTGATTTTATTTTCTTTTACGCCAAACTCCTTGATCAGTTGATTTTTTACTCTTTGACTAACCGCTCTGACAGCATTAGCCCTAGGTAAAACAAACATGGCGATTAATTTCCTCAATCCTTTAAATTTCTCGAAACCATGTATTTGAATTTCTAACCCAATTTTAAATTTTTTCTTTAGTAAATAACCAATAAACGCCAAATAATATTGATCTTGAACAGTAATAATATCAAATTTTTCTTTATTTATTAATTTTTTTGATAATTTGTATATATTTAGTAATTGAAATAATTTATTTTTTCCGCCAGAGCCAAATGCTTCAATATCGTCTGATAATTTTACGTTTTGCTTTTCTTGGCTTGGCACAATTACAAAATATTTGTTAACTAATTGACCATACTCAAGAATCCTGCCAGCTAAAGCAGATTGTTTATCTAAAACTGAATTGTCTAATCCTAAACTTAAAATTTTCATAAAAATATCTTGTTTAATATTTGTCATCCTGAGAAGCGAAGCGACGAAGCCTGCCTGCCGGCAGGCAGGGATCTCTTTAAACAGTATAAAGGTTAATTATAAAAAATCAGTTATCAAATCATTAAATTTTATATTCTTACTTTTTATTAAATTAATTTTCTTTTCTCTGCGCCAACCTTTTAGTTCTTTTTCTTTGTTTATCGCCATATAAACATCTCCATATATTTCATAATAAACTAGTTTGTTAATGTTGTATTTGGCAGTAAAACTATTAGGATGTTTTTTGTTTTTATGTTCATAGTATCGATTTAATACATTGCTAGTTATTCCGAGGTAAAAACGCTTGTTATTTATATTAGTTAATATATAAACATAATAAATATATTCTTTCATGTTCATTACTTTTAACGAGATCTTTCCTCTTTTTATTTGACTAACGTCAAGTAAAATTCGTCAAGAAGGCACCCCCGAGGAGCAAGCTCACTCGGTTGCCTTTAGTAAAATAACTTCAGTTGCTTCATATCACTTCGTATTTCTGCATGATTTTTTTCTTGCTTTTCAATATACTTAATTACGCCTGTTTCTGTCTGTCCCTCGCCAACCGTTCCTACGTAATAACCGTCCTTCCAAAATTCACCTCCCCAGAGATGGGTTTTAACCTGAGGATAATTTTTAAACATTTCTCTGGCTGTAATTGATTTAACTGTTTTAACAATTTTAGCTGGAGCAATCTTCGGTGGTGCACCTACGAAAAAGTGCACATGGTTTGTGGCTATGCCGATGCAATAGAAATGGTAATCATACGAAACACATATATTCTTTATTAAATCTACCAAAAACTCCTTCATTGACTTATTTAATAAATGTTTGTGATATTTTACGCCCCAAACCATGTGATATCCGATTTGATAACGTGCTTGCGAACCTGATATTACTTTCATACTAGTATTATACCAAACACAGTTTTTCTAGGACACCACCATCAATAGCTCCAGTGTCCTATCCAGCCGAGGGGCAAGCCACCTCGGATGTCCGGACTTTATGACAAAAACAATTAGATGTTTAATTATTCAAAATTTTAAATTCAAAATTCTTTTCTATTTCATCACAAACCTTTTCGCTAACTTATAATCAATTGGGAAAGCAAAAAGATTATTTTACTGCATAATTCCTGGCCGCAAAGTCATATTGAGAAATAAATATCTTTTTGAATGGCACAATAGAATTAAGTTCATAAAATACCAAAATAGATTCACGATAATCGTTTTCGTCAATACTGCGATAAGAGAGAGGCGCACAACCATATGCTAACAATATAGCATTAGCTAAAAGACGAGATGTTCTTTTGTTACCATCTTCAAAGGGTTGAATATAACTTAATCCCAAAATAGCGACAAGTGCTTTGGCACAAGGGTTCACCATTTTTGTAACGGCTTTACTCAAAACTTCTATCACCTCAAAAACTTGTTGGACATTATCAAGCGGTCTATAAATTGAGCCTAAAACTCCGACTGGTCTTCTTCGTAAACCTAGCTCTACACTTAAGTCTTTTATTAAAATCGCATGTAATTCTTCCAAATTCTTACGGGTCAGTGTCTTAAATTTATCAGCTTGTTTACGGATATAATTAAAAGCCTCTTTATGGTTCAGAATCATCTGCGCCTCTTTTCTGTCATGTCCAATGGCTTCTTTATTTTCTAAAATTAATCTTTCAGTATCAAGTAAGGTGTAAGTATTTCCTTCAATTTTAGATGATTTCCAAGATAGCTCAATAATCAAACGTTCTAATTCTTTTTTTTCAATAACCGAAGATAAATCTTTAGTTCGCCTATGATACTCGGCAGTAGCTTTATCTAAAATTTTTAATTCTTCTGAACTGAAAATATTTTTAGGAATATTTTCTAATAATTTAAAATTATACTGTTTTAGTCCAAAACGTTTATCTGGTTCTACACTACAATATTTTTTTGCATCAACATCAGCTAAAATTCTTCCTTTTATACTTATGGTATAGCTGGTTGTGCGTCCAGCACCACTTTTGTCCAACAAACCAGTCTCAGTCATTTTGGATAAAATTCTCTTAATAGTCACCAAGGAGACATCTTCACCTGTTGCCACTATTTCTTGATGAATTTTTGAAGATGACAAAACCTGTCCTGCTAACATAAAATTAACAATTTTTTGTTGTTTTTGGTCTATTTTTATCATATTTTTATTCATATCATTTATACCATTTAATCGTATCATATTGATACGATTAATACAAATAGCAACTTTTATTTAAATTTGTTTTGAATTCCCCCACCCCAACCCCTCCAATCTGGCGGGCAGGCCTCCTTATAAAGGAGAGGGAATTATTTCCACCTTTTACTCCCCTTCCTCTTTATAAGGGGAAGGTTGGGATGGGGTATGTCGTAAAACTTTAACCTCACCCTACCCTCTAATTCGGCGGGCAAGTCTTCTTTGTCTAGTATTTAACCTCCCTACCCCCTCCAATTCGGCGGGCAGGCCTCCTTTGGAAGGAGGGCAATTCTTTTGGCAGAGATTTTATATATATTTTTTAACTAATTTTTACTTTATAATTCTTGTTCTATATATTCTTTAAAACTTAGAATTCTCTCTTTGTCATCTGGATTAATTAAAAACGGTACAGCATCTAACGACAAATCATTCATATCTAATTCGTTAACTCTTTTTAATATTTTCTTTTTTAAATCATTCTTGCTTACACCAAACTCTTTCTTCAAAAAAACATAATCAGGTTCTGCTAGCCCGAGCAGGAAAGAAACATCGTAAAAATCACGTCCTTTTTCTCTTTTTCTCTGCAATATTGTCATTAATTTTTGAGACAAAATTATACTAAGAGAATTAACTTGTATCTTTCTGTAAACCCCAAAGCCGTTTAAAGTATAAATTTCTGACTTAAAATTTTCATTTTTATGGACAGTGTCAATACGAACTAAAATTTTTTCTCCTTTATTAACTGACAAATTATTATTAAATAACAAATTTGGAAATTTAACATAACAATGATAAGCCCCTTTTTTGATTAATCTAAATTCCAAAACAAATCCTTTATTTTCCATATCTGAAACAACTTTTTCTATAATCTCACCAAAATCATGATAGGATAAACCAAAATTATCAAAATCTAAATCTTCTGAAAAACGAAGACTATCATAAACAATCCTAATGGCTGTTCCGCCAATAAAGCTTAACTTCTCGCTATTTTTTTGTTTAAAAATAGAATCAAGTAATTCATATTGCAAATATTCCACTAATACTGCTTTTGAATTTTTTCGAAAAATTTCTTCGCTATAATTTTTTTTTATCTGATCTAGAATCAACATTTTATTTAAATATTAATTTTAATATTAAATCTAACTTTTTATTATTAGCCAGCGAGTTAAATTTTTTTATTTTACTTTTGTTTAATTTTTTAATCTCAAATTCGTTTAATCTCAATTCGTCAACATCTGCTTGATTTTTTATTTTTGATAAATTTAAATATAGATAATCAAACAAAGCTTTTTCAGGTTCAGCTATTAAATAGACTTGCCCATTATCATTTATTTTTTTATAGCCAAAAAATAATTCTTTTTTTATATGTCTAAAACTAAAAAGACCAAATAAATTTTGAAAAGTTCTTGTTGTTTTTGTGGTAACTGAAGTGCAATTATACACCATTTCCGGTATCAAACCATACTTTGATAATGCCCATTCAAGACTAACGTAACTTGGTTGATATAAATTAAAAGCGATATATTCATTTCTTAATGTCTTCTTTTTTTCAGACAAAGCATATAATCCATTTTTTACTTTTACTAAATAATTTTTTTTAGTCCACATAGACAATTGATACGGATAAACTTGTAGCTTTAACAGTTTCAAATCTTGCAATGAAAAAATAGGATCTTTAATTTTGTTTATTAATTCAATGTATTTCATTTTTTTATCATTTTTAATAATATTCTGAAACAATTATACTACAAATCACAACATTATACAAATTTTATGATTTTTAACGCCAACGCTATGTTTAATTTAACCTCACCCTAACCCTCCAACTCGGCGGGCAGTTTTTAATAACATGCTCTTAACTTGTCAATCTCGCCCATCGCTCTTGTCATCCTGAGAAGCGAAGCGACGAAGCCTGCCTGCCTCTGGAGGGACAGGAGGATCCCTGCCTGCCGGCAGGCAGGCAGGAGTGAGCCGTAAAAACGTGAATTATCATTAGTCGTTTTTACAATAAATAACTATTCTGCTAATTTTTTATTCTTTCTCTCAGTATTATTAATTATGACTGATAAAATATTCTTTAAATATTGTCATCCTGAGAATTCTTGATTTTTATTGAATAATTTATTCTATATTTTTTATAAGATACAATAACCAATATCCAACCACCCTGCTGGCTAAAGCAGATTGTTTGTCTAAAACCGAGTTGTCTAATCCTAGACTTAAAATTTTCATAAAAAGATTTAGTTTTAATATTTGTCATCCTGAGAAGCGAAGCGACGAAGCCTGCCTACCGGCAGGCAGGGATCTCTTTAAGCAGTATGAAGGTTAGTTATGAAAAATCCGTTATCAAATCTTCAAATTTTATATTCTTACTTTTTATTAAATTAATCTTCTTTTCTCTACGCCAACCTTTCAGTTCTTTTTCTTTATTTATCGCCATATAAACATCTCCATATATTTCATAATAAACTAATTTGTTAATATTGTATTTGGCAGTAAAACCATTAGGATGTTTTTTGTTTTTATGTTCATAATACCGGTTTAACATATTGTCAGTTATACCGATATAAAAACGTTTGTTATTTATATTGGTTAATATATAAACATAGTAGATATATTCTTTCATGTTAATTGCTTTTTACGAGATCTTTCCTTCTTTTATTCGACCAACGTCAAATAAAATTCGTCAAGATGACAATGTTTTTTCTATTTCATTACAAACCTTTTAGCTAGTTTATAATCAAACGGGAAGGCAAAAAATTTTAATTTCCAGCGTAATTTACAAAATAAAATAAAACCAAGTTTCAAAAATCTCTGCGCTTTTATTGTTGAACCCATGGCACTTTTTATGCTATGTGCTCCAAATCGGACATAAGCTTCAATTGATTCCACGTAATCTTTATGCTTGACCCAATTAAAATTTTTAATAGATAAATAATTCAGCTGATTTTCAACCAAATGCGACCACTCATCAAGCGTCTTGGGCTCACTCCAGCCAGATTTCACACACTCCAGATAAAGCTCTGAGCCAGGATACGGACGAAAGGCCTGCGGCCCCAGAATCTGCACCTTATCGCTCAATTTAACAAGTCTATCTATTAATTTCAAGGTTAGCTTCATGTCTTTTTTTAATTCCCCAGGAATACCGACCATAAAAGAAAACTGCGGAATAATATCGTGCTTTAAACATTGTTTGGCGGCCTTCAAAATTTCATCTGGCGTTACATCTTTTTTTATTTTATCAAGAACTATTTGACTACCTGATTCTGCGCCAAATGACAATAAATAACAACCAGATTTTTTCAACTTTGACATAAAATCATCGTCAACCATTCCTTCCTTAATGTAATTCGCTCTAATAGTTGTTTCCCACGGTATTATCAAATCTTTATCTATCATGCCATTAATTACTCTTTTTGCCCGATTTATATCAACAAAAAAATTTTCATCCCAAAAACGTAAATTCTTTCCGCTAAAATATTCTTTTGATTTTATAATTTTAATATCTTCTAGAACTTGCTCAGCAGTTCGAGGTCGCCAATGATTTTTTAAAATTGCATTTATACAAAAAGTGCATCTATGCGGACAACCACGTGAAGTCAATGTCGGAATCAAATATAATTTTTCTAGAATTTCTCTTGGTTCCAGCTCCCAATTAAACAAAGGCGATTTAGATGGATCAATTAATTCTTGTGATTGATTAACAATAATTCGCCCATCTTTTTTATAAACAATACCTTTAATTTCATCTAATTTTTTACCCAGAGCTAACTCGCTAATAGTAATCTCCCCTTCTCCTGGCGCAACGACATCTATTGAATCATGCTTAACTGTTTCTTCTGAAAAAAAAGTTGGGTGTGAACCGCCCCAAACGATTTTACAACTAGGGTTTAATTCACGAGTTAATTTTGACAACGCCAATGCTTGCGGTATCTGCATTGTCATAACGGAAAAACAAGCTATCTTTGCTTGTTTAATTTCATTCTGAAAAATCTCTAAATAGTCTTTTTGTCTAACACCGTCTATTATTTGGACACTTTCACCTTGCCAATCTAAATAAGTAGCAATACTTAATAATCCGACCGATATAGAACTGTCGTAATTATCTTTAGAAACATTAAACGGTGGGTTAATTAGCAGTACTTTTTTCATTGTGAATTTTTTTTAACAGGTCTGTGGTTGAATTTATATTTTTTGTCCAACTGAATTTTTTTAATTCTTCTGTAGAATTATTAATAAATTTTTTAGATAAAATTTCATCAGATAAAATTTTTACTACAGCATCCAAAAGCTCTACTTGATTAGCATATTCAACTAATAAGCCATTATGATTATTTTCTATAACCTCTGGATTCCCGCCGACATTAGTCGCCACAATCGGCGTTCCGAGTCGCATAGCATTTAATAATGCGTGTGATAATCCTTCATAAGAAGAATTTAAAACATATAAATCGGCTACTTTAATAAAAGCAAAAGTGTCTTCTTCTTGGACTTTGCCGATAAAGTCAACGTCAGATTCAACGCCTGATTTTTTAGCTGTTTTTTTTAAATTTTCCATTTCCGGCCCGTCTCCTAATACGATAAATTTAACCGCGCCGATTTTTTTCTTGACTCGTGGCAATGTCTCTATTATATCGCTTACACCTTTCCATCGGGTTAAGCGGCAAGATGTGACAATTATTTTCGCGCCTTGCCCGTATTTAGCTCTTATTTTATCAACATCACTATCGCTAACATTTTTTTCATTAAAAAAATCAATTGAATTATATATCATCTTAATCTTATTTTCGTTTATGCCAATCTTTTTTAACAACTCAACCATAAATTCACTTACCGCGATAACACCATCCGCATTTTGCAAAATCTTTTTTCTTTTTTTCTTCAATTTTTCAACTTCACTAGAATATGTTTTATTTTGAAATTCAATAATATTATCACTAACCAAACCACCAGACATTGACGCTTCCCAGGCGCTATCGCCGGCAAAACGAACAATGTATTTTTTTCTAAATATTTTTTTTATTAAATAAACAAAATAACCAACACTATAAGTCTCTGTTACATAAATAATATCTGACCAAAAAGATAATTGCAGAAGCTTAAAAAAATATTTAATATAATTTATTATATTACTCTTGCTTTTTATTACCCGATAAACATTTGGTTCGTTAGCGCTGACATAATCCACAGATAACTTTTTTGAATAAGTTATCACTCTAACAAAAAAATCTTTCTCAATAAGTGAAATGACCAAATTTCCCAACATTGTCGCTGGTCCACCGATATCGGGCGGATAAATTCCGGTGGCTATTAAAATTTTTACCCCCCCACCCAAAACAGCTGGGTTGTGGGGGTTTATTTTTCCATCTCTTGGCATTTTTTATTATTAAAAATTAAAAAGTTATAAATTAAAAAACTGTAAAGCCCAATACTACCGCACATGATTACCTGTGCGAATAAATACCAGATGCCAAAAACATCAACCAGTAAATACATAAATCCAGTATTAATAACAAGGTTTAGTAAACCAATAATTAAATATAAACCCATCTGCTTGTAAATTTTCTTTCTATCGTTATCACGAAATGTCCAGAATTTCTGCAAATAAAAACTCACAAAAAAAGCTACCGTGAATGCTAAAACTGCCGATAATAAATACCAGACATAAAACCATTCAGTTAAAACATAAATAAAGAGGATGTCAACAGAAAAAGCCGTAGTGCCAGATATAATATATTTAATAATTCGTTTATGTTTTATGGCAATTTTAAATAAAAATTCTAGCATTCTTTATATTCCTTGTTTAGTTTCTTTTAGTCTGAACGCTAAAACATTTACTAATTCGTAAGCGCCGAAGAAAACACCAGCATAAACAATATTGCCAGCTAAAGTGTTTCTAAAAAATGGTAAAGCCAAAGTGAAACAATTTAATAATCCGGCCCAAGTATGCGGATACCAACTAAAAAATGCCCAAACAGCCAGGTTAGTTAAAACAAAAAATGCGACTGAAGCGACTAAAGCCGATAAGCCAACGTTGTACCATTTTAAACGCTTTGATAACAACCAACCGATGCCAAAAGCAACGGTAATGCTTGCATAAACTGAAGCCATTACCTGCCAATCGTAAAATCCAATAAAATAATCACTAATTAACATAGCGCCTAATGGCAAAGCTATTGCCCAGTATTTTTTCAGATAACAACCAGCGAAAATTGACATCGCCACGATCGGTGTAAAGTTAAAAGGATGCTCAATTAATCTTGAGGCTGCTGCCAAGAGAATTATTGCTACAGCAATAATAATTTTTGTTTTGTTACTCATAATTTTTATTTAATTAAATTACAAAATATTTTATTCATGTCACATGAAATAATATTCCAATCATATTTAGTTAAAACCATTTTTTTGGCATTAACTATTAACCTATGACTCAACTCCTTATCGCTTAAAATTAACTTAATTTTTTTAGCAATGCTCTTTGGATTTCGCACTTCGCAAAATAAACCAGTTTCACCATCTTTCAGAAAATCAGGAATACCACCAACCGGTGTGGCGATCACAGGTATCTCAGCTGCCATAGCTTCTAAAAAAGAGTTGCCCAGCCCTTCGGAAAGCGAAGGTCGGACAAAAATATCTGATATTCTTAAATATTTTGGCAACTCCTTGTGATTAACATAATTAATAAAAATAACTCTTTTTTCTACCTTCAAATCTTTAGCTATTTTTTTGAGTTTATTTAAATCAGAGCCAGAACCAACTGACAAAAACTTAACATTATCAGGTAAATAAGACAAAGCTTTTATAATATCATCAAGAGCGTTTTTAAGAACTAATCGTCCATCATGAATCAAAAAGATATCGTTTTCTTTTTTACCTAAGTCAGTTTTTAATTTATTCAATTCACCTACAATTATATGTTGGTTGAAATTATCAATATCAACTGCGTTAGGTACAACTTTTATTGAACAATTAGCACCCATTTTTCTCGCCCAATCAGCTAAAAAATTACTAATGCATTGAATATAATCTGCTCTTATAAATATTTGTCTGAATGATTGTTTTAATAATCTAGTTCGTTTATTTATATATTCCAAAGAATCTCCTTCTTGTAATGTTAACAAAAAGGGAATTTTTGATTTTTTTTTAAAAAACATTGCAGCAAATCCTGCATAACTAGCCATAATTGACCAAATCAAATCATATTTATTTTTTCTATGTAATTCAATAGCATAAAAATGTCCAAAAAAAGCTAAAAAATACTTATCAAACAATGGCCAACCAATACCAATTCTGTGCACATTTACATTACCAATCTTTTCAAAGGCAGTAACTCGCCTATTCATACGAGTTGTTATCATGTCAAATTTCCAGTCAGAAATTGATCCGCCTCTGGCGGAAATCTCATCCATTCTGTCGGTAATTTCTTTCACGGCCACTTCTGCGCCACCAACAAAAGGAAAATATGCAGTTGAAAAAATTAATACTTTTTTCATGCTAATATTTTTTTAAAATAATCAATGGTTGTTATCAAACCTTCATCTAAATTTATACTAGGTTGCCAATTCAATTGACGTTTAGCTAAACTTATATCAGGCTTTCTTCTTTGCGGATCATCGGACGGCAAATCTTTGTAAATAATTTTACTTTTGCTATTCAACAATAATAATATTTTTTCTGATATTTCTTTCATCGAAAATTCAATCGGATTACCTAGATTAACTGGACCAAAAAAATTATTTTTTTCCATTAACTTTATCAACCCATCAATCAAATCGCTGACATAGCAAAAACTTCTAGTTTGACTACCATCACCATAAATAGTTATATCCTCTTCTTTAATTGCCTGAACTATAAAATTTGAAACAACTCTGCCGTCATCTGGGCGCATATTCGGTCCATAAGTATTAAAAATTCTCGCTACTCTAATGTCAACCTTGTTTTGACGTTGATAATCAAAAAACAAAGTTTCAGCGCAACGTTTACCCTCGTCATAACAAGACCTGATACCAGTACAATTAATATTGCCCCAATAACTTTCTGTTTGTGGATGCTCTAATGGATTGCCGTAGATTTCTGAAGTTGAAGCTTGTAAAATTCTAGCTTTATGTTTTTTTGCCAAACCAAGAATGTTTATGACACCAATAGTATTAGCTTTTACGGTTCTAATGGCGTTATGCTGATAATATATTGGGGAAGCTGGACAAGCTAAATTATATACTTGATCAATTTTTTCTTCTGTAAAATACGGCTCTATAATATCTTGCTCAACTAATTTAAAATTATTATTTTCCAATAATTTTTCGATATTCTTTTTGCTACCAGTAAAAAAATTGTCCAAGCAAATAACTTTATTATTTTGTTCTAATAATTTTTTACACAAATGCGAGCCGATGAACCCGGCACCACCCGTAACTAAAATAATTTTTTGCTTTATATCTTTCACAACTTTTTACTTTACAAACTTTATAAACTTTTTCCGCCAAAGGCGGATTCGCCTCTGGCGAAAACTTTATAAACTCTCTATTTTTAATTCTTTTTTATATTCTTGTATCCATTCTGGCAAATCAACTGTCGGTTGCCAGTTTAACAATTTTTTTGCTAAAGAATTGTCACAAAGATTACGGCGAGGTTCAATTCTCGAGGGAATGCTAGTAGTCGGTCCACCTATCATTTTGGCAATTTGATTCACGGAATATTCACTATTCTGACCGGTATTTATTGCCTGTCCGTTATTTATATCACTTTCCGCGGCTAAGATGCTTGCTTTGACGATATCTTTTACATAAGTATAAGTTCTTAGTTGTTCGCCATCACCGACTACAGTCATTGATTTATTATTTTTTCTCTGCCTGCCAAAAATACCGATAACTGAAGCATACGCTCCTTCCAAAACCATCCTTGGTCCATAAACATTAAAATAACGTAAACAAACTGTTGGCAATTTATATACATAGCTGAACAAACGACAATATTCTTCGCCAATATATTTTTGTAAACCATAGGGGCTAATCGGAACAGCTTCCATGTCTTCGGTTAAAGGCATTTTTTCTTGATTACCATAGGCCGAAGATGAGGCGCTATAAATCACTTTTTTAACTTTTGCGTCTCTTGAGGCTATCAAGACATTCAATGTGCCGTTAACATTATGATCATTATAGGTAGCAGGGTCTTCAATTGATGGCTGAACGCGTGCTAAAGCGGCTACATGAAAAACATAATCAACACCTTCAAAAAATGGTTTTATATCTTCTAAATTTCTTAAATCTAAATTATTAAATCCAGCCATTGAATTTAAATTTTCTTTTTTTCCAGTTGATAAATTATCTATAACAATAACTTCATCTCCACGTTCTATTAACGCATCAACTAAGTTAGAGCCAACGAAACCGGCTCCACCGGTAACTAAACATTTTGACATATATTTAAATTAAAAAATTATATAAATTATTATCCTTCAAACTTTGTAATACATATGTAAACTAAAAATTTATGTCTCGCTGGCGATGCGGGCGGGTGAAACCGGCTCCGCCAGTGACTAAACATTTTGACATATATTTATAAACTCCAATATTTAATATTTAAATTCTCTATTTCTTTTTTATTTAATATATTTTTTATATCAACAATCATAGTCTGCTGACCATTCATAAGCTGTTTATATTCCAATACTGACTTTTCTTTAAACTCCTTATGAGGAACAGCGATAATCAAAGTATCAACTTCTCGAATCTCATCCCAGCTACAAAGATCAATATCATATTCCGCCTTTACTTCTTTTTTATCTGCAATTGGGTCATAAACAAGTGGTTTTAAGCCAAAACCTAAAAGTTCTTTGTAAACATCAGCTACTTTTGAATTTCGGATATCTGGTACATCCTCCTTGAAAGTGAATCCCATAATGGCTACTTTGGAAGAATTAACTTTTTTCCCCATTCGCACCATTTCTTTAATAATTTGCTGGGCAATAAATTTACCCATATTATCATTTATCCTTCGTCCAGACAGAATAACTTCTGGATTATATCCCAAACTAATCGCTTTATAAGTAAGGTAATAAGGATCTACACCAATACAATGCCCGCCGACTAAACCCGGTTTAAATTTTAAAAAATTCCATTTAGTACCAGCTGCTTCCAAGACCTCATGTGTATTAATACCAATCTTTTGAAAAATAATCGCCAATTCATTAATCAAAGCAATGTTTAAATCACGTTGTGTATTTTCTATTACTTTAGCTGCTTCAGCCACTTTAATTGAAGAAGCTCGCCAAGTACCGGCGGTAATAACACTACTATAAATTTTATCAACAATGTCCAAAGTTTCTTCATCCATACCAGACACAACCTTGATAATTTTTTCAATAGTATGTTCTTTATCTCCTGGATTTACTCTCTCGGGAGAATAACCGATTTTAAAATCTTCTCCTGCCTTTAATCCTGAATATTTTTCCAAAATAGGCAGACATTCATCTTCAGTTACACCAGGATAAACTGTTGACTCATAAACTACCACTAAACCCTTCTTTAAATTTTCACCTACAGTTTGGGTCGCCTTAAACAATAGCGTTAAATCTGGCTTTTTATTAGAATCGATTGGCGTAGGAATAGCTAGTATAATAAAATTAGCTTCTTTAATAATATTCACATCATCAGAAAATTTTATCTTAGAATTTTGAATAGCTGAAGTTTCAATCTCCCCAGTAACATCTGTTCCATCTTTTAATTCAGCTATCTTATTTTTATTAATATCAAAACCAAATATTTGATATTTTTTAGACATAGCTACTGCTAATGGTAGCCCAACATAACCCATACCTATTACAACAATTTTTGTCGGTTCTTTAAAATAATTTTTAAAATCATACATAATTTAATTTTAATATTATATTAATTTTTAGCTTTTATTATCGGTGAACCAACAGCAATAATATTATAGCCAAATTCCGCTAATTCTTTGTATTTATGTTGAAGCATCCTTCGTCCGTCCATAATTAACGCGCCTTTAGGCAGTTCTTCTTTTATAATTTCATCTATCTCTCTAAACTGCGGCCAGTCAGTCGCAATTATTAAAACATCAACTCCGTCAATCACTTTTTCGTTTGTATCTACTATTTTTATTTTTTCAACGGCATTATTCTTTGAAAAATATTTTAAATAATTCTCTCCAGCTACCGGATCATGAGCTTTGATTTCGCTAACATCTTCTTTTAATAAAAATTCAGTCGTGCCGAGAGAAGCGGCATTGCGAATATCATTACTATCGCGCTTAAACGCCAAGCCTAAAATACCAACCGTTTTTCCCTTGAAATCAAAATTTAATTCTTTTTTTGGCCTAGCTAAAAAATTATCAAGCTGTCGTTGGTTGCCAAGTAAAGTGTCTTTTACTAAATCAGCTTCAGTTTGTTTCTCTTCAAGTTGATGGGCTAATGAACGAGCATCCTTTATAAAACAACTGCCCCCAGCAAATAAACTATTGTAAAACCCCCAACTGCCAATCCTTGAATCGCCGATTAAAATCTTTTTTATATTCTCATATTGCAAATCATCAAACTTTTCACAAACTCGACCAACAACATCATAAGAATTAGCTAATCGACTAAAAAGCATATAATTTGCTAATAGCTTACCAGCGGCTGCTTCCTTGGGATTAACTTCAATATAACTTACATCGGATGATGCACCAGTAAAACGAATATAAATTTTTCTAAAAACTTCGAAATCTTTTTCACTCCACGCACCGACAACAATTCTTTCTGGTTTAATAGAACCTTCAACCGCTTTCCCTTCAACTAAAAATTCTGGATTAGAACCAACGCCATAATTTTTGACGCCTAAGCTGTCTAAAATTTCTTTAGTCCGACTTTCCATCTCAATTGGCACCGTACTTTTATTTATAACTAAAACGTATTGGCTTTGTTGTCCATCATTCCTGTTTTTTAAAATTTGTCCTAACTCGCTAGCAGCTTGCTCGTAAAAAACCAAATTTGTTTCACCAGTTGAATCCATTTCTGGTGTCGGCAAGCACATAAAAACTGCTTCAACTTCATCTATAATTTTCTTTACGTCATCAATCTTGTCTGTAAATTTTATTCTTTCTTTATTTCTAATCAAAAGATCGCTCAAACCTTTTTCAAATAAGCTTGATCCTATTTTTTTACTGTCAAATGAAGCTAAGTTTTTGACTAATTCGCTGTTTATATCGTAAACCAAAACCTCATGTCCGCTATCAGCGCTAACGGCTGCGCTACAAGCGCCAACAAAACCGCCACCAAAATACAAAATTTTCATAATGTTATAATTTTAAATATAAAAATGCTAATTTTTTAGCATTTTATCAAACATTGATTTATGTTTAACTATAAGTTATTATTAAATAAAATAGCCTAAAAGTCAATAATTTTATGCAAAAAATACTATATCTAATAACTCAATCTGAATTTGGTGGCGCTCAGCGCTATATTTTTGATTTGGCTGATAATTTAAAAAGTGAATTTGAAATATATATTGCTTCTGGCAATGAAAATAATCAGACTGAATTAATTGAAAAACTGAACGAAAAAAGCATAAAATATTATAAAATTAAACATCTAAAACGCGCCATTTCGCCGATAAAAGATATTTTAGCACTTGCTGAAATAATAAAATTAATCAAAAAAATTAAACCAGATATTATCCATCTTAATAGTTCTAAAATTTCAATTCTCGGTTCTTTGGCTTTTTTAATAACAAAAATAAATCCTTATAATTCAAAATTCAAAATTCAAAATTCAAAATTAATCTACACTGCTCATGGCTGGGTCTTCAACGAACCGATGTCAATTTGGAAAAAACTTTTTTATAAATACGCAGAAAAATTTACCGCCAGATTTAAAAATAAAATAATTTGCGTCTCGGAGTTTGATTATCAAACAGCGCTTAAAGAAAAAGTTTGCTCTCCCGAAAAATTAATCACAATCCATAACGGCCTTGAAGTAATAAACTTTTTACCCAGAGATGAAGCTCGACATATTTTATTATCTGAAACACACCCTGTCATTCTGGAAGGAGCGAAGAATGAGCGACTGATAGAATCTCAAGATTCTATCGCCTTCGGCTCCAGAATGACAAATAGTTTGCTTATCGGTTCAGTTGGACATCTCTATAAAACGAAAGGTTATAAATATTTGATAGGGGCGATAAAAATTCTTGTTACTGATCATCAACTACCTATCGTCGCTGTTATTATTGGCGAAGGTAATGAAAGGAAAAATCTAGAAACATTAATTCAAAAAAATAATCTAGAAAAAAATGTTTTATTAGTTGGAGAAAAAGAAAATGCCTCAGAACTTTTATCAGCTTTTGATATTTACGTTTGCTCGTCGGTTAAGGAAGGTTTTCCTTACTCAATTCTGGAAGCAATGAGTGCCGAACTGCCGATTGTCTCTACTCGCGTCGGCGGTATCCCAGAAATGATTGAAAACAAAAAAAACGGCCTCTTAGTAGAATCGCAAAACGCCGATGACTTGGCAGAAAAAATAAAAATATTGATTAATAATAAAACTGATCAAGAAAAATACAGCGCTAATGCTAAAACGAAAGTTGCTGAAGAATTCAGTTTGGAAAAAATGATAGCTGAAACAAAAAAACTCTATTTAAATTAAATCTACTTTAAAATAAAAAACCCCCGATCCATTAAAAATGAATCGGGGACAGTACTATCTCTCATAAATGCATAATCGGCGGTAAGGGGCCACCGAATGGTATGTTCAGCTCCCTACACCAATCTTTGGCAAGGACTCCTACCTCGCCTTTTGTTTGTGTTAACTTCTTAAGACAGTTTTTTATCAACTTTCGGTTATCGTCTGTTATCTTGGATCTACCACCAAGTAACATACGACGACCAAGTTCAATAACTAACGCTCCTTTATCATATTCCTCACCATTACTCCTGTAAGGACTAAGGAGTAAGCCAGCTAACTCTTTAACTGACAATTTGTAATAATTTTTAGCTTTTTTTAGCATAGAGATTACCTCCTTCATGACATTTTTTAAAAGAGCGCCTCCCCTCAGCTCGTTGAAATGAACCGAGAGGAGGAACGCTTCTGAGGAACGCTTCTATAGATGCATAATTGGCGGTAGAGGACCACCGAAAGAAATACCAAAAGTTCTGCAAGCATCTCTGGCAAGAACCCCTACTTCCCCGTCCGCCTTTGTTAACACCGAAAGACATTTTTTTATCCCCTCCTTGTCTTTCTCGGATGTTTTTTCCTGGAGAAAACGGGCAACAAGCTCAACTGTCGCCGCTCCTTCATCATGCTCTTTGTCTGCGTTATCTCCATCAAAAATTAACATAATCAGATCTTCCGTTTTCACATCAATAAGTATTGCTTTTACCATGATAAACACCTCCTTTGTGTCTTTTTTACTACAAATCTTCCAAAAACTGTTTAGACAATTCCGAGGCCTGGCTACTGTCATCTGTAGTTGCAAGAATGACAACTTCGTTAAATAAGTCTTCGCCAGGATCATTTCCTTGTCTGATCCTTACACAAGCCTCGATAACTACGTCACCAAGTTTATTGGGACTCAAAGACAACGGTGGTTTCTTTAATAAATTAACTACTTCAGTATACTTCAAATCACAAAGTGAAAGTTTTCTATTTGGATTTTTTGCCATTGTCTTTTCCTCCCCTTATTTTGTATTAAGCCGAATGGCTTATTTTTAAAACAACAAAAATTTTTTACTTCATATAACCATAACCTATTTATGATATTTTGTCAATGGTTAGCTTATTTTATATGAATAACACCCTCCTCTAATCCCGCCTTTTGGCTCTAATCGCGGGATCTATCGCTAATGCTTAAAATGTTAAATATAACCGTATTTTATATAAAAAACGCCCGGCCATGTTCGGTCGGGCGAGTATAGAGCTTCTTTGAAACTACCAATCCTTTATCGGCAACCCCAGGTAAGATGCTATTTCACGAAAAGATTTTTTGTCATCTTCGGACATTTTATTGTTCAAACTTATCGCATCAAGAACAATAAGAGAAACGTCTCTATCGCCACGAAGCGATGAATGTAAAATTTTTATCGCCTCAGCGTCTTTTCTATCCGAAGTAACGATTATGGCAATTTTACCTAAAGTTTTTATCAAAGCCTTCTTCCTTCTAACATATTCTGATATCAATCCCTTTGTCGCCATAACGATCCTCCTTTTTGAAAAAATCATTATTCCTGCAATTTATCTTTTAATTCCCTAGCTCTTTTGCACCATGGCTCTGGCGCATTTACTGAGAGGTAATTCAAATATAAGTCATCATCTTGAATACCTCTTTTTAACAATTCTTGCCATGCCTTCTCCTTGTCCTCGTCAGATATTTTTATCCAGGAAAACTTTGCCGCAATAAGAATAGAAAATAGATGGATATCCCCTATAAGCAAAAGTTGTTGCCAAGCTTGTTGCCGCTGTTCATCCGTAACAGCAAATCCACCTACAATATTATAAAGCTTGAGGAACGGAGTGATTTCCTCTGAATCTTTATCTTCCACGTATCATTTCCTCCTTTTTTGAAAAAAATGTAAAGAACGTTAAAATTATATAAACCTATTTTCAAATATAAATTTAATCCCCCGCCCCTTCAACTGCTGACGAACTATTTTGTGGATTGGGTGTTTCTCTAACAACAAAATCCCCGCTATTATAATTCCTATCAAAATTATTCCCTTTATTTTGATAAAGATCTGTGTTATCAGAAAGTACTTGTAACATATTTAACCTTTCAATACTATAACCTTCTTTACAACCAAAAGTATTAACTTCTCTGCCTTCATAAACTTCTGCTTTAACTTTTGTTTTCTGCCAACCAACTGTATCAACAATTTCACCACCAGTACTTTTTCTCAACCTAACCCAGCCATCGTCATTTGTCAATGTCATAGTCTCGGTGTAGTCTGGAACTATCCAGTCAACATTATCGGGATTCCATTCTCCTGATACTTGATCGCCGATAAAATAAAATCCATAAGCCGGAATTATCGCGTCATCTGGCAAAGTAACGTCGGCCTCTTCGTCTGCTTTGGTATCAATTACCCAGCCACCGATATCAATATCACTGACCGATGGATTATAAAGCTCTATCCATTCACTGCCACTATTAATTTCATCCATATAAATTTCGCTAATTACCGGATAAAAATTAACTTCCGCCGTCAAACCTTCGTACCACTCGCCAACATTACCAGCAAAATCAAGCATTCTAAAACGTAAATCAAAATTACCTTCATCTGACAATACTGCCCGAAGAGTCGCGTTAGGATAATTAACCTCGACAATTTCTCCAACAACCCAATCTTCTGAATCATTAAATTTATATTCAAACTCATACCCGCTCACACCGGAATTAAAAAACAATAAATCCGACATAAAATCTTCTAAATTTGACATATAAAAATACACAAAACTACTGGGAATTGATTTAGTTGATAATGCTCCCCAAATTTTTGGCAAAAAATTATCCAATCTAAAAACTTTTTCAGCTTCTTCTGAATAATTACCTGCTTCATTTTTCGCTTTTAAAATCAATTCTCTTTCATAAAAAAATACTCTCATCTCTTCATCACTCAAACCATCGCATTCTTCTTTATGTCCATTGCAATATTCAGTCATACAATCATAAGCAACTAAATTACCCCAGGAGCTTGAGTCAGAACAAATAAAATCAAAAGTATAATTAACATTCCATGTTTCTTCACTGCTGGTCGCACTATATGCTACACCATTTATCAAAATCGCATCAACTCCAATTTCTTTTTCTCCGCTTAACAAAACTTCACTAGTATTTACCCAATAAATATCACTTAACGGTTCTATGCTAGTAATCATTGGCATTGTCGGCGCTGTTGTATCTAGAATAATTGTTGAACTGACAAAATTTGTTATATTATCACTATTATATTTTAACCAAAAATAAATTATTTTTTTACCATCGCTACTTGATAAAACAAATTGACTTGGCGCAGTAGTTTCCCAACTAGCATCGTCAATTGCGGGTGTTGTAGAAGCTTCTGACAAAAAATATCCTTCGACTGCTTCCTGATTGCTAATTGTATAACTTAATCCAACGGTAGTACTGGCAATAATATTAGTACTACTTGAAGTTATATCAAAAACAGAAAAATTCGCTATCTCTGAAACAACAACATTTGTGTTATCTGAATCATTATTATGAGCTGGCGCGCAAACAAGAGGTAATTGCATCATTGTTGACGTTGACGTGCTAGCTGTATTATTTTCTATAAATTTTTCTTCCAAGATTATTTTTTCTTCAATTTTATCTTCAAATTTTTTAATAATTTCTTTTTCAGGCTCATCTTCCTTATCGCAAACGCCAGAATAAATTCCTCTAGCATTATTTTTAGCTTCTTGGTTTGAAGCTTTGATTATATTCTCTTTATTTTTATCTGTTGTTACTGGACAATTTTCCCAGCCTGGTTGGCAAAAAAATATTTCAGCTAATCCTTCTTTAACTAATACGTCATTAACGAACAAATTGTTTATATAAACATAACGCAATAATCTGCCGTATTTATCTGTCTTGGCAGTTGAATCTTCTACTAATTTTAACTCGCCCATGCTTAAAAGCTCCATATTTCTTAATCTGGCTAGCCAAGCTAAACATTCATCGTCATCTGATCCTTCGCTGTTTAATTCTGGTGTATCAATGCCAATATAACGAACTTTTTCACCAGTAGTTAATTCAATTGTATCGCCATCAATCACTCTGGCCACATCTGGATTATTTTTTTTCAAATCTTGAATCACTTCTGTTTCTATTTTTGTCTGAATCTGTTGTTTTGAAATGGTATCCTCTGCCGATAATACCTTGCCAGACAAATTTTGAGCAATATTTACACTCCTTTGACTTAAATCAGTTAAAATTTCTCTATTAGCTTCAGCAAAAAATTCAAATCCTTGTTGACTTTTAGTATATCCACTAAACGCACTTGCTAAAATATTATCTAATCTAATCCTACTATCAATAAAAGTATCGCCCCACGTATAAGCTAAATCTGAAGAAAGATTGTTTGTGCTATTTTTTATCTTTTGCCATAAACTTATTGTTGTTTCATTTTTCTCTTGATCTATCTTTTTAAATTCTTTAATAAAATATTCAATCACGCCCGCGCTATACCCAACTGCTTTTGGATAAAGCATATTCCAATAGTCAAGATTTAATTTAAAATCATCATCAATTTGAAAAACTGGCATTATGGAATCTGGATTTTTTGAATATACTAATTTATATTCTTGTTTATCTATTTTATTAATCAAATAAAACCTTTTTCTGTTGTCAATTAGTTCCTCATCTATTTTATATTTATCCAATTCTTCAATTACAATTGTATCTTTACTAAAAAAATTATTACTAGTAAAAAAAGCTAAATCATCAAAAACATTTTCTATACTATTGATATTTATTTTTTGTATTTTGTCAGCGTTTATTGTCCCATAATGTTCTGCCCATTCTTCAAACGGGTCGCCGCTTGGATGAGCATCATTTCTAACATGTGCCGGCACGCTCATATCCTGAATTAAATGTAAAATATGGCCAATACCCTGATAAGCACGCATTAAATCACCGTTTCTATAATTATTAAAAATAGCGCCAACTGAATAATCGCCAGTAGCACTATCTTGAGAAAATGCCCAATTTTTAGCTGATTGACCATGAAACCAACCATCGTTTAGCCCTCGCCCAGTTTGTGGGTTATAAAAATGGTTTAAATACCGCGGATCATTGTCTTCATCAATTGAACCTTTAATAATCCAATTTGTTTGTTGATAATTTAAATATTTACCAGCTTCCTGCTCGTAAATATTAATTGCTGATTCTGTTAGCTTCGGATGAGTAATCAAATTGTCATAAGACAAAACACAAACCGCAAAAAATAAAAAAGAAAAACACAATAAAAAAACAAGCCTCCTTCTTGTAAACATATTTTTAAAATTAAATTATATCTATTTGCCAATAACCTTCTTGGTTTTTAATAAAAGTAATCGAATTTTTATATTCCGTGCTGTAATCAATATCGTAATAAGCAAAATTGCCATCTACTCTTTCTTCTATTATTTCTATGGGCAAAATTTTAACCCATTCACCTAATTTCTGCACATTCTCAAAAGCAATTTGATATTCGTTTCTCTTTTCTTCTCTGATTTGCAATAAAGCAGTTTCAATATCGCTATTTAATAACGCCTGTCTGAAAGTCTCATAAACATCTTCTGGTGTGTTTTTTGCTGGCACTTCCGTACCTTCTGGCGGAAATTTTTCTCTAAACTCTGCTTGTGTATATATCTCCCCCTCCCATTTTATTAGTTGACCCCTGTTAATCATTACTCTCGTCTGAATTAAAAAAATTATCCCAACAACCAAAATAGCACCCAAAATACTACCAACAATAATTAAGATTTTTTTCATGGTTTTTATTTTAAAAAATTATTTACTTTTATTATAGCAAATTTTTCATAATTTACCCCCTCCCCAACCCTCCCCCGCCTCGCCGATTCGGCGGGCAGGAGAGGGAGTTATATAAAATTAATAAAATCAATCAATTTGCTTAAAATATTTTCTATATTGTTTTCTACGTCTTGACTCTTTATCCTATAAAATACATTTCCTTTTTGCTCTATTATTTTTTGTCTTTCTTCGTCTTCGTCTTGTTGATATTCATGTATATTACCGTCTATCTCTATAATTAATTTTAATTTGTGGCAATAAAAATCAACTACAAAACCTTCAATCAAATGCTGTCTTCTAAAATTTAACTTTAAAAAATTATTTCTTCTTAATTCATCCCACATAATTTTTTCTGATTTTGTGGGACTTTTCCTAAATTCACGAGCCAACTGTATTTTTACCTTTTTACTCATTTAATTATCTTCTTTATATTAATTCCCTCTCCCGTGAGGAACGAACGGGGGAGGGCTAGGGAGGGGGTTAATTCCCTCTCCCGTGAGGAACGAACGGGGGAGGGCTAGGGAGGGGGTAAATTCCCTCTCCCGTGATCCCGAGTGCTCGGGAGAACAGAGGAGGCCTGCCCGCCGGATTGGAGGGCTAGAGAGGGGGCTAGACAAAAACAATCCCGAATATTTTAGGATTGTTTTCACTCCTCCTTGAGCATTTTGTATATAGAAAAATTAGATTAATTTTTTGTTGCCCAAATGTTCACACAAATCTGCTAAACGATTTGAATAGCCCCATTCGTTGTCATACCAAGCAATTACCTTAACCAAATCACCGTCAACTACTTTTGTTAGAGACAAATCAACAATAGCGCTAGCTGGATGACCAATATAGTCTGAAGAAACTAGAGGTTCGTCTGTTGCATCTACTACCCCCTTATAACGAGCTCCACGAACAGCTTTTTTGAACGCTTGATTCACCATTTTTTCATCAACTTTTTTATTGGTGATAAAAACTATATCACATAATGACCCGACAACAGTTGGTACTCTCACTGCCATACCATCAAATTTCCCCTTTAGTTGTGGAATTGTTTTTGTTGTAGCAATTGCTGCCCCAGTGGTTGTTGGCACAATGTTAACTCCTGCTGCTCGTGCCCGGCGTAAATCTTTATGTGGACCATCGACAATATTCTGATCAGATGTATATGAATGAATAGTCGTCATGATTGCTTTCTTGATACCAAAATTCTGCCTGATAATATCTGTTACTGGCGCAAGACAATTTGTCGTACACGATGCCATTGATAAAATTTTGTCAGTCTTTTTAATTTTATCTTCATTAACACTCAAGACTATATTTTTTATTTCTTTTTCTCCTTTGTCTGGCGCACTAATAATAACTTTTTTCGCTCCTGCTTTGATATGCAAATTAGCTTCTTCTTTTGTTCTGAATCGGCCAGTGCATTCCAAAACTATATCAACATCCATTTCACGCCACGGTAATTGACTTGGGTCTTTCTCAGCTAAAATTTTGAATTTCTTATTACCAATAATTAAACTATCAGTAGTATAGTCAACTGCTTTTTCATATTCTCCATAGCAAGTATCAAAACGAAAAAGATGCGCTAAAGTTTTTGTGTCGGTTAAATCGTTAATGGCGACAATTTTAAAATCACCTTTTTTCTCAAGTAATACTTTAAAAGCCGCTCGGCCGATTCTTCCGAACCCATTGATAACAATATTCATATTTATATTATTAATTATTAAATTTATAACATAATTATAGCACAATTTTTTTAGAAAATAAAAAAGCGGGTATTCGATGTAGAGTCGAATCCCGCCTTAGCCAAGATCATTTCTATTTATCTTTTGAAATGTATTCTGACTACTTTGCCACCATTTTGGGGTAATTGCGATAATATCATAGTATTACCGCATTCCGTCATTCTGTATTTTGTTGGTGCAGAACACGACTGGACGGTACCAACGTCTTTCTGCACAAAAACAATGTCTCCATCCAGAAAATATACTGCTGAAACAGTGATATTCTCCGGCAAGTCCTCAAAGTCAACGCCCTCGTTTGCAAAAACCGGGTTGACGACCACTAATGTCAAAACAATAACTGCTAAAAATAAAACTTTCTTCATGGTAAAACCTCCTTAAAGTTTTTATCTATCTATTTTTATTATTAAAAGATCAATATAAAACTATAGCATACTTTTAATATTTTGTCAAGCAAAAGCGGTCTTTCGCACCAAAAAACCGCTAATTCTTTCAATATTTTGTCAATAGTAACATGCTACATTCTACTCCCAAGCTTAATTTAATACAAAAGGACACCTAAATTAGGTAAAATAATTTTAGAACTACCTATAATTTTTATGGTAAGTTGGGGTTTGGGGTGCGTTCCCGCAATACTGCGGGACAGGCCTGAGCTTAGTAGCGTTTACCCCGCCGACTGGCGGGGAATAAAGCACCCCAAAACTTCCTGCCTACCGGCAGGCAGGTTTGGTTACTTGGCGCCTGTCCGCCCATACTGGCGGAGTTACAAAAAGTAGGCCTGCGTGGCAACGCATTAACAAAAAATGTTATAATATAAACCAAAATTATACTATTAAACATAAAACACATTTAGATCAATAAATTTTTATACAAAAAGACCGCTGTTTCTTTCGAAAAAGCGGTCTTAAATATCTAAAATATAAAAAAATTACTTATCCTTCATATCAACTTCAATTACTACCCTATCACCATTGTCTCCTGTTGATTCTACACTGACTGTTTGTTTCAAAATATGTTGTGCAAGTACAGCACATTTTTTACCTTGGTAATTAATCTTTTCTCCAACAGCTGGTAATTTCTTACTCATTTCTTCATAGCCTTTATTTTCAAAGGCCAAACAACACATTAAACGACCACAAATACCAGAAATTCTTTCGCTACCTCGATGAACACATTGTTGTGCTTCAGCCATTTCTGATGTAATTGATTCCAAATCTCCCAAAAACTGGCCGCAACATAATGGTCGTCCGCAATGACCAAAATCTCCCATGAGCTTTGCTTCATCGCGAATACCTATTTGTTGTAAACGAATTGTCTTATTGAAATGCCTAGTTAAGTCTTTAACTAATTCACGAAAATCAATTCGGCCGTCAGCAATAAAAGCAAAAGTTATTCGTGCCCCGTCAAAAGAATAATGTATGTCAACTAGCTTCATCGGTAATTCATGTTTAACAGCTGATTTTTTACAAAACTCCAAATCTCTTTTTTTCTGCTTTTCATCAGGTATTTTTTCAATGTCAATTGAAGTGGCTTTACGAAGAACTGGCTTTATTTCTGGTCTTGTTTCTATTTCTTCCTCAGATAAATTTTTGAAACTAATTACCTTGCCAATTTCTGTCCCCATTTCAGTTTTAACTATCACTGAATCTCCTACTAATAGACTAAAGTCACCTAAGTCGAAATCATAAATTCTATCCCACGGATTAAATTGTATGTGCACCACTTTCATAAATATAAAAACTTATTGGGTTTAAATTATAGACTATATCTAATAAATTTTTCGACTTTTACATCACCGAGTACTGCTTCAACTTTCTTCTTATCATCTTTGATGTATTCTTGTTTAACTAAACAAACGTCTTCAAAATATTTATTGATTTTACCGTTTAATATTTTTTCAATCATTTCTTCTGGTTTACCTTCTTTTTTTAATTGTTCACGGTAAATATCTTTTTCTTTTTCTATTTCTTCAGCTGGTACTTCGTCAGGTGTAATGTATTTTGGATCAGTAGCCGCTATTTGCATAGCTATATCATAGGCCAAATCTGATTGTCCTTCTTTGTCCAAAGAAACTGAAACACCGATTTTTCCACCCATATGAGAATAAACCGCCACTGTACCATCGGAAGACAAAACGTCACATCTTTTAATATCTAATTTTTCACCAATAACTCCACTTAAACTTTTCAAACTTTCTTCCACGCTCACGCCATTTAAATCTAATTTCATTAATTCTTCCCTGTCTTTGGATTTTAAGGTCTTCACTAAATTTAATACTTCATCTGCAAAATCTTGAAATTTTTCATTACGTACCACAAAATCAGTCTCAGCATTAACTTCTAACAAATAACCTTCTTTGGCGTCACCACTAACAGCTAATTTGATAATACCTTGGCTAGTTTCTCGTCCACCTCTCTTGGCAGCTTTGGCAATACCTTTTTTTCTAAGAATTTCAATTGCTTTGTCAATGTCATCGCCTGCTTCTTCTAATGCTTTTTTACAATCAACAATGCCAGCACCAGTGGCATCGCGTAATTTCTTGATAAGTTCCATATTTTTATTGATTAGGGAGAAAACCGTGAAATTATTAAAATTCCCACCAACTCCTTATTATTTTACTTCTTTTTTACCCTCAGTAATTGCCTCTTTGACTAAATTCAAAACCATTTTAATAGTTTTGGTTGCGTCATCATTAGCTGGTATAATATAATTTACATTTTTAGGATTAACATTCGTGTCGCAAATAGCAACAACTGGAATATTTTTCTTTTTTGCTTCGGTTAAAGCAGTCTTTTCTTTTTTAATATCCCAAATAAAAATAACGTCAGGCACTTTGGTTAAATTTTTTAACCCGCCGACGCTTGTTTCTAGTTTAGCGATTTCTCGATCAAAATTTAATTGCTCTTTCTTCGTATATTTTTCTAATTTTCCAGCCTGTTTCTTTTCAGTCAAATCTTTATATTTTCTGATTAATCCACGGATTACATCAAAATTAGTTAAAAATCCACCTAACCAACGTTCAGCTACGTAAGGCATGCCAACTTCTTCAGCTACGTTTTTTAATGGTTTTTTAACCTGCACCTTAGTACCGACCAATAAAATCTGCTTGTTCTCAGAAGCTATTTTTTTTAAATAGTTTAATGCTTCTTCAAGTTTTTTCTGCGTCTTAGTTAAGTCAATAATGTGAACGCCTTTTCTTGAAGTAAAAATAAAAGGCTCCATACCTGGATGCCACTTACTTGTACGATGCCCAAAATGCATACCTGCTTTAAGCATCTGCTCAATACTTGGTATTTCCATATTTTTTTCCTTTTTACCTCTACTCTCTAGTTCATCCTAAACATTTAGGACAAGGAAAATAAAGAGAGTATGAGAGATTTATTAAATTGTTTAAATTAAAATAGCCCTTTGGCTACTCATATAAATTATAATAATATTCTTTTTTTGTCAATACTTGCCAAATGTAAAATATTGTATTAACTTAATATGATGGCAGATTCGGACAAAGATAATTGAATTACGCTCCGCTCAAGCGAAGCGTAGGGTTAACGCCACGGGCTATTAATCCCCTCTTGTGTTTTGTCCGATCTGCCACTACAAAAATAGAATAAAGGAGGTAACGAACTTTGAAAAATGCAAAAATCTATAATCCTTAGTGAAAACGACCGTCTAATCCATAAAGTTCTAATTGCCTTCTTGAGGCAATTAGCAAATGTATACTTAAATGGATTGCCTTACGCAACGGGATACAAAAAGGGATGTTCGCCAACCGCAAACATCAGAATTCACAATTAAAATCAGTATATTTATTGGGTGGACATAAAAGGTGCTTCCACAAATATCAGTTTAAAGCAAATGACGGAAGTCCTTTATACCCTCAAAGCCTTTTTTGTTGGCAGAACAAAGTCAGAAATAAAAATTTTTTTAGCAAAAAACTGCTTCAGAAAAACTGGCGAATTTAAGGTGGGTTTTCCGTCTATCCCTGATCTACTAAATATCTATCTCGGATATACGATTGACTTGGAAGCAAAAAAACTTTGTCAACGATACGGACTCATATACTCTCGATACGCTGACGATTTATTTTTTTCCTCTAATACGCCTATCACTAGAGGAATAAGAGGAAAGGTACGAAAAATAATCCAATCAGTTAATCTTAAGCCGAATCACCATGATTCTAAAGTGGTTGATTTTAAAAAAGGTCCAGTAGTAATCAATGGAGTAGGTATAGCCCTCGGTCGGACATTTTGTCCTCGCCGTAAAACCGACAAACTTCGCGGTCTTCTGTGGAAATACAAAAAAACAAAAGACCCAGAACTAAAGAAGAAAATTCACGGACTATATGGCTATTTTTGCTCAGTTACTAATATGGATAGCTTAAACAAAACTGAACGGAAAATAGTCACACTCTACAAACGAGTGATAACTTAAGGCTCTGTTCGCAACCAGCGGACAGAGCCATTCTTTTTATCTACAACTTGCCAAAATCATTCTCTTGTGTTAATATCAACTATACTTGCTAATAAAGCCAAAACTTGGCTTTTTAATTTGTTTAAAACTTGTTAAATAATATGAAAAAAGAGATTCATCCAGAGTATTATACTGACGCTAAAGTAACTTGCGTTTGTGGCAATAAATTCACTACTGGCTCTACTTTACCAGAAATAAAAGTAGAAATTTGTTCTGCTTGCCATCCTTTTTATACTGGTAAACAGAAATTAGTTGACTCTGCTAGACGAGTCGAGAAATTTAAAGCAAAAGTTGACGCTAAAGCCAAAATTGCCGAAGGTAGAAAAGGTAAAAAAGTTAAACGTGCTGCCAGAGCAAAAGTTAAGACCAGTAAAACTACTAAAAAAACTACTGACAAAAAATAACTACTTAAAACGGTTATTCTTTTTGTTGTGTTATAATATTACTATGACATAATCAAAGGAATAACCGTTTTTTATTATTTTGATTTAAATCATTTTTATCATTTCTTTGTCATTCCCGCCTATATGGAAATGACAGTAAAAATTATGTACGAAGATATAAAGAAAAAATTTAATGAATTAGAAAAACAATTATCTGACCCTAAAGTTATTCAAGATATTCAAAAGTTAAAAATTGTTTCTCGTGAACATGCTGACTTAAAAGAAGTAATCAGTCTGATTTTTGAGTTGGAAAAAATTACCAAACAAATTAAACAAAATGAAGATATTATAAAAAATGAAACAGACGAAGAATTAAAAAGCATGGCCGAAGAAGAAATAGAACAATTAAAGCCCAGAATTGATGAATTGAAAGCCAAGATTAAACAAGAATTACATCCAGCTGATCCAAATGACAAAAAAAACGCTATTATAGAAATTCGAGCTGGCACCGGTGGGGATGAATCAGCTTTATTCGCAGCTGATTTATTTCGCATTTATTCTAAGTATGCTGAAACTAAAAAATGGAAAATAAATATTTTAAATTCAAATCGTATTGGCATTGGTGGTTTTAAAGAAGTTATCTTCGAAGTAAATGGTAAAAATGTTTATAGTGACTTAAAATATGAAGCCGGTATTCATCGTGTCCAACGTGTGCCTGAAACTGAAAAACAAGGCCGAATTCACACTTCAGCTGCTACTGTCGCTGTTCTGCCAGAAGCTGAAGATGTTGATATTGAAATAAAAAACGAAGATTTAAAAATTGATACTTATGCTGCTTCTGGCCCAGGCGGACAATGCGTTAACACTACTAATTCAGCTGTCCGAATCACACATATTCCCTCTGGTTTAGTTGTTCAATGCCAAGATCAAAAAGATCAACATCAAAACAAAGACAAAGCTATGCAAATATTGCGTTCTCGTTTAGTGCAAAAAATTGAGAACGAACAAAAGTCAAAAGAAGATGCTAAACGAAAACAAATGATAGGTACTGGTGATCGCAGTGGAAAAATCAGAACTTATAATTTTCCTCAAGATAGAATAACTGACCATCGAATAAAAAAATCATGGCATTCAATCGACCGCATCCTGAACGGTGAAATAGATGAAATTATTGCTGAATTAAAAAAAGCCAACAAATAAAACTGGTCCATATTTATGATTACCTCTTTATCACTAATTGACTCGATTAAAAAACTTAAAAAAGCAAAAATAAAAAATCCGCATTTTGAAGCAGAAATTTTATTAGCTCATGTTTTAAAAAAGACACGCGAGTATATTTTAACTTATCCTGATAAAAAAATATCTAGAAAACAGAATAATAATTTTAATTCCTTAATTTCTCGTAGAATAAAAGGAGAACCAATAGCTTATTTAATCGGCTATAAAGAATTTTACGGTTTAAAATTTAAGGTTGATAAAAACGTCCTTGTTCCCCGTCCAGAAACAGAATTAATAATTGAAGAAGTTTTACATTTAACTAAAGAATATCAGCAACCAACAACATTTATAGATATTGGCACAGGCTCTGGTTGTATTATAATCACCCTAGCTAAATTATTCAGGAATAAAGATTGTAAATTTTTTGCTTCTGATATTTCAAAGTCGGCTTTAAAAATTGCCGGACAAAATGCCAAAAATTATAAATTAGATAAGAAAATAATTTTTCAGCAAGGTGATTTACTTGAACCCATTCAAAAAAAATTTAAAAAAAAACAAAATTTAATAATTACGGCGAATCTACCTTATCTTACCACCAAGCAAATAAAAAAATCGCCCACAATTCAGACCGAACCAAAATTGGCTCTCCTGGCAGGAAATAACGGATTAAGATATTATAAAAAACTTTTTAAACAAATAAAACAATTTGATAATTATAAATTACCAATTACCATTCTTTGCGAAATAGACCCCAGTCAAACTTCCATCTTTAAAAAACTTACAAAACAATTTTTATTAAAATCTATAATTAAAATAAAAAAAGACCTAAGCGGTCATAATAGATTAGCAATAATCTCTATAAAAAATTAATCAAACGTTTGAACAGTATAACCATTAGGCACTGTTTCTACCCAATCTAACTCTGGACACTGGCCATAACCAGTGTTTTTTGTTGGCAATTCAAAATTTGTAATTTGTAAAATGTAAAATGCTTTATCGCAACCATAATCTCCAACATTAAACTTTTGATAACGATAATGGAAAATATCATTATTTAATGAATCGCTAACCATCCTATCAATCAAGCTATCTTTTTTCAACTCAGGTAAAAAACTAAATTCTCCACCTTTATATTCATAAGTTAAATCCCAACCTTGCCAATCATCCATCGAAGATGGATAATATCCGTGATTATCATGATATAAATCTAGCGCTTTTACCATTATTCTTATATCAGCTCTTCTTTTTATATCTCTGGCTTTTGATCTAATTGTACTAAAACCAACAAAAAAAATTATTGTTAAACACAAGATGACCATAATAACAATAATTCTTCTCGCTTTAAAATAATTAAAATTTATTTCTTGATTATCCATCATAAAACTATGGTATAAAAGCATGAGCACCAGCATCACCCGACTTGGAATTGGCTTCTAAATAATAACTGAGCTGATAAACGTCTTTATCGCTAGAGATATAATAATAGCAAAATCCATCCGTATCATCAGCTATACTCGGACTTGGCTCTTCAGCAGCCCACAACGGATCAGTCGGCACACGAATAATCATTTCAGCTGCTTTCAATTCTGCTCCCACGTTACTATCTCCCGACAAACATTCTCCGGTTGAAGTCGGATACCCTACCAAAGACTCATTTAAATACATGGCCAAGGCCCTATTCATCGTTGCAATGTTAGCCGCTCTAGTAGCATCACGTGAAGACATGCGAGCTACATTAAAAGCAACAACAGATGCTACTGTTAAAAATCCGATTATCGATATTACAACTAAAAGTTCAATCAGAGTAAATCCTCGTTTACTACCTGATTTTATTTTTTTTATAGTTCTCATATTGTTAAAATTAATAGCTTTCACTATTTATTAAAATTTCTTTCTCTGGTCGAACTATTTCTATCCAAGTTGTACCAGCATTAAATTTAATTTCCTCTGACTGCTCGCTATAAAATCTAGTTCGAGTGGCACTTGTTAACTTTTCCCATTTGCCTTTATTACAATTCCCATCTAAACAAATTATTGCCTCACCCGACCCAATATGACTCATTTTTAATCTCAATTCATCATCAATTACTTCTGCTTTAACATATTCAATTATAATATTTTTAGCCGTAATTGGTTTACCTGATAAATCTTTGTGCTGTTCATTAGCTAAATAACGACTATATTTATTATTCTCGGGGTTATATAACCATTTTACTACATAATCAGGTTTTTTGTAACCAATCTTTATTTCTTCTGACTGTGGTCTTTCTTCTAACGCTAAATCTTCTTTATACTGCCAAGACAAAAGTACGCTACTAGTAATTCCTTTATTTTCTAAGTATTGATATAAATTTTTTGATGAAGTAAAAATATTATGTGGTGCTAATATCCGTTTATCTCGCCAAAAAAAATCACCATTATAGAATTCATTTAAATCCAAAACTTCACCACGTGCTAATGTCGCTAAAGCTTCTGGACTACCACCACAATGGACTGTCATAGCTGATAATTCACGTGCCCAATCGATAAAGTAGGGTCTAACGCTTCTGATTGGACCCATAGCCTCTATATCACGTCCATCAGCATAAATAGCCATATATCTAGTAATTCCGCCTTCCACTTCTGCTTCGTAAACCAAATTCGCTTCAGCTAAAGCAACTGACGGACGAGCTTCGGGATGATTTTCAATCATAACTGCTACCGGATATATCTCAGCTTTATCTGGTGAGACTAAAACGCCGTCAATTTTTCGATGAATACAATCATCGCATTGACTATCGTCTTTATCGTTAAGTAAACTTAAACTTCTCCAACCAAACAATTTACCTGAATAATAATCCTGTACCGACAAATAAGCTAAACCTAAAAAAAACAAAAAGAAAATAGCAAAAATAAAACAGGCAACTATCCATAGCCGTTTCTCAATGGTTTTGCCTGCTTTATTATTTTGAGTATTATCCATTACCTCCTCCTTGAATTATTTAATCGCTTTAATTATTCTTTTTTCTCTTTAGCTGGAGCTTCGCTTTCTTCAGATTTTTCTTTTTCCTCAGTTCCTTCCGTTGTCTCTTTTCCAGCTTCTTCCTCACTAACTTCTGGTTCAACTTCTTCAGCTCTCTGTTCTGTTACACTTGCCACCATATCCTCAGTGTCGTTTAATATTTCAACATCCTTTGATATTTTTAAATCCTTTATTCTAATAACATCCTCTAAGGTATTAAGAACGGATAAATCTACGTCAATATTATTAACCAAGTCTCCTGGCAAACATTTTGCATTTATCTCGTCTATATTTTTCATTAATATAGCGCCTAATTCTTTAACTGCCTTTGACTCACCAATAAAATTCAATGGTATAGCAGTTTCTATTTTTTTACTCATATCAACTTGATAAAAATCAACATGAATAATCTGATCTGTGATTGGACTTTTTTGAAAATCTTTAACAATAACCTTAACTGACGATTTATCATCAATAACTAAATCAATCAAATTAGATTCTCCGGCTTCAGCAAAAACTCTTTCAAAATCAAGTTTTTTAATTTTTACATTTCTATTTTCTGTGCCTGATCCATATACCACTGCTGGCACCAGACCTTTTTCTCTTATAATTTTGGCTTTTCCATTTGTTTCTACTCTTAATTGTGCATTTAGCTTAATTTCTTTCGTCATAAATATAAATAATTTAATAATTAATGTTATTTCTAATAATAATACTCTCAATTACTCCAACTAATATTAAATTAGATATCATTGCACTACCGCCATAACTTAAAAAAGGCAATGATATGCCAATAACAGGGAGTAATCCCATGTTCATAGCTATATTAATAAACATTTCAATAAAAATCAAGCTGGCTGCTCCCAAAATGAAAAAAACAGCAAAATCATTCTTAATTTTTCGCAAATGACTTAAACAGCGCCAAAAAAATATACAAAAAAATAATAATACTAAAACAGCGCCAAAAAAACCTAATTCTTCCGCCACAACAGCAAAAATAAAATCCGTTTGAGCTTCAGGTAAAAATTTAAGTTGTGACTGTGAGCCAAAGCCTAATCCTCTACCCGTTAAACCTCCTGCACCAATTGCAATTATTGCTTGTGAAATATTATATCCTTGATTCAACGGCTCAAAAGAAGGATTAAGAAAAGTCATGACTCTCTCCTTCTGATAATCTTTAAAAAGACAAAACCACGAACCAGACATAATTAAAGCTAATACTAAAAATATTATGATAAAATATTTTTTATTAAAACCGGCCAAAATAATCATAGCAAACCAAATCGCAAATAGAATAAGAGCAGAACCAAAGTCAGGTTGAGCTAATACTAAGGTTATAAATATTAATACTCCACCGAAGCTAATCATTAAATGCTTCAATGGCTTTATTTTTAAAGAAGCAGAAGAAAAATAACGCGCCAAAAATACAATTAAAATAAACTTGATAAATTCTACTGGTTGTAAACCAAAGCCAGCAAAAGAAAACCAACCCTTAGTGCCTCTAATTGTATTACCGAAGATTAAAACTGTCACCAACATTAAAACACCCGCTAATACTAAATAATTACTATAACTACGCAGATTATAATAATCAAAAAAAGCAAAAGCAAACAACAGCACAATTCCCAAAAAAACAAAACCTAATTGTTTTTGAAAATTAAGTAAATCAATCGCCGACTGACCTAAAGCAATACTATAAATTTCGGCCAAACCAACACAAATCAATAATAAAACAGAGGCAAATAATACCCAGTCAAAATGCTTAGAATAAATTGATAGCTTTCCGAACATTAAAAAAAATTATTTTACTTCACCTATTCCGCCTTGATATTTAATGTAAATATTTTCATCCATTATATTGATATTAGGAGCAATCTGTATTTTATCGATTCTGCCAAACTGACCTGACCAACTTGCTTGTATTAGTCTTTCTTCTCCAGACATTAAATCAGTTAAGCTATAGCGATTAACGCCTACGACTTTATTACCACTATACAATAATATATCAAGATCAGCCTGCCAAAAATTATAAGCGGTTTTATTTTCAACTGTAAAGTCTAACTGATTCAAATGAATCTTTTCTGATAATCCACTTTGTTGAGCCAATTTAAAACTCGCCTCACTCGTAACAATATCTAAATGATTTTCATAAAAAATTTTCCAATCTGGTATTGTGTGTTTATCAATTCGATACCACGCCAAATTCTCAATAATCAATTCTGCCTTTGACGGTGAATAAGAAGACTCTCTAGCTAGAGCCATTAAACTTTTACTTTCTTCAGGAAAAATAAAACCATTATATTTAGGTGTATTTTCATTACCTACTCTAAAAGAATAATCAAAAGTTGCCCACCAGTCTTGATTCGGATTATCAACTGTAGCTAAAAAATCATATCGATTATCACTTAATTTAAAAATTTTAACTGGATAATAATTCAAATTTTGTGCCCCTTGTTTCACTGTTATATCATGATTTACTTTACTAGATTCAGTCATGTATTTTAACAATAGCTTGTCTTCGTCCATGCCTCGCGATAAATAATAAGCAAAACCAAAAATAGTATAAGACCAACTAATCGCCGAGATTATTGCCAAAAATACTAAAAAAATAATCCTAAACGATTTTTTATTTTCGACAAACCATAAGCCAAAATTTAATTTTTTTGTTGACAAGCCTTCAGTATCTTTATAATCTTCAACTTGCTTTTCTATCTCAATTTTGTCATCTTCTGGCTTTAAATTAGCAGGGTTATCCATATTTTTTTAATAATAAATTATCTTATTGTTATTACTAGTAATTTTAGCACATATAGCCAAAAGGTAAAAATTATCCCTTGTCAAAAAACATCTTTTTTGCTAAAATTATAGTATAGAAATAAGCCCTAATTCAGAGGGATATTTTTATGTTTAAATAGCTAATATTAAAAGAAATTTTTATACTTTTAACATATTATTTATATGCCAAAAAAAGCATCTGAAAAAAAACCAAAATCAACGTACGGCGCGGAGTCAATCACTGTTTTAGAAGGTCTCGATCCAGTTAGAAAAAGACCTGGAATGTATATCGGTTCGACCTCTGCATCAGGCTTACATCATCTCATTTGGGAAGTAGTTGACAATGGTATTGACGAAGCCATGGCTGGTCATGCTAGTGAAATTTCTGTTATCCTACTCAACAATGGCATGGTCCAAATTACTGACGATGGACGCGGTATACCAGTCGGTATGCACAAAGTGACTAAAGTATCAGCCTTAGAAACCGTCATGACTAAACTCCATGCTGGTGGTAAATTTGGTGATGGTGGAGGTTACAAAGTTTCTGGCGGTTTACATGGAGTCGGTATTTCAGTTGTTAATGCTCTCAGTGAATATGTAAAAGCTGAAGTTCACCGTGAAGATAAAATATGGATACAAGAGTACAGACAAGGTAAACCTATTAAAAAAGTAAAAGCAATTGGCACGACTAAAAAAACTGGTACTATTATTACTTTCAAGCCAGATACTACAATTTTTGAAGAAATCGAATTTAATTGGGGTAAAATACTAGACAGATTAAGACAACAGGCATATTTAACCAAAGGTATAACTATTATCGTTTCTGACCGTCGTGAAGGACATAGACCAAAAAATTATCGTTTTTACTTTGAAGGTGGAATAAAGGCCTATATAAAATCACTAAATCGTAATAACACAACCAAAAATGATACTGTTTTTTACATTGAAAAAGAAGTAAAAGAATCTAAAGTAGAAGTTTCTCTACAATATAATGACGGTTTCAACGAGACAGTCTTGGCTTTTGCCAACAATATTATCAACCCCGAGGGTGGTTCTCATATTGCTGGTTTTCGTTCAGCTTTAACTAGAACATTAAATTCTTATGCTCGTTCTCAAAATATTCTCAAAGAAAAAGAAGAAAATTTAACTGGTGATGATGTTCGAGAGGGATTAGTTTCGATTATTAGTGTTAAACTCCCCGACCCTCAATTTGAAGGGCAAACCAAAGGTAAACTCGGCAATGCTGAAATGAAAACTTACGTTGAACAAGTATTCGGTGATGCTTTTTCATTTTTCTTGAATGAAAACCCAAAAGAAGCTGAAGCAATTATCGGCAAATGTATTCTCTCTAGTCAAGCTAGAATCGCTGCCCGAACTGCCCGTGCTTCAATTTTAAGAAAAGGTGCTCTGGAAGGTATGACTTTACCTGGAAAATTAGCTGATTGTTCTAGTCGTAAACCAGAAGAAAGTGAGATATATATTGTTGAGGGTGACTCAGCTGGTGGTTCAGCCAAGCAAGGCCGTAATCGAAAATTTCAAGCAATTTTACCTCTACGTGGTAAAGTCCTCAATGTTGAACGAGCTAGACTTGATAAAATGTTAGCTAATAACGAAATTAAAAATCTAGTCATTGCTCTTGGTACTAATATTGATGATCAGTTTGATATAGAAAAACTTCGTTATCACCGAATTATTATTATGACTGATGCTGATGTTGATGGTGCTCATATTAGTACTTTATTACTCACTTTGTTCTACCGACATTTTAATCCAATAGTCACCCAAGGGCATCTTTATCTTGCTCAACCGCCTCTCTATCAAATTAAAAAAGGTTCTAATATTCAATACGCCTACAATGACGCTGAAAAAGAAAAAATAATTGCTGAACTAGGCGGACAAGCCGTTGAAGTAGCAGAAGAGACAGAGGAAACAGAAATTGAAGAAGAAACAGAGGAAGAGAAAGAAGAAACTAAAGCAAAAATTTCATCTAGAATTAATATTCAACGTTATAAAGGTTTGGGTGAAATGAATCCAGGACAACTTTGGGAAACAACCATGGACCCAGAAAGAAGACTAATGAAACAAGTAACTGTTGAGGATGCTGCTCGCGCCAATGAAACTTTTGAAATGTTAATGGGTGGTGATGTTGCTCCACGCAAACATTTCATTCAAACACACGCCCAAAAAGTAGAAAACTTAGATATATAAAAATACATTTTGATATAAATAAAAACTACAGAGTTAACTCTGTAGTTTTTATTTTGCACGGGATGAGGGAATTCCGCCTCGTTTTCGCTTCCGCTCAAACTTCGTTGCCCACGGTAGCGACAAGCTTTCCCCAAAAGCTTGTCGACGCTCGACTACATTCCTCGCCGACCGAATTTCGGCTCGGAATTTGTCTCGTTTCTACCGGTTCGACTCCTTTCCGTATAAATAAAATAAATACTGGTCTAATGACCAGTATTTATTTTATTGCACGGGACCGTGGACGATGTTAGAACTGAAATTAATTCTGAATTTTAATTTCATAATACTAAAAATATCTTATTTTAACATGATTTAACTATTTTTATAAAACTCAACACTAAAAGTAAAGGCAGAGTAAATAAAACAAAAATTATCTTTAATCTCCTAAAAGCCAATAAAGGTTACGCAATTCTTTTTCAATTTTGTAAGTATTGCCGTGGCTTAAAAGCCCCAGATATGACTGGAAAACTTCATCTCTAGGATCGTCGGCTATTTTTCTAAACATCCGCTCTTTTGTCTTGTTCCGTAATTTTTTATAGTGAGTCAAATGCACCCAACCCAAAAAATCCATGCCGGACGACAATGACTTTTTGATAATCTTTTTGGGATGAAGTGTTAAACCTAATGTTTGAAACAAAAATTCTCCAACTGGCTCAATCAAAGAATGGAGCTGTCGCTTATCTCTGCTGAAAAATACAAAATCATCTGCGTATCTTATATACCGCTTAATCTTTAATCTGTGCTTAACCCACTGATCAAAAACATTCATATATACATTAGCAAACAGCTGGGAAGTCAAATTACCGAGTGGCAAGCCGACGCCTCTCTTGTTTGTATTATGATAACTGTCTATGACGTTATTCAAAAGCCATATTATATCTTTGTCAGGAATGTGTTTGTTTAAAATTTCCAGTAAGGTTTTATGGACAATACTATTGAAAAATTTTTTAATGTCGCACTTTAATATCCATGCCGTCTTGGTATCGTTTTTGCTTGTCTTGCCAGCATAGGCATCAAATCGTTCAATCGCTTTATACACGCCTTTTTCCAAACGGCAAGAATATGAATCGTGGATAAACGTTTTCTCAAAAAACGGATACAGCAGGCGGTAAACGGCGTGATGAAGCAATCTGTCTTGCACGCTCGCTTTATGAATGTGCCTGCGTTTTGGGTCATTGATGTAAAAACTGTGATACCCACCGTGCCGATAAGATTTATTAGCCAAATCTTCGTGAAGTGATATAATGTTATCAAGAAGATTGCGGGAATATTCCTGCACATCTTTTTTAGATTTTTTACCGACAATAAATTCATTCCAAGCCGAAAACAAATTATTAACGCAAATAATATCATTATAACTATGAATCAATTTAATCTTCATACACAAAAAGCTTATAAGTCTACCCCCCCCCCTCAGCAATTGCGATATTCCGATTATCGCCAAATTAAGTGAGGCATATCAGATGTGGCATTCTTTTTTAATTCATCTGCCGAAAATTACCCGCTTCACTTTGGGTAAAAAGATAGATAATCTATTTACCGATTGTCTGGCAATTGCTCTGCGGGCAAGCTATCAGCCGAAAGACAAAAAGGCCGACACGATAAAAGAACTTAACGCAAGATTTGATATGCTCAAATTCTTCTTGAAGCTTCTTTGGGAAATAAAAGCGATTGATACAAACAAATTGACAGCCATATCCGCCCCACTTGCCGAGATCGGCAGAATGATAGGCGGTTGGATGAAGCTTTATAAAAAAGAAACTCCCCCGTATGGGAGAGAATGAAAAGACTTGCGAACGGCCAGAAAACGACAGTACTCATTCCAGTCATTGTCGAACCAGTTGAGGTTGAGGTTACGCTTCGAACCATTCCTGTTGAGGTAAGGCACGTTACGGTTGCCGTCGGGATTAACCCAAGACGAGCCGTTAAAATAATAAGATATCGTCTTTGCCACCGCCCTTTGAATACTCTCGGGGCTGTATTTTATTCGGGGCTATTATCCCACTGATATCTTATACCAAGTATTTTTATTTTATGGAATATTGCAACGGCACTCTACCCAAAGCCGTAACCTTGGATAATCTCACTTGTTGCAGTATCCAGATTTCAACCGCCCGCAACCGTAGCCGTGAGCTGATTCGTTTACTTTCCAAATTTATTATATCACAAAATAAATAACCCCGCTCGTCGTCTGCTTTTCTAAGCATAAAACGTGCGGGGTTTTTGTTGTGAGGTTACAAGTTGCCAAGTGTCCAAGGGACAAAGTTCCAGTTCCAAGGACACAAGGCGACAAGATCCTACTTGCGAACGGCCAGAAAACGACAGTACCCATTCCAGTCATCGTCGAACCAGCCGAGGTCGAGGCCACGCTCCGAACCATTCCCGTTGAGGTAAGGCACGTAACGGTCGCCGCCGGGATTAACCCAAGACGAGCCGAGGCAAATAACCGGAAATTCCCGCTGGATTTCGGGGTAACTGGAGCCGAACACCAGTAATTCCTCAATTGTCGGTGGCCTCATCCCGTTTTCTTCGAGGTGGGTCAAAGCATCCTCGGAGCTAACTCCCTTGTTGAGGTGGATCAACTCGAAATTGACGTTGACCGTTCCCTCACCTGATACGGGAAAGTTTTTGGAATTGATGTCTTTGTTTTTCCAGTCGTAGTTGCCGGCGACAACCATTTCCTCAACGCTTTTCCCGTAATCAACGGTAGCTGAATAAACGCTTGCCCGCAGAAAGGCGTTGGGGTTTCGCAGGAAAGCCTGCAGGATCTCCCTGGTTACCCGAGGATTCTCACCCTTGCTTTGCTCAACCAGCTCGCCGATCTGTTCTACGGTAATTTTACTCATCTTTCCGCTCCTTTCGCATCCGCTGTCAAACAGTTCTACACTTAAAGCCCTAATGCCTTAAGCATATCACCGCTAAAACAAGCTGACACTTTTGTAATAGCCGAGGGTTTATCCCAAGACTTTCTTTTGATCTGCTTTAAAAGCAAAACAAACCAAAAGAAAGTAAGGATAAGCCTTTTTTAAATGAGCGATTTTAATATTTTATTATAGCAAAAAGTTATACTTATGTCAATAGCAAGAATGCGACAAAACTAAAATAACGCTAAAATTAGCGTTATTTTATTTGCACGGGATGAGGGAATCGAACCCCCGCTAGAGGTTTTGGAGACCCCTGTACTACCATTATACGAATCCCGCCTGAAATTAAACCTCTCCCTTTTTATTCCCCTCTCCTAATTAGGAGAGGGGCTGGGGTGAGGTATTATTTTGTTTCTTTATGAAGAGTGTGCTTCTTACAATGCTTACAATATTTTTTTAATTCTAATCTATCTTTAAGAGTCTTTTTATTTTTTCTTGAAAAATAATTTATTCTCTTACATTCAGTACACTCCAACTTTATCATGTTTTCTTGCGACATATTCTTTTTTCTTAATTTTTAATTCTTAATTGATTTGGTGGGCCGGGCTGGATTCGAACCAACGAAGGCGTAGCCAGCAGATTTACAGTCTGCCCCATTTGACCGCTTTGGTACCGACCCTTTTAAATCTTGTTAATTTACGTTCCCTGAGCCGAAACCGGGACTCGAACCCGGGACCCCTTCCTTACCATGGAAGTGCTCTACCAACTGAGCTATCTCGGCATATGTTGTGATCTACCCCAGCCAAAGGCTGGTCCGCCTCTGGCGGAAACTGCCTGTCCCGCTAGCTAGCGGGAAGCTATCTCGGCATACAAAAACTAAAATAACTAATAACTCATAGCTAGCAACCTTAAAATCAAATTTTAGCTATTTATTATTAGTTGCTTAAAATTACAGCTCATCTATTTGTTGCTTCAAATCATCCAATTTTTCATTCTCGGGATTAGATTTTTTAAACTTATCATAGGCTTCAAAAGCTTGGATTTTGTCTTTTTTAATTATACTGATTTCAAGCATTATGTCAAGATATCTCGGGTTATTTGGCTCTATTTCTAACGCCTGCTTAATATATCCCCCTGCTTCGTCAAAACAATCTTGTTCTAGGCTTACTTCAGATAAATTAAAATAAATTTGTGCTATTTGTCTATTTTTATCCGTTTCATCGTTAATTAAATCCTTAGTTTCTAATAATTTTAGAATGTGTTCATATGTCTGTTTTGCTTCTTCTAAATTCTTTTTTTCCAGATAAATATCTGCTAATTTTTTAAAAGCTTTCAAATTAGTTGGATCTTGACCAATAATGTTAATTAAATTTTTCTCCGCTTCTTCATAATCTTCCTGTCGACATGATTCATCTACATCTACTAATGTTTTTTCAATTAATGACTCTTTTTCATTTTCTGATAATTTTAATTCTGGACGATAATCTTTCTTTAATTCATTAAGTTTTTGATAATAATCCTTAAAAAAATCACCTATCCAACTAAATATCGGAATTATTAAACGGCTAATCTTTGACCACCATTTTATTATATTTCTCTTGATTCGATTACTAATAATTCTCTCTTTGAATTTGGCTTCTTTTTCGGCTGGTATACTGTCAACGTCTAGATTAGACAAAACAGAAAATTTCTTCACTGAAATAATTATAATTATACTTAAACTAATCAAGATTAAAATTAATGGCACAATATTATACATAGTAAATTTATTTTTATGTTTCTATATTTTTTATAATTATTTTGTTAGCACTACCAAAAAGTTTCATTTTATTTAGTGCTACTTTCTCTACCGCGCCAATAGTCGGTCGAAGTAAATTTCTAGGATCTGTTTCTTTGTTATTATTTTTACAATTTTTTATCAACTCCTGACAAAAAGCTATTTTTATGTCACTACCAATATTAATTATGTCTACTCCCTCTTTTATCGCTCTTTTTATTTTTTTATCAGGCAAACCCGAGCCACCATGAAGAACAAATGTTTTTTTTGTTTGTTTGATTATTTTTTTCAAAAGTGGAAAATTTATATCTTCATTTTTATAAACACCATGCGCTGTACCAACAGCTGCGGCCAAGGTGTCAACTCCTGTTTCTTTGGCAAATTTTATTACTTCAGCTAATTCGGCAATTGGTATATCTTCTAGTCTTCCGGCAATATCACCATGTCCACCGATCATAGAGCCAACTTCTCCTTGTACCCAGACACCTTTACGATGTGCGAATTTGACCACTTGTTTTGTGATAGCAATATTTTCATCTATCGGTAAAGCTGAGGCGTCAATATGTACAGAAGTAAAACCAGCGTTAATGCATTCCAAGATAGATTCAAAACTTTTACCATGATCTAAGTGTAAAGCAATCGGTACTTTAGCAGCAATGTTTTTTGCTATTGTTGAAACTAAATGAGTTATTAGCTTTAAACCCATGTAGTCAATAGTACTTTCAGATACTTGAATAATCGCTGGAGACTTTGCTTTAACTGCTGCTTGAGCCACACCTAAGACAGATTCCACACTATGGATATTGAAAGCTCCTAAGGCATATCCACCTTTTTTAGCTCGTCCAACTACTTCTTTGATATGAACTAACATATTTTTAAACTAATCTAAATTATTTTATTTTTTTTGACTTAACGATTGATTGTGATACTTTATAAAACTCATCTGCGTCAAGACTGGCACTACCAACTAGTAAACCATCGATGCCGTCCAAATCTGCGAAACCATCAACATTTTTACTATTTATACTACCGCCGTATATAATTTTAAAATTCTTACTAACTGTTTGCATGCCGAATATATCGTTTAATGCTAGTTTAATAATTTTATGTGCATATTCTGCTTCTGAAGGTTCAATCGCAGTACCAGTACCAATCGCCCAGATTGGCTCATAGGCTACTATTACTTCTTGGTCTCCCATAACATCTAATCCACTCAAAGCTTGTTGCAATTGATCGACTAAAACAAAATCTCTTTTTTCAGTTTTTCTTTCCTCCCAATTTTCACCAATACAAACAACTGGTATTAGATTTCCACTATTAATGACTGCTTTAACTTTTTTATGAATCATTTCATAGTTTTCTATTAAATATTTTCTTCTTTCACTGTGTCCAATAATTACATATCGACAACCAAGTTCAACCAAATGTGCTGGAGAAATTTCTCCAGTATATGCTCCTTCTTCTTCCCAAAAAACATTTTGAGAACCAAAAGCGACATTACTTTTTTCTAATATTTTACTAACTTCACTCAAAGCTATCGGTGAAGGACAAACTGCAATATTCCCATCTTTAAAGTTTTTGAATTTTTCTTTAATTTTTTTAGATAAATCTAAACTTTTTGCTAATGTTAGCTTCATTTTCCAATTAGCAATAATAACTTTTTTCATTGTCATATTTTTAAATAAATTTTAATATTTATTACAGTATATCATTTTAATGCTAGATTCTCAAATCTATAGTCTCTCATAAATAGTTGTAATCAATTTCTCTGTTTCAGCGAAACGAGCACCATTATTCCCAGTACCCAAAACTACTGTAATTATTTCTCCCCCTTTTGTATTTTTGAATTTACTAACCAAGCAATATCCAGCCGCATCAATATGTCCAGTTTTACCACCCAAAACTGTAATATGTTGAGTTTTTAAATCCTTGCTGGATAATAAATAGTTTGTACTATAAACTGTTTTATTTCTACCACCTTTAGTCTGATAATCATATTTTCCGGTTGAACAAGCTGTCGCCAACTCATCGTTTGAAAAAGCTATATCAGCCAATTTAGCGACTTCTCTGGCTGTTGAAACATTTCCGCTATGTAAACCCGACACTTCAACAAAACGAGTATTTTTTAAACCAATCTCTTTTACTTTTTCATTCATCTTGTTAACGAACTCCTGCTCAGACATACCAGTTGAATGAACTAAGGCCACTGTTGCGGTATTACCTGAACCAACTAAACTGGTGTAAAACAAATCTTTTACTTTTACTTTCTCACCGGTAAAAAGATGGATGACACCTCCCTCTCGTCTATCATATTCTCTCATCTCATAAATTTCATCCCAACCAGGATTATAATCCAAAAAAACTAAAGCTGTCGCCAATTTAGTTATACTAGCGATTGACCGTGGTTGATCTATCCGCTTGGTAAAAAACATATCACCGCTTTGGCAATCCATAGCCGAAACATTATCAGCGTCCATTTCTATATCGTTAACAATAATTTTTCCACTTTTTGTTTCACTGATTGGTAATCGTTTAATCGGCTGCTCGAGCTGTGGTAATTGCGGTAAATTAATCAAAGATAATTTTTGAGTTTCATCAACCATTTTAGCTACAACATTTTCCAAACCAGTTTTTTTATCAATTGAATCTATTTCTTTGCTATCTATTATATTTTCTTCTGACACACCTAACACTATGCCATCTTGTTGATTATCGTATGACGACAAAAACATATCAGGAGCTATTCCGCCAAATCCGCTAAATAATAAGGCGGATATAATAAAACTAATTGTTGCTGGAATTAGCATAGATTATTTGTGGTATTTACTTATTAAATATCGACGATCTTCCCAAAACAATTTCGCCTGTTCATTAATCTCTTCTTCACAATCTTTGAAAGGTTTATCTAAGGTTGATCTAAAAAAACTAATAAAACGTCCGAAATACAAAGGTTTAATTGCTTCAATTAAACCAGCATTTAAATCAGTTCTGTCATAAGCATATAATACATCAAAAAGAATTTTACACCAAAGTTGATCATCTATTTCAATTTTACCAGTCTTATACATTCTTTCTATTTTTTTAAAAACAACTCCACTTAAAGCCCTTTTAAGTATATCTTCATTGGCGTGAAAATTAAAAATTGACGTTATTCTCATGCTTTTGTAATCAACACCCAATGTCTGTGGTTTAGCAAAATTCTTTTTACCAAAATATTTTATTGGTTTTTCTTCCATATCCCCAAGCCATAATTTTTTATTAGCCAACACGTTTTTAAACAATGTCGCTACAACCTGAGAAAACATCGGTCCTAATTTAGGCGCACTCGGCTTATGAATTTTTGCTCCCAATCCACCTTGAGCTATTTTAAACCCACCAGTAATTGTATTGGTCGTCATAAAAATATCTATACCATACTTGTAGGTAGTTTTATGCCATTTTTGTTGAAGCCAATAGTCAGCCACTTTGGGCGAAAAAGCAAAATCACCACCGATTGGTTGGCGTATATTCAAACCAAATAAACCGTAAATTAATGGATAGCATATGTGATTAGTAATTGAACCATCATACTCACATCTAGCATAATATGGTGTCACCAGGTCATGACCTGCTAATATAGGTTTTATTAATGTTTTCATCCAGTCAGGTGTAATACTTTCTAAATCAGCATCTACGACAGCGACTGCTTTTGCTTTTAATTGGTTAGTGTAATGAAAAAGATTATATAGATTCCTACCCTTACCTCTGACTCCCCTAGCAGTTGAAACATACATTTTGGGATTGTCAGTTTTCGTACTCAAAAAAACTTTTTTTGTATCATCTGGTGAATGATTATCAAGATTGATAATAACTGCTTTATCTTTTGGAAAATATTTAGTCAAACCCTTGTCTACTTGTTTAATAACACGAGCAATTGTATCAGCTTCATTATATGAAGGGATGCCAACTATTAAATCAACTTGTTCTATTTTTTTTGGATTTTCAATTATATTTCTTTTCATATTCTAATTATCGTTAATTCCTTCTAAAAATTTATCAAGAGTATCGTCTTCGTTTAATTTTTTATAATCAGGCAAATCAACAATATTATTTATACCGAGAAAACGAATAAAATCAAAACTCACTGAATAATAAGTTTCTTTTTTCTTACTGTCGGTTTTTGCTTCAATTAATCCACGTAATAATAAATTTCTTATAATTAAAGCACAATTTACACCTCGAATTCTATCTAAATCAATTTTGGAAATTGGTCCTCGATAAGCAATGATTGTTAATGCTTCCAGACTTGGTCTAGTTAATTCACCAGTTGTTTCATCTTTAATAAATTCCTGAACAACTTTAGCATTTTCTGGTGCACTTACCATTTGATATTTTAAACCATCTTTAATAATCTGCACGCCACGTCTGTTGTTTTTATATTCTTCGACTAGTTCATCGCCAGCTTCTTGTATTTTACTTTTTTCTACTTTTAATAAATCAGCTAACTGTTTCGTCGGCATTGGTTTAGCTGAAATGAAAAGTAATGATTCAATTTTTGTTTTTAAACCCATGTTTTTAAAATAATAGCTGATTAGTTTTGTATTTTATTAATTTCGATTTCTCCAAATAAATTATTTTGCTCAGCTGTAATAGTTTTTTGTTTTATTAACTCCAACATAGCCAGGAAACTTACTATCGTATCAGTTTTATTCTGTGCTCCATCCAAAATTTTCTTAAAACTAAATTTAATTCTTTCTAAAAGTAAACTTTTAATATTTGCAATTTTTTCGTCAATACTGACTGTCGCTTCCATTGATTTTTCTTCAAGTTTTTCGGTCGGCATTAATCTGCCAATTAACTCTTCAAAAACCATTTTAATATCTCCAACTGTTATTTTTTTTGGTGGAGAAAATACATTAGCATTAGCTAGCATAGCTTGACGATTAAACTCACGAGCGAACATAAACTTCTTTTTGCCTATCATTTTCTCTATCAACTTCGATGCCTCAATAAACTCTTTGTACATTTTTAATTGTTGTTCAAATTCCTCAATCTCAGCTTCTTCTTCGGTATATAAATATGGCAATAAAGCTTTTGATTTAATCAACAATAATTTTGCTGCGACAACCAAAAAATCAGCCATGTCGTCAGGCTTAATATATTCAGAATCTCTTATGTAATTAATATATTGATCAGTTATTTTTGCCAAACAAATTTCAGTGATATCCATTTCTTCTTTTTCGATCAGCTTAAGCAATAGCCCAAGCGGACCTTCAAATTTGTCTGTTTTTATTTGCATCATGGGGATATTTTTTTACTATTTTTTACTTTTCTTTTTGGCAACCGTTTTTTTAGCTTTTACTTTCTTCTTAGCAACTTTCTTGACTGGTTTTTGTAATTTTATTTTTTTCTTAATCCCAAAATTTCCCAAAAAAGTATTTTCTAATTTCACAAAATCTTTTGCCGCCATTTCAACTGAATGATTGAAACTACCTGAAGAAAAAACAGCCTTCTTTACTCCAACCAATTTTTTTTCCATAATCACTGGTAATTTATGAATACCACCAAAAGCACTCAACGCGCCTGCTTTAATCTTCAAAGCATTTTCCATTATTTTTTCTCCTGGAATTTTTACAACCTTAATTTTTTTACCTGCTTGCGCACCGATGCAAATACCTAATTTTTTAAAATCTAAGTTGTGGTCAGCTGGTAATAAAACCAAGAAATAATCCTTATCAGCTTTAACCAATAAAGATTTAGCAATCTCACCCAGCTTCTTTTCCATGGTATTGGCAGCATCAATAGCAGTATAAACAGTTTTATGCTCTAAAATGTCATGATCAATCCCAGCTTTTTCCAAATATTTAACTAATTTTGGCGATAATTTTGTTTTCTTAGCCATATAATTTTATGTTAAAAAATTAAAAATCAAAACTAATCAACAAGTTATTGACTGTTAATATTATACCTTAATTTCCCTTTTCGAGCAAAAAAACGGCCCGTCCACATAGAGTGAACGGACCGGGTTGAACCTTATTTATTTTATTTTGGTAGAAGCGAACTCTACCCTTCTTCCATCGCCTCCTTGAGTTGTGCCCATTGCTGTTTTGGCGACCAGACGATGTAGCCGGCCGTGATTAAGTCGGCAACAACTGGATCTTCCTGTTTGAACTGCTTCAGAGGCTTGTGCGTGCCTGCTGCAACTGGCAATTCATTCCATTCAGTCTTTTGTGACCTGCTGAACGGGGCTGCAATACCGAGAAGATTGCCATCTCTCTCATTGATGATGCCGATCATCTTTTTTGGAGTCGACAGATTATTAATGACATCTTCGATAATAACCACAAAGTCTCCAGGATTAATATCATGTCGATTAATAATCAGCTCGGATTGCTCTTTTTCGCCTGTCTTGATATCGGCCAAAGCAATAACCTTTTTTTCGGCGAAGATAGTCCGACAGCCAAGAATGCGACCAACTTCCACCGCCATCATAATGCCACCCATAGGTGCTCCGATCACGACATCTGGTATACCCACCTGTTCAACGATAACCTGCGCAAGTTGGCGTGCAAAGTAATCTCTTGGTAGAGGGTATTGTTCGGCTTTGGCAAAATTGAAATAGACGAAGCCAACGAGATTCTTTTTTTTGTCTTTTCCCTCTTCCACTTCATAACTTCCAGCATAGGCAACTAAGGGCCCCTTACTCTTTCCGTCACTATCAACTGGACTTTCATAATAGCCTTCACAGTTGGTAAGCGTAGCCAATGGATCACTGGGAATGATTTCGATGTAATTTGATTTCTTGACTTCTTCTATGGTCATTTGCCGGCTCTGTTCAGCTGTCACCCCTTTTTCAGGATTACCTTTGGCCATCTGTGCACCCATAACCAGATAAGTAGCACCCTGGTTTAGTGCCCATTTTACTCCAGCCGTTCTCGCCTGTTGTCCTTCAGTCATCCAAGAGTCTCTAATGCCCGGACAAATATAACCATAAATAAATCCCAAAACCTGTCTAAGAAAAGCAACTTCGTTAGCCGAGCAAACTATGAGGTCAAAGGCATATTTGGGATCTTTTTCCGTCCTCACTTTTTCATACTCCGACTGAATGCATCGCACCATGTGTAAAATCTCGGTATCAGGATAATTCCCGTAGCGAGGAGCACAGACTTCAGATTTCATATCAGTCAATACGCTAACCAACGCCAACTTAACATTGGGCAATGCCCTCCTAACATAGAGAAATCCCTCGCCGTTAACCTTATCACTGATGGTAATAATCCCTTTGCCTGGAAATGAATCAGCGTAGTGCCTAGCGGTGTTCATGTCCGTATTCTTAACATCAGCCAATTTCAGGTCAAGAAAAATTCCGACATCCGTATTCTCTTCTATTGCGATTTTACCAAGTGCTTTCATGACAGCCGGCCCAGGCATATCGTCGCAGTGAAAAAGGTCGTTACCTTTAGCAAAACTGATTAATTCCTTCATTCCTGGTTCCCTGAGTATTGACCTAAAGTCAAACAAGGCCTGATGCGCTTTCATATACCCATCCAACGGAAATATAACTGGTTTTTGTACCATTTTCTTTTCCTTCCTTTCTGTTTTTTTGTGTTTTATAACCCAAAAATCCGTTCTTTTATTTTTTGAATCTCTGGAGCGTTGCACTGACGACAAATTCCTGGACGCTTACTTTTCAATTGTTTCAAACAAGCCTTCTAACCAGGCGTCTTCTCGCACATCTTCGGTCTACCTACACACCTCCCGTTCCTCTTGTGCTTTTTCGCCAAATTTTCACCCCTTTCTCATAACTTTTCTTTTCCATTCGCTCCATGTAAAAACGTACTCCGTAACGGAAAAACCCTCTTCCTTTTTGCTTTCTTCTCCGGTCATCTCGTAGTTCTGATGTCTTAAAGCCAACATTTTTTCATCTCTGGTCTCCTCGGCCATCCTTTTTATCCTTTTGTCGTTTTCGCAGCCGATTCTAATTGCTACTAAAATGTGTGTTTCTTCCTTGCTAATATTTTCTTCCCAAACTTTCAGATTCCCTGTAATACTTCCTAGAACATTTTTCATGAATTCACCCCTCCTTCCCATAAAATTTCATTTTAATCTCATTATTTTAAAAGATCGTTTATATAAAAAGCTCAAGATGAAAATCCTCATTGAGCTTTATTGACAATAAATAATTCTAAACGTTTTTTTTCTATCGGTCAAGCCTTTCTAAGCCTTCCCTAACATTCACTAATTGCATTAAACATTGATAACCAGTGTCGTGTGGCCAACGTTCCTTAAAATATTCCGCTCGAATATCTTCTTGATCAAGATTAGATGTTCTGAAATCTCCACATAATTCATATTTTTTTTCTGATAAAACATTATAATCAAACTTCTTGTCTGTCTCGGGATCAGCCAATTCGTCTTTACTTAAATGATTACTATAATCACTGATTGTATCTAAATTTTTTGGTAATTTTTCCATGTCTGCAAAATACATATTTATAGCATTGTCTATGCTATTAAATCTATTCAAAACAACTTCATCAATTTTTCTCAATCTAGTTTCCTTTGGCGATTCAACGATAAACAAACTGCCGATAAATATCGCTAAAATAATTATAAGAGAAGACCAAAAAAATGTTTTGATTATCATATCCTTTTTTCCTGCAATTTCTTCTCTCTTAATATCATAAAAATAAAAACCGAAAACTGCACCAGCAATTGCTACAGCAGTTAAAGATTTCAAGGCAAACTTCAAAGTCAAGTCTCCGTCCAAAAAGGTATTGATTGTACCGATTAACCAACCAATCATAACGACCGAAGATACAAATAAAATAAAATATGTTAACCATTTACGTATACCCGAATCTTTACTTAAGGCACCTGTGTATAAATTTTTATAAATCTGTCTAGCTGTGAAATAATAAATTGGTGTTGATATAATCAGTGCCGAAATCGCAAACTTCAAAGAACCTGAATTAAAACTACCGCTATATTGTTCAATGATATCTTTAATCAATTTATTAATAATCTGAAACACTATCATGCCAGCGGATAACGCCATAAAAATTAACGCCACCAAAGAAAGCATGTAGAAAAAGGCAAACTTAGCATTATTATTTGATTGATTCATGTATTTAGTCCTCCAATAACTCATTCTAAAATGAGTTTTATTTTATTATTATTTTATTGGCAACTTACGTTGCTTACTTTTTATTATTTCAATCGTTTTTTGTCTGCCCTTTTTTGTTAGTTTTACTTTATTAATAAACCATTTCTGAGCTGTCTTTCTGCCATAAGTAACTAATAAGTCTTTCTCAACTAAATTTTCTATACTTTTATGAATTGTGTCTTGAATAAATTTTTTATTCTTGGCTAATTCTGATTTTGGATAGAAAACATAAAACTCCCCCTTTGATTCCGTGCTATGTTTTTTATCATAGCACTTTACTAAAATATATTTTTGCAGCTTTGATAACCGCATAAAATTATTTTTACTTTTGTTTTTATAACAACTCCTTGTTTTTGTCTTCTATAAATTTTACGATTGAATCTTCATCTGGAAAATCAAAATTAGAAAGTTTTTCCGAAGGAGTACTGATTCCAAAATGATACATCTCATAATCGCTCCAATCTGGATATTTTTCTTCTAATTTTTTATGGAATTTTTGCCATTCTTCATGATTAGCAATCATGTCAGATTTTAACCATATTTTCAAATCATTTTTTAATTTTTCAAGATTTATAATTTCCTTACTACCGCCATTTTGTTCAAATTTATTTTCCATAATATTTTAAAATATAAATAAATTTAATCAATTTTATCTAATATGTCTTGCCAAGATTTTACCCTGGTTATTCCTTGAGGTAATTCCGCTTGGCTATTCCATGGCTGATCCATCAAAAGAACATTTATATTATTAGCTACGCATTCATATCCAAACTCAACATAATCATCAATTAACAAATCAACTTTTTTCTCTTTGCAAATATCGCCTTTTGTTAATCCTTTACCACTAGTAAAATGTAAATTAGTGCTATATATACCATTAAACATTCCTGCAAAATAATTTTCTATCCATCTCTCAGTCTTTTTCAAAATACTATTTGGTCTACCAGTAACAACAATTAATTCATGTTTTTGCTTTAACTTTTTTAATGCTTCCTTTGCTCCTAAGACTGGTTTAATATTATCAAAATAGTTACTTTTAATAAAATCTAAATATCTACCAATAACTATATCTTGTTTATCTTCCATTACCTCCCACCACAAATTAGTAAAAAAGTGATTTTTGGTTAATGATTTATTGTAATACTTGTTGTAATAATCTATGAAAACTCCCATTGAATCAGCCAATACATCATCACAATCTACAGCTATAAGCATGGTTTTTTTATTTTTAAAAAATTATTTTAAAATTCTGCGTTTTTTGGCGTTCTAGGAAACGGAATTACATCACGAATATTAGCCATACCAGTTAAATACATAATGACGCGCTCAAAACCTAATCCAAAACCAGCATGTTTTGTTCCACCATATTTCCTTAAATCTAGATACCATTGATAATCCTCTGTTTTTAGTCCTGAATCTTTCATCCGCTTCTCTAAAATATCAATTCTTTCTTCTCTCTGGCTACCACCAATAATTTCTCCCACGCCTGGCACCAATAAGTCCATCGCTGCCACTGTTTTTTCGTCGTCATTTAATCTCATGTAAAAAGCTTTTATTTCTTTCGGATAATCAGTTACAAAAACTGGTTTATTAAATATTTTTTCAGTCAAATATCGTTCATGTTCAGTTTGTAAATCAACTCCCCATTTAACTGGAAACTCAAATTTTTGATCTGATTTTTCCAAAAATTCTATCGCTTCAGTGTAGGTAATTTGTTCAAATTCTGCTTTAGCAACATTTTTTAATCTTTCAAATAAAGTATTGTCAATAAACTTGTTAAAAAATTCCATCTCTTCTGGACAATTTTCTAATACATAATTTATCAAATATTTAATCATCTCTTCTGCTAATTGCATATCATCTTTCAAATCGGCAAAAGCAATTTCTGGTTCCAACATCCAAAATTCTGCTGCATGACGAGCAGTATTAGAATTTTCAGCTCTAAAAGTCGGTCCAAAAGTATAAACTTTTTTAAAGGCCGTTGCCATTGCTTCAGCGTTTAATTGTCCGCTAACGGTCAAACTAGCTTCTCTACCAAAAAAATCTTTACTATAATCAATCTCATCTTTATTGGCAATAATTTTTTTAAAATCAAGATTTGTCACTTTAAACATTTCACCTGCTCCTTCACAATCACTGGTGGTAATAATTGGAGAATGAACATAAATAAAATTTCTATCTTGAAAAAATTTATGAATAGCAAAATCCAAAACGGAACGTAAACGAAAAACAGCTCTGAAAGTATTTGCCCTTGAACGCAGATGAGCAATAGTTCTTAAAAATTCAAATGAATGTTTCTTTTTTTGTAGAGGATAATCGTTAGTTGAATCTCCGATAACTTCTATTTTGTCTAGCTTTAATTCAACGGCTTGACCGGCAGCTGGCGATTTTACTAATTTTCCTTCTGCTTTTACGGCCGAACCAATAAATATCTTTGTAATTTTTCCAAAATCACTCAAACTATCTTCCGCTATTAACTGCAAACTTCTAAAACAAGTGCCATCATTTAATTCAATAAAAGCACAATTACTAGAACTCCTGACTGTTCTAATCCAACCTTCGATTTCAATTGTTTTATCTAAATATTTATCCGCTTGTTGAAAAATATCTTTTATATCAATTAACATAATAATTTTAATCCTTTTTTATTTTAATTTTAAGTTCTTTAAGCTGTTTATCTTCCACTTCGCTTGGCGCATCCATCATTAAATCTCGGCCATCACCAGTCTTAGGAAAAGCCATGACATCACGAATGCTTTGTTTGTTCATCAACACCATTAATAATCTATCAAGACCAGACGCAATGCCTCCGTGAGGCGGAACGCCATATTCAAACGCGCGTAAAAAATGGCTAAACTGTTCTTTTCTTTTTTCGTCAAAACCGATTAAATCAAATATTTTTTCTTGAATTTTTTTATCGTGAATTCTGATACTTCCTCCTCCCAGCTCGTACCCATTACCAATCATGTCGTATTGATATGACCTAGTTTTACCAGGATCAGAATCTAATAATTTTACATCTTCTTGGCAAGGAGACGTAAACATATGATGAGAAGGCGCATAATGACCATTCTCCATTTCTTCTTCAAACAATGAAAAATTAACCACAAAAGCTAAGGCAATTATGTTATCTTCAATTAAGCCCAACTTTTTACCTAATTCATTTCGCAATTGAGCCAAGCTTTCGCAAACTATACTTTTTTTATCTGCTCCAAAAAATATTATATCACCTGCTTTAGCGTCAACTTTTTTAATTATATCTTTGGCTGAATTCTCGCCGATAAATTTAACTATTGGAGATTGTAATTCGCCATTTTCTTTTACTATAATATAAGCTAATCCTTTAGCGCCAGATTGTTTTACCATCTCTGTCAATTCGTCTATCTCTCTTCTTGCAAATTTAGCTGCGCCAGTCGCACAAATAGCCCTAACAACTCCGCCATCTTTTATTACTTCTTTAAAAACTTTAAATCCACTGTCTTTGACTAAGTCTGAAATATCCTGAATTTCTAAATCAAAACGCAAATCTGGCTTATCGATACCATACTTAAGCATTATTTCCTCATAATCTAACCGAGGCCATGGCTTTGATAAAATCTTTTTTTCTGGAAATATTTTTTCTATTGCTTTGGTCATTAAATCTTCAGTCATATCCAAAACTTCATCTTGTTCAACAAAGGACATTTCAATATCTAATTGCGTAAATTCAGCTTGTCTTTCTCCCCTAGTGTCTTCATCGCGAAAACATTTTGCCACCTGAAAATATCTATCAATTCCGCCAATCATTAAAAGTTGCTTGTATTGCTGAGGTGATTGCGGCAAAGCATAAAAATCGCCATGTTGAAGCCTTGAAGGAACTAAAAAATCCCTAGCTCCTTCAGGAGTACTTTTTCCAAGCATTGGAGTTTCCACTTCAATGAAATTTAATTTTGATAAATAATCTCTGATAAATTTTATAAATTCATACCTTTTGACTAATACGTTCATTGAATCTTGTTTGCGTAAATCAATGTAGCGATATTTCATTCTTAATTCTTCATTGACGTCATTGGCTTTTTCTTCATCAATTTCAAAAGGTGGAGTTTTAGCTTTAGAAAAAATTGTTAATTCCGAACATTCCACTTCGATTTCTCCAGTGTCTAATTTTTTATTCGCCATATCACCAGGACGAAACACGACTTTGCCTTTAATTTTTATCACCCACTCACCTCGCAGTTTGTCAGCTTCGGCATGAACTTTTTTGTCAATATCTGGATTAAATTTTATTTGTGTTAAACCATAACGATCACGTAGGTCAATAAAAATAACACCACCATGATCACGACGACGATGCACCCATCCAGATAGGACAACTTCCTGACCAACATTCTGTTTTCTTAATTCTCCACAAGTATGTGTTCTCAACATATAAAATATAATTTAAAAAATTAATAAAAATAGCTAAAATTAGCTAATTATCCGTTAACTTAATAACGCTTTTTACTATTATAATTTTAACGCATTTACCTAATTTAAGCAAGAAAAAAGACTGAAATTATCTATTAATAAGTTAAAATCAGTCTATTTCTTTTTCTCTAGAAGTTCGGCAGGAAACATGATGGTGTTTATTCTCGCCTTGAGTTCTAAATCATTTTGCCTTAAAACACCTGACAAAAAAGTTATCTCTCGACCAAACTCCGAATGAAGCTCTGTTTCGTAATTAAAAATTTTTATTAGCTCCCATTTCCCTCCCTCTTCTACTATTGACGGTTCGTTAATGCTAACAAAAAAACCAAACAGTATTCCCATATCATCAACAATCTTTCCTAATGTCTTTTCTCCTAGCTCCTCATCTCTGAGCTCATCTTTTTCTGCAATTAAATAGATCATAACGCACCCCCTCCTTCTTTTTTGTTAACAGCTAATATACTTTTCTAAAGAACTGATAATTTTTAAAATGTCGTTTTTTTCTTTCTGCTTAATTTTTAAATTAAATTTATTGATATCTGAATTTTTTATCAGTCGTAATACTTTAATGCATTCTGGCGAGACTGTCAATTGATAATTTTTACCTGGTCTTCTCAAACATTTTTGACAAGTTAATCCGCCTTGTTTCAAATCGAAAACATTATTTTCTTCTTTTATTTTACTACCACAGCTTAAACAATTATATAATTCTGGACCATGTCCAAGCTCAATTAATAATTTAAAAATAAAAAAACTGCTCAGCAATTCACTGTCAGTTTCTTTTTTATTTACTGTCTCTAAAAAACTTTTTAATAATTCAAATATTTTCTTGTCAGGTTCTCCAACTTTAATAGCTGAGTTAAAAAAATTGATTGTCTCACCAATATCTTTTATTTTTTCAAAATCATTTTTAATATTATAAAAACAGTCTAGACAAATTGCACTACCAATATAGTCATAATGTCTACCTTTGACTACCATTAAATTAATAAAATTCAATGTCTCAATATGACCAGCTATTTTTGAACTCATTTTTTTGGCTCCCCTAGCTATTAATTCTAGTTTACCATCATCTTTTGTGTAAACTATTGCCTTAACATCGTTTTCGTTAACTGGAAAACGATTTAACACAATACCAAAAGTGCCAAAAGTGCTATCCATATTTTATGACAATTTATCTAAATAATTCTGCAAAATTAACATTGCTGCTATTGTGTCACGAGGAGCTTTAGTTTTTTTATCTCCAACAAGAGCATCAGCTGCCTTGCTAGATAAACGTTCGTCTATCATCTTAACTGGTATTTTTATTTTATCTTTTAACTCATCAACAAAAAGATTAAAACTTTCATTCGTAATTTGTAATTCATGATTCACAATCGACAATGGCTTACCCAAAACTATAACCTGTATATCTTCATCTTTTATTATGTTTAATACTTTATTTATATTTTCAACTACAAAAAATGGTACAGCTATTTTGGTTTCATCGTCACCAATCGCTAAGCCGATTCTTTTGCTTCCCCAGTCAATACCTAAATATTTTTTATGTGATGTAATCATAATTAAATTTTCGTTAAAACGTCACATCCGTCTTCAGTGACAGCAATGGTATGTTCAAAATGTGCACTCAGAGAACCATCTAAAGTTAAAATAGATAAATTATCATTACCCATTTTAATTTGCCAATTACCGACATTAACCATTGGCTCAATTGCTATTACCATGCCTGGTTTAAGAATAATTTTTTTAGCTGCTTCTGTTTTATAATTTGGTATTTGTGGATCCTCATGAACTGCTTTACCAACACCATGTCCAACTAAATCGCGTACCACAAAAAAACCTCTGTTTTCAACAAATTCTTGAACTGCTTTACCAATACCATAAAGACTATTGCCCGGTTTCACTTGTTGTATTGCTAAGACCAATGATTCCCTGGTAGTCCTAATTAATTTTTGAGTTTGTTGGCTTATCTTACCAACAGGTAAAGTAACGGCCATGTCAGAATAATAACCACTCGCACCAGAATTTATTGGATATTCTAAACCTATATCAATACCAATTATATCTCCTGCTTTTAATTCACGGGATGGCAGAGCTGGTGCATGCACTATTTCATCATTAATTGAAGTACAAAGAGCGGTCGGAAAAGCGACTGCATCGTTATCTGATTTATATCCTTTAAACGCTGGTTTAGCACCACATTTTTCAATTAAAAAACAAGCTTTTTCTTCTAAAAAACCAGTTGTGATACCAGGCTTTACTTCTTCTGACAATTGTTTCAGAACATTCGCTAATAATTTACAACTTTGTTTAATTTTTTTCACCTCTTCCTTTGTTTTTATTATTATCATCTTTTTTTTAATTTATTATTTTCAATGCTTTTAACTTGTGCTTTATACTTTGACGTATGGATGAAATACTTTTTTCACCATTTATTTTAATTAACTTATCGGACTCTTCCCAAAACTTTAAAAGAGGTTCTGATTTTTGCTGATACAATTTTAACCTTCGACTAATTACATCAGGCTTGTCGTCACTTCGAATAAAAAGTTTTTTACCACAGATATCACATTTATCTCTATGTTTCGGGGGATTGTACTTTTTATGATAAACAGCCCCACAAACGCAAGCCAATCTGTTTTCAAGTCGTTCTTTTACTTCACTATCGTCTAGATAAATTTCTAAAGCATGGATATCATACGTATCGTTAAATATATTTTTTATAATCTTAAAAAAATCTCGATTTTGCTCCAAATTTCTTGGATATCCATCAAAAACAAAACCACTTCGATTCTTATGTTTTTCCAAATTTCTTTTAACTAAAGAGTCTATTAACGTAACTGGTACTAATTCACCATTCACAATATACTTTCTTGCTTTTTCTCCGATCTGACTCCCTAATTTTAATTCCCGACGCAGAAGTTCTCCTACGGAAATTTTATGCCAATCCAATTCTTGACATAGCAATTCAGCTTGTGTCCCTTTCCCAGACCCAGGCGGTCCAAAAAAAATCAAAATGTTTTTAGTCATATAATTTTAATTAATTAACCTCTAAAAAATATAAATATAAAATAACACACAAATAAACTTACCAATACTATCCCCTCCCATCTACCAATGATATTTTTTCTACCAATATAAACTAACGGTAAAAGCATTATAGTAATTACTAATAAAATTAAAATATCAATATTTAAAGTAGTATTATATCTAATAGGACTTATTGTGGAACTTACTCCCAAAACTAAAAGAAAATTAAAAATATTTGATCCAACTACGTTACCAACTGCCATATCTGTTCGTCCACGATAAGCGGCCATACCAGAGGCTGCTAATTCCGGCAAAGACGTACCAATTGCTACTATAGTTAAACCAATTAAAGCTTGGCTTAATTCAAAATACTCTGCAATTTGGATCGCTCCGTTGACTATCCATTTGCCTCCCAGTACGAGACCTAATAAACCAAGTAAAATCATTCCGACAGATAACAGCATACTATATTCTTCCTGATCCTGATTTTTAATTTCACCAACTGTTTTTTGAAAAATGTTTTCTTCTTCCTTTGATATACCAAATGTATAAAAAATAAAAATACTAAAAAATAAAAGTAACATTAAGCCATCGATTCTATTTAAACCGTCAGGAGAAATATGATCAATTAAAAAATCATTCGATAAAATACCAACAGCCAAGATAGCTAAAAGTGAATAGGGAATTTCTTTATGAACCGTTCTACGCTTGATTACTAAAGGTGCTATAATCGCCGCAATACCCAAAATTAATAAAGTATTCGCAATATTTGAACCAATAATATTTCCTAAAGCTATGCCAGAGCTACCACTAAAATTTGCTGTTACACTGACAACTAATTCTGGTGCTGAAGTACCAAAAGCCACAACAGTTAAACCAATAAAAAAAGCTGATAAACCAAACTTTTTAGCAATAGAAGAAGAGCCATCTATTAAAATATCAGCTCCTTTTATTAAAAGGATAAAGCCTAATACAAATAATATTATTGTTATTGTCATAAATTATCTTGCTAATGGAATTATCGGCGGTGCTCCCGATGGTTTAGCTGGTGACGTCGGTTTACTAGTGCTTGTTTGTCCGCCAAAACCAGACTTTTTCAAATTGCCAGACGCAAAACCAGTTTTTGATCTATTGATTCCAATGTCTAATGCTTGCCCCTTTGTTCTCGCCGAAACATTTCCTAAGGCGCTATAATTTACCTTTTTACGTCCACTCCTTTGCTCATCTAAGAAAGAAGTGTCTTTGTGCATAAGCGTCTTCAAATTTCTTCTCTTTTGTTCTTCGGTTACGCCTCCGCCAAAATGCTTTTCTGCTACCGTCTCAAAACGACTAGCAATTTGTTGACCACACTTATCTTTTACTGCTTTGTGAAATTTAGCCAGAGATTTCGAACGACCGGACAACATTCCTAACAATGCTTTGACTTTAGGTTGGCTATGCACATCCATTTTTTTTAATATTTCTTCTACCTCAACTTTTCCAATTTTTTTATACTGAATTCCCTTAAAGCCCTCACTTTTATAAGACATAAATTTGAATTAATTTCCTCAATACCATTATACCACATGCCCATAAAAACGAAAAAACCCCATTTTTGGAGTTAGTTCGGTTTCTATTTTTATTATTTTGCTTAAAACTAAGCTCCTTCGTATTCACGCATAGTTAGCTGAGATTCTATTTGCTTAACTGTTTCTATAACAACTGCCACCACGATCAATAAACTAGTACCGCCCAAAGCTAATGCTTGCATGCCAGTAAAATAACGTAAAATCAAAGGTAAGATAGCAATAATACCTAAAAATAAAGCACCAACAAAAATTATTTTATGAGTGGTATTAGCTAGATATTCACTCGTATGTCTGCCTGGTCTAATGCCTGGTATAAAACCACCTTGTTTCTGTAAGTTTTCAGCAATTTGAGTTGGGTGAAAAATAACTTCCGTGTAAAAATATGTAAAAGCAAAAACTAACAAAAAGTATAAAATTCCATAAATCAATTGATTTTGCATAATACCAATAATCCATTCGGCTGAATTAGCTATCCACGCACTTCTGGCGTGAATAAAAAACTGAGCAATCATTGAAGGGAATAGAACAACTGATATGGCAAAAATGATTGGAATAACACCAGCCATATTAACTCTTAGTGGTAAATGCGTACTAGTGCCACCATACATTCGATTTCCTCTAACCTGTCTAGCATATTGGACTGGTACATTGCGCTGGCCCTCTGTAATGATGACTACGCTAACAACTGTTATTAAAGCTATAACAATAAAACCGAGTATCATGAAAAGTTGCGATTGATCAAAAGTGAAAGCTACCTGTTGAATCGTTTGTGGCAATCCAGCAACTATTCCAGCAAAAATCAACAGAGAAATACCATTACCAATTTTCTTTTCACTAATTAATTCTCCTAACCACATTAAGAAAATAGTACCTGCCGTAATAATAACAACCATAGAAATCATATCAAAAGCACTCAATTCTCCCAAGATAGAATAAGATGAACGTTTAAGTAAAACAATCATACTATATGACTGTAATGCTGCTAATGGCACAGTCAACCAACGTGTCCACATGTTTACTTTTTGTCTACCAGATTCTTCTTTATTTAATTCTTCTAAAGCTGGGATAATCATAGCTAATAACTGAAATATAATAGAAGCTGTAATATAAGGAGCTACACCCATCATAACAATGGAAAAATTTTCCATGCCACCACCAGAAAAAATATTCATTAATCCTAATATTTGATTAGATGAAAAAAACTCTTTTAAAGCCATTACATTAACTCCAGGTATTGGAATATGGGCTGCTAAACGAAAAATTACTAACATACCCAAAACAAATAATATGTTGTTTCGTAAATCACGCGCCTTCCAAATTTGAACTAATTTGTGAAACATATGATTATGCTTAAAAGACTAAGCTTTATCAACTATTTTCCCACCACATTTTTCAATCTGCTCTTTTGCTGATTGACTAAATTTAATGTTAGAAAATATTAATTTTTTTAATTTCAATTCTCCTAAAGACAAAATTTTAACTGGTAAATTAACCCTTTTTATTAAACCTGCCTTCAACAATCCTTTTGCGTCTATCTTATCACCATCTTTAAAAAATTTATTAATTTCAGATAAATTGACTGGTTGATTATCTGATCTCAAGGATTTAAAACCACGATGCTTAGGTATCCCTTGAAGAGTCTGTCTGAAACCTAATTTTTTCAAACCACTTTTACCACCACTTCTTGAACGTTGACCTTTTTGACCTCTGGTGCTGTAAGTACCATGACCTGAAGCATTACCACGCCCAACTCTTTTTCTCTTTTTTTGCGATCCCTTAGCCGGTTTTAAATTGTGTAATGATATTGTCATATTTTTATTTAGAATCTTTATTGTCTGACTGATTTATTTTATTTTCTACGACCACTGGTTTACCTTTTTTAAGTTTTTTTAAAGCCGCTATCGTACATTTAGAATTATTTAATTTATTTGATGTACCTAATATTTTACTTGTAATATTGTGGATGCCAGCTAATTCTAGAACAATTCTGACTACACCACCAGCAATAATACCTCGGCCTTTTCGGGCAGGCTTAAATAAAATTTTTGAAGCACCCAATTTATGATAAATTTCATGAGGAATAGTATCCTTAACTATTGGTACATCTACAATGTCTTTTTTTGCCCTATTTACAGCTTTGGATACTGCCATAGTCACGTCTGTACCTTTAGCGACACCAACGCTAACATGCCCTTTTTTATCGCCAACAGCGACACAGGCTCTAAATCTCATTCTTTTACCTCCAGCCATAACTCTAGTAACTCTAGCTAGATCCAATATTTTCTGCTCAAAATCATCTTTTGGTTCATCTTTTCTGTCTCTAAAATTTCTTCTTCGGTTACCAGTATTTTTAAAATTCTTCGGCTGTCTTTTTTCTACCTGATTCGCAGATTTATCATTTTTTTGTTGCTTTTCTTCTGACATATTTAATATTTTGTATTTTATTATATTTTTAAACCACCTTCTCTGGCTCCATCAGCAACCGCCTTTATTCGACCATGAAATTGATAACCACCTCTATCGAAAACAGTTTCCTTGATTTTCTTATCAAGTGCTTTTTTGGCAAGTTCTTTACCTAATTCAAAACAAATTTCAGTTTTCTTACCATCTGATTTTATTTCTTTGCTATGAGCGCTAGCTAAAGTTACACCTTTATCATCATCAATTATCTGTACATAAATATTAGCGTTAGATCTAAACACGCTTAATCTTGGACGCTTAGCTGTACCTTTAACTTTAACTCTAATTTTAGCTTTTCGTCTAATCTTTGTTGTTTGTTTTTTCTTTGCTCTATCCATATTTTATTCAAATTAAGCTTCTGTCTTAGAAGCTGTTTTTCCAGCTTTTCGTCTAATTATTTCATCTATATATTTAATACCTTTACCTTTATAAGGTTCTGGTTTTCTGACTTTTCTTAATTGTGCTGCTACTTCACCAACAGCTTGTTTATCAATCCCAGTAATCGTAATAATATTGCCTTCAACGCTAGCCTGTATTCCTTCAGGTAATTGATATTCTACTGGATGTGAAAAACCAACATTTAAGATAACTTCCCTACCACTAACAGCTGCTCGATAACCAACACCATTAACCTCTAGTTTTTTTTCATAACCGCTTGTTACTCCCTGAACCATATTATTTATCAAACTACGGTATAGACCCCAAAAAGCAATTTCTTTTCTATTCTTTCCTAAAGAAGAAACTGTAATTTCTTTTTCACCAATATCAACTTTAACTAAAGGATTTAATTGTTGACTCAACTCACCTTTTGGTCCTTTGACAATAATAAAATCTCCTTCAATTTTTGCTTGAACTCCGTCTAATAATTCAATTGGTAATTTTCCTAATCTTGACATATAAATTAATAAATTTCACAAATAACTTCTCCTCCAATACCTAATTTCCCTGCTTCTTTATTCGTCATTAGGCCTTGTGGTGTTGAAATTATCGAAATACCTAAATTATTTAATACTTTTGGTAATTTATCTTTTCCAACGTATACTCTTCTGCCTGGTTTACTTATCTTTTTTAAAGAAGATATCTTTGATCTACCGTTAGAATTATACCTTAAAACAATCTTTAGTTCATCAAACATAAAGCTATTGTTTTTCTTCCCTTTTGTCTTTATCTTTTCAACTTTGCCTACCCAGCCATCTCTTTCTAAGATCTTAGCCAGATTATATTTTATTTTACTCATTGGTAAAACAATGACTTCTTTCCCTACGGCTGAAGCGTTTCTGATTCTTGTTAACATGTCCGCGATTGGATCACTCATAATTTTTCTAAAATTATTTTTATATTAATTGCTTAACAATTACCACGATGATTTAGTTACTCCTGGAATATCTGTATTTTCAGCTAATTCTCTAAAGCATATTCGGCATAATCCAAAATCTCTCATATAACCCTTATTTCTACCACAACGCCAACAACGTCTAATCGTACGAGTAGAAAATTTAGGTGTTCTTTTTGATTTTGCTATTAAAGCTTTTCTAGCCATATCTAAATATTATTTTATTATTCTTTAATGAATGGAAAACCTAATAGTTTGAATAATTCTAAACCAGCTTCTTTTGTTTCAGCTGTCGTATGTAGACAAACCTCTAAACCGTGTATATTATCAACTTCATCTACTTTAATTTCAGGAAAAGATATGTGTTCTTTAAAACCAATTGATAAATTACCTTGTTTGTCAGTCTGACTTGTTTTTATACCTCTAAAATCTCTAACTCGAGGAAAGGTAATGTTAATTAACTTTTGTACAAAATCATACATTCGTTTACCTCTCAAAGTCACTGCCACACCAATAACCATACCGTCTCTGATCTTAAAAGCTGAAATTGATTTCTTAGCTTTAGTTAGGACTGGTTTTTGACCAGATATTCTTAGAACATTGTTGACGACACTATTCACATAGTCCTTTTCTTTGGAATGTTTACCGATACCAACATTAATCACAACCTTAGATAACTTTGGTACTGCAATGGCATTTTTATAACCAAATTTATTTTTCATAGCTGGTATAATTTCTTTTTTATATTTTTCTTCTAATCTCATAATAACTAATCAATTATTTGTTTACATTTTTTACAAACTCTTGTCTTTTTCTTGGTTTTTTTATCACCCTTAGTAATATCTAAATATTTGTAAGCAATTCTTGTTGGTCGACCACATTTCGGACAATCTAGAATGACATTTGATAAATCCATTGGTGCTGGAAATTCAATTCTCTGACCTTTTTCTCCCTGCTTTTTTGGTCGCATGTGCTTAATCAAAAGATTTAAACCTTCAATACTAGCTTTATTCCTAGAAGGAAAAACTTGCAAAACTTTTCCTGTTTTGCCTTTATCTTTTCCTGATAGTATTTTTACTTTATCGCCTTTTTTGATTTTCATATTTATAATATATTACTGTTTTTACTTTTTGCTTCAATCTTTATAAAACTTCTGGAGCTAAAGAAGCAATTTTATTATACCCAGCTTGTTTCACCTCTCTGGCAATTGGACCAAAGATTCTAGTGCCTTTAATTTCTTTCTTTTCTTTATCAATTATAACACAGGCGTTTTCATCAAAACGTAAATAAGTACCATCAGCTCTACCGATTTCTTTTTTTGTTCTAACAACTACAGCTCTAACCACATCACCTTTTTTGATAGCTGAATGAGGCACGGCTTCTTTCACTGAAGCTGTGATAATATTTCCAACTCGCGCATATCTTCTGCGGTAACCACCTAAAACTCTAATACACATAACTCTTTTTGCGCCAGCGTTGTCTGCTACTTTTAATCTTGTCTGTACCTGTATCATATATTAATTATTTTTTATTATTATCAGCTTGATAAACTATTCTCCATCTCTTGCTTTTACTCATTGGCCGACATTCAACAAATACAACTTTATCTTCTTTTTTACATTTATTTTGTTCATCATGTACTTTATATTTTTTTGTAACTGTATATCTTTTTTTATATTTTGGATGCATTTTCACTCGACTAACAATTACTGTAACTGTTTTATCCATAGAATTACTAAAAACAACACCATTGAATTTTTTTCTAATTTTATCCACCTGTTGTTTCGTTTGATTTATTTCTTTTTCTTGTGCTTTATTATTTTCCATATAATTTATTCTTTATTTTCTTTTACTGTTGATACCTTCTTTTCTTCTTTGATATTTGCTTCTTCTTTATCTGAAATATTTAAAATTGTTAATATCTGAGAAATTGTTTTTCTAATTATTCTTATTTCTCGAACGTTCTTCAACTGTTTATTGGCATCTTTAAATTTAAGCTCTCTCAGCTTATCTCTTGATTCAGCTAATATTTTATGCAAATCTATTGTTTTTTTCTTTTTTAGCTCTTTGAATTCCATATAATTATTTCTTTACAAATTTACATTTTATCGGTAATTTATGAGCCGCTAAAATCAAAGCTTCCTTAGCCATTTTTTCATCAATACCTTCTACTTCAAACATTATTGCTCCTGGTTTAACGACAACAACATAATGATCAACCGCGCCCTTACCTTTACCCATAGGTATTTCTCCACCTTTTTGAGTAACTGGCTTGTCTGGGAATATCCTAATCCACATATTACCACCTTTTTTAGTATATTTGGTTATTACTCGTCGTGCAGCTTCTATTTGTCTCGCTGTTATCCAATGAGCTTCAACTGCTTTTAATCCAAAACTACCAAAATTAACTTCAGTCAAACGAGTAGCTTTACCACCTCTTTTGCCTTTATGTGATTTTCTATGCTTTGTTTTTTTTGGCATTAACATATTTTTTTCTATTTACTTTTTTTCTCGCCGATTATTTCACCTTTCACGGCTTCTTCTTCTTTTTTAAAAATATCTTTTTTATAAATCCAAACCTTGATTCCAACTGCACCATAGGTAGTTCTAGCAACACCTCTAGCATAATCAATGTCTGCTCGCAAAGTATGTAGTGGTACTTTGCCAGATGTCAACATTTCAGATCGAGCAATTTCAGCACCGTTAAGTCTACCGGCAACAATAACCTTGATACCAAGTGCGCCAGCTCTTTCAACTCTACCTATAACTTGTTTCATAACACGTCTAAATGGTACTCTTTTTTCAAGTTCCAAAGACATTGACTGAACAATAATCTGAGCACTTAAGTTTGGTCTATCAACTTCAGTAATATTTAAATTAATGTCTGCTATTTTAAAATTCTTTAAGTATTTTTTGTGTAATTCTTTTTTAATATCCTCAGCTCCAGTTCCGCCACGTCCGATAATTAAACCTGGCTTAGCTGTAAAAATGTTAACGCTTATTTTTCCTCGACTTCTCTCAATCTCCACTCTATCTATACCTGCTTCACGCATTTTTCCAATCATGTGTTTTCTAACTTGTATGTCTTGTTTAGTGTTATTTATAAATTCCTTACCTAAGCCAAACCACTTGGACGGCCATGTCCTTGTAGTACCTAATCGAATGACTTTTGGATTTACTTTTTTACCCATAGTATATTATTTTACCAATTATAAATTATCCACTCTTTCTTCTAAATACTTTTTTAGCAAAACCTTTTGCTCCGCCTTCTATTCTAGTATGTCCGCCTTTTCCTTCCTGTCTTGGATCTTCAGTGACTTTACCTTTTTCTGTCTCTGTTTTTTTATCAACTTCTTTTGAAGTTTCTGATTTTTCAACTTCTACTTTATTTTCCTTCTCTGGTTGACTACCCAATTTTACTGGAGCATCTATTTTTTGTTTCTTTATTTCTTTTTTAGCACTTTCTTTAATTTCAGCCAAAATTACTTTAACATGACTAGTTCTTTTTCTAATTGGTGTGGCTCTACCATGAGCTCTTGGCATCCAACGATCTAATGTTGGTCCATCATCTACAGTAATTGTTTTTAAAAGCAAGTTGTCTTGCGCAATTTCTAAATTATGCTCAGCATTAGCCACAGCTGATTTTATCAACTTCTCAACTGGTTTAACTGCTTTTTTGTTTATAAATTTCAATTGAGCCAATGCTTGCTCAACAGTCATACCTCTGACTGCATCTGCCACTACCCGAATTTTTCGGGGTGATATACGAAGAAATTTTATATTTGCGCTTACTTCCATATTAATTTTATACAATTAATCAAATTATTACTTACCACCCTTGGCTTGAGCTTTGGCTATTTTACCACCATGACTCACAAATTTTCTAGTTAGTGCAAATTCACCAAATTTATGTCCAACCATATTTTCAACTATAGTAATCGGTACATGTTGTTTGCCATTATGAACTCCAAAAGTAAAACCAACCATTTCTGGGGTAACTGTGCAGGATCTATCCCAAACTTTAATCACGGTACTATCACCTGATTTTAGATCTTTAATTTTATTCAAAATCCTTGGATTTACGTATGGACCTTTTTTTAAACTTCTTGACATAATAATTATTTTAAATTATTTTCTTTTTCCTTTAGCTTTTCTTCTTTGTATAATTAATTTACCTGAACCTTTCTTTTTGTTTCTAGTTCTAACACCTAACGCTGGTTTACCCCAAGGAGTCTTCGGATGTTTCAAACCAATTGGCTGATTACCTTCTCCACCACCATGGGGATGATCGACTGGATTCATTGCTTTACCACGAACAGTTGGCCTTATACCCATATGTCTCTTTCTGCCAGCTTTACCAATTTTTATATGTCTTTTATCGGGATTACTAACTTGACCGACAGTACACATACAATCTTTTTTTATCAATCTAATTTCACCAGATGGCATTTTTATCTGAGCATATTTACCTTCAACACCCATGACTTTTACTAAATTACCAGCTGCTCTGGCAATTTTACCACCTTTACCTGGTTCCAATTCTATATTATAAACGGCTACACCGGCTGGGATATTCTTAATTGGCATAGCATTACCAGTAACAATTTCTATTTTTTCACGAGAACTCATAATCTCTTGCCCAACCGTTAATTCTGTCGGTGCAATAATATATCTTTTTTCACCATCTTTATAATTAATCAAAGCAATTCTTGCTCCCCTATTTGGATCATATTCAATTGTTGCCACCTTACCAGGTACACCAAATTTATCACGTTTAAAATCAATTAATCTGATAAATCTTTTTTCACCACCACCTCTATGTCTAATTGTAATTTTGCCCTGATTATTTCTACCAGCATGTTGCTTTTTAATTACAATTAATTTCCTTTCAGGTTTTTTAGCAGTAATATCTGAAAATGTATCAAAGCTAGCGCCTCGTCTTCCTGGTGTTGTTGGTTTTGCTTTTTTTATTCCCATATTAATTATACTCCTTCATAAACTTTAATAGTTTTACCTTCAGGCAAACTAACGACTGCCTTTTTCCAATCTTTTTTTCTACCAGCTATTCGTCCATAGCGGGTTTTTTTACCAATAACTCTTATTATATTAATTTTTACTGGTTTGATTCCATAGACTTCTTCAATTGCTTTAGCAACTTCTATTTTATTAGCTGATACTGAAACTTCAAATACATATTTATTTTCGGCTGATAGATTACTTACCTTTTCAGTTACTAATGGTCGTAGCAATATACTATAAGCATTACCGTATTTTTTTTCTTTTTTCTTATCCGTTTTGCCTTTTGTATTATCACTATATAAATCTTTCATGGTTTTTTTTTCTGATTCTGTTTTTTTCGGTTCAACCTTTTTCTTTACATCAGTAGTCGCAACCTTAGTTGAAATTTTTACTTCAGCTTTCTCATCATCTTTAGTTTTTTTATTACCAAATAAACCCATATTATTTTAATCTTTCTTCTAATTTTTTAATTACTTCCGTAGTTAACGTTAAATCTCGATATTTTAATAAATCAACAATATTTATATTATTTAAATTCATTAATTTTAATCCAACTAAATTTCTAGACGCATACTTAATTTTCTCATCTAATTTGTCAGAAATTATTAAAAGACTTCTTTTTTTATTTTCTTTTTTATTTATTTTTTCTTCTATGTTTTTAACAATCTTATTGAAAACACTAGTCTTAAATTCAGTTATATCAAGTTTATCTAAAATAACCAAATTTTTTTGTTCTGTTTTATCGCTTAATGCCATAAACAGTGCTTTTTGTTTCATTTTTAAGTTAATCTTTTTCTTAAAATTTCTTTCATTGGTTGGACCAAAAGTTACTCCACCGCCAATCCAAATAGGTGATCTGGTTGATCCAGCTCGTGCTCGTCCAGTTCCTTTTTGTTTCCATGGTTTTTTACCTCCACCTCGGACTTCACTTCTGCCTTTGGTATGTGCTATTACTGGTCGTTGATTCGCCCTTTGCGTTACTACTGCTTGGTGGATTAAAGCTATATTTGCTTTAATTTTAAAAATTCTATCGGATAACTTCTGTTCTCCAACTGATTCGCCTTTTTGGTTGTAAATTTGATATTTAATCATATTTATTTTTCTGATTTTTCTTTTTCAATTGATTTTTTATCTTCTACTTTTTCTTTAATCTTTTTTTCTTCTTTAGTTTCTGAATTATCTTTTATCTCTTTATCGTTTTTTGTTTCCTTATTCTCCTCTGCTGGTACATCAACCTTAGCTGTATCTATTTTTTCAATTTTTTCTTCTTTAACTTTTTTAGTTTCTTCTTTTTTCACTCTAGTCTTTAATTGACCTTCACCGGCAATAAGAATCAAACCACTCTTAGCTCCAGGAATTGCGCCTTTAATCAACAAAATGTTATTAGCTTGATCAACTTCAATAATTTCTAAATTGGTCACTGTTACTCTATCAGCACCCATACGACCAGGCATTCTTTGCCCTTTGAAAACATGAGCTGGACCAGTTGCGCCAGCTGAGCCTGGCATTCTTACTTGATCTTTTGTACCATGCGATTTAGTCTGTCCATGAAAACCATATCTTTTGACTACTCCCTGAAAACCTCGTCCTTTAGAAATACCTGTTACTGCTATTTTGTCTCCCGTCTCAAAAGTACTTACATCAATAACATCTCCTTCTTTCACTTCAATATTTTCATCTCTAAATTCTCTTAAAAATGCTAAGTCAATATTTACTTCAGGATTATGTTCTTTTATTTTTTTATAATGACCTCGCTGTGGTTTATTGATATTTTTATTTCTCTTTTCTCCATAACCAAGTTGAACAGCCTGATATCCATCTTTATCTGTTTTCTTTAATTGCACAACCACGCAAGGCCCTGCTTGAACCTTGGTAACCGCTACAACTTTATCTCCTTGCCATAGCTGAGTCATGTCTGATTTTTTTCCTATAATAAATTTCATAATCTATTTAAAATTAAAAAAACTGGATTTTCAACTAAACCAGCCAAAACTTCGCTTTTAAAGCGCTAAGTTATTTCAATTGGACTGTTTTTTATATTGTTGAAATTTAACCTCACAATTATTGTTCTTTATTGTTGCAGAACTATCCTTTTACAGGAGTTTCCGAAACAACAATTAACAATTATTATACACTTCTAGTAAATAATAAAAATTACATTTTTATTTCTACGTCGACACCAGCTGGTAAATTTAAGTTAGATAAAACTTCTACTGTTTTAGCAGTTGGTTCAATTATATCCACTAATCGTTTGTGGATTCTCATCTCATACTGATCTTTAGCTGCTTTATGAACAAATGTCGAACGATTAACTGTATACTTTTTCTTTTCTACTGGTAGTGGTATCGGACCATAAACTTGAGCCCCACTTCTCTGAGCAGTATCGACAATAGTCTTCGTTGACTGGTCAATAATCTTGTGATCAAACGCTTTGATTTTAATCCGAATTCTTTGTTTAAAATCTTCGTTATTTTCCTTTGGACTATTTGCTGAATTATCTTGTTTAACTTTGGTTTCAGTCATCTATTTGTTAATTTACTTTTTATTTTAATAATTAAAAACAGATTCGTCTCGCCTTTGTAAAAAGCGAGACTATATCTGGCTTTACTTAAATATTTTTATAACAACACCGGCGCCGACAGTTCGACCACCTTCTCTGATAGCAAATTTCATTTTTTCTTCCAAAGCAATTGGTGCTATTAATTTGATCTTCAAATTAACAGTATCACCAGGCATAACCATTTCAGTACCTTCAGGTAATTCAACTTCTCCAGTAACATCAGTTGTTCTAATATAAAACTGTGGTTTATAGCCTTTGAAGAATGGTTTATGTCTTCCACCTTCTTCTTTGGTTAAAATATATACTTCACTTTCAAATTCAGTATGTGGTGTAACTGTACCTGGTTTTGCCAAAACTTGACCTCTCTCAACTTCATCTTTCTTAGTACCACGTAAGAGAATACCAGCATTATCACCAGCCCTTCCTTCGTCTAGTGATTTATTGAACATTTCAATACCAGTAACAGTAGTTTTTTGAGTATCGAGCAAACCAACAATTTCTACTTCTTCGCCTACTTTAACAACACCTCTTTCAATTCTACCAGTTACAACTGTACCTCGTCCTTCAATTGAAAAGATATCTTCAATTGGCATTAAATATGGTTGGTCAACTTCTCTTTTTGGTTCAGGTATAGCTTCATCTAAAGCTTTCATTAATTCCATGATTGGTTCGGCATCAGGTCCTTCTGGATTTTCCAATGCCTTCAAGGCTGAGCCTCGAATGATTGGAGTATTAGCACCGTCAAATTCATATTTAGTTAATAAATCTCTAATTTCTTCTTCAACTAAATCAATCAATTCTTTATCTTCAACCATATCGCACTTATTCAAGAAAACGACCATGTTAGGTACACCAACTTGATTAGCTAAAAGAATATGTTCTCTGGTCTGAGGCATTGGACCATCAGTAGCTGCTACTACTAGAATAGCTCCATCCATCTGAGCAGCACCAGTAATCATGTTTTTTACATAATCGGCATGACCTGGGCAATCAACATGAGCATAGTGTCTTTTTTCAGACTCATACTCAACATGACAGGTAGCAATAGTAATACCACGCTCTTTTTCTTCAGGAGCTGCATCAATCTGGCTAACATCTTTGTTTGAAGCGCTTAATCCTTTTTTACCTAAAACCGACAACATAGCTGCGGTTAAAGTGGTTTTACCATGATCAACGTGACCAATTGTGCCGACGTTAAGATGGGGTTTTGTTCGTTCAAATTTTTCTGCCATATTAATTTTTCCTTAACGGCCCCCGAATGCTCGGAGTTACTTGTCCTTTTTTATAAAAGGGGTCACCCAGCCGTCTCAATTATTTTTAATTTAATTAAATATTTGTTTAAAACATTATTTCTTCTAAATACTGTCTATCTTCTTCAATTACCTCTTCAGCATTTTTCTTTCTGTCACTTGGAATTTTCCAAGTTTTTTTCTTATTTATTCCAAACTTTTCTTCGTTTATATTTTGTAAATTCTCTGGATAATGAAAATCAGTTGTTTCTTCTTTATTATCATCTTTTTGATAATCATCTAATTTATCATTTTCTTCAATCTTTTCTTCGTTATTATAGCTATTGTCAGTTAAACTTCCACAATAATCCTGATCACTTTTCCAAATAGCAATATCGCGATTTATTTTATCAAGTAATTCGTTCTCTGTCAAGCCTCTTACTTCACTTCTGCCTAAAACTAGATTTTCGTAGTCATTTAAAGACATGACAACAAAAACATTGTCAGGTTTTTGATTATCAAAAACTATTATTCTATCCCCTGTTTTCTTTGATAAATTAATCGCTTTTTGTAATTGATTCTGCATATAAAAATCAATGTTTAAAGATATTACTAATTATATTTTTGACTCAACAAAAAGTCAAATATTATTTGTCACTACCTCTCTCCGCCATGATTGCTTCAGATACGCTTTTCGGCACTTCTGAATAATGTAAAAATTCCATTGAATAATTCGCTCGGCCTTGACTCATTGAACGTAAATCAGTAGCATAACCAAACATCTCAGACAAAGGAACTTTAGCTAAAATAACCTTAGCATTAGCACGATCAGTCATTTCATCTATCTGACCTCTTTTAGCATTTAAATCTCCGACAATACTACCCATGTAATCTTCTGGGGTTACTACCTCTACTTTCATAACCGGTTCAAGCAAAACTGCATTAGCTTTTCTAGCTGCTGCTTTAAAAGCCATACTTCCAGCCATTTTAAAAGCTGCTTCCGATGAATCAACTTCATGAAAACTACCATCATAAACTGTTGCCTTAATATCAACCATTGGATAGCCAGCTAAAAGTCCTTTCTCAACTGCTTCTTGTACACCCTTATTAATAGCTGGGATATATTCTCTAGGAATAACTCCGCCTTTAACTGCATCAACAAATTCATAACCGGCACCTTCTTCTCTTGGCTCAACTTTTAACCAACAATGACCATATTGTCCACGGCCGCCTGATTGACGAATATATTTACCTTCAGCTTCAGCTAGTTGTTTAACTGTTTCTCGATAAGCAACTTGTGGCTTACCAATATTAGCTTCTACACTAAACTCTCTTTTCATGCGATCAACAATAATATCTAAATGAAGCTCACCCATTCCAGAAATTAAAATTTGATTAGTCTCTTCATCTGTCTCTACTCTAAAGGTTGGGTCTTCTTCAGCTAATTTTTGTAAAGCTACGCCCATTTTTTCTTGGTCTGCTTTTGTCTTTGGCTCAACTGCAATTTTGATGACAGGTTCAGGGAAGATAATTGACTCTAACCTAACTGGACGATTTTCATCACATAAAGTATTCCCTGTAGCTGTATTCTTTAAACCAATAATTGCTACAATATCACCTGCATAAACTTCTTTTACTTCTTCTCGATGATTAGCATGCATACGAACTAAACGTCCGATTCTTTCCTTGCCATCATTTGAAGAATTTAAAACATATGAACCTGCCTTTAGAACACCACTGTAAACTCTGACAAAACACAGCTTACCAATAAATGGATCAGTTGCTACTTTAAATGCTAGACCAACAAATGAATCATTATCGTCGGCTTTAACGGTAATTTTCTTTTCTTCGTCTCTTGGATTCATTCCCTGAAGTTCTGGCACGTCCAATGGTGAAGGTAGATAATAGACTACTGCATCCAAAGCAGGTTGAACACCAATATTTTGTAAAGCTGTACCACAAAAAACTGGATAAAGCTGATTAACAATAACGCCTTTTCTAGCGGCTAATCTTAATTCATCAACACCGATATCTTCTCCGCCTAAATATTTTTCAGTTAACGTATCATCACATTCAACAATACGTTCAACCATTTCACTTCTATATTTTTCTACGTTATCTTTTAAATCTTCTGGTATTTCAATTTCATTCATTTGTTCACCAAAACTACCCTTAAACTCGTAAGCTTTTCTCTCCATTAAATCAATCACTCCTGAGTGATCATCCTCAGTACCAATCGGCAACTGGAAAGCAATTGCTTTTGGATTCAATCTATCACGAATTGAATCTAAACTCATATAGAAATCAGCTCCCATTTTGTCCATCTTGTTTATAAAACATAATCTAGGAACTTGATATTTATCTGCTTGTCGCCAAACTGTTTCTGATTGTGGCTCTACACCAGCCGCTCCGTCAAATACAGCAATAGCACCATCTAGGACACGTAATGATCTTTCAACTTCAACTGTAAAATCAACGTGACCAGGAGTATCAATAATATTTACTTTATTATCCTTCCAAAAACAAGTTGTGGCTGCTGAAGTAATAGTAATTCCACGTTCTTTTTCTTGTTCCATCCAGTCCATATCAGCTGCTCCATCATGAGTTTCACCAATTTTATGTTTTTTACCTGTATAAAAAAGAACTCGCTCGGTAAAAGTAGTTTTACCAGCGTCAATATGAGCCATAATTCCGATATTTCTTGTCTTATCTAGTGTGTAATCTCTGGGCATAAAATCAATTATGAATTAAGAATTTTATCTAATCTTTAACGGTAGTAAATTTAAATACCGTTTTGTGCTGTGTTTCTTTAATACTTTTTGTAATTAACGGTTTTTCAATTTTATTTACAAAACTATGAATCACCTCGCCCAATACCATTGTATGGTCACGTAATTTTATTATATCTTTTACTTTACACTCTTGATACATTACACAACTAGATATTCTATAACAATCAATATGCAAACACTTCTCTTTTTTGATGTTACCAACGATAAATTTATCAATATCTCTACCTGAATTTGATCCACAAAATAATGCCTCTTTTTTCATGTCGTAGGGTATATAGTTGACACAAAAGTTTTTGCTCTTTCTTATCATTTCTAAGCTTTTTGATTTACAATGCAAGGATATAATAATTTGTACAGGATTTTTGTTTACTGGCGAGTGCCAGCCAATAGTAGTTATATTGTCAAACTTTTTATATCGACATGATATTATTATGACTTGTTTTGGCAAACAACGATAAAACATAATATTATCTAGCAAAATGAGCAAAAGCTTTATTGGCTTCAGCCATTCGATGAACATCAGCTCTTTTCTTGATTGCTACACCTTCATTATTTGATGCATCAATTATTTCTTCAGCTAGCTTTTCTGACATTGCTTTACCTTTACGAGCTTTTGCTGAGGCAATAACCCAACGACATCCTAAAGTAAAACGACGATCACCTCTAACCTGATAAGGAATCTGATAGTTAGCACCACCAATTCTTCTACCTCTAATTTCCAATAGCGGACTAACTTGTTTCAAGGCTTTACTAAAAATATGTCGAGGCTCTTGTTTAGTTCTTTCCTTTATTATATCAAAACAATCATAAACTACCTTTTGTGCAACAGATTTTTTGCCTCGAGACATTATGTAATTAATAAATTTAGCTACATCAACATCGTTATATCTACTATCGCCTTTAATTTTTCTTTTAGTTGCTTGTTTACCTCTCATACCAATATTTGTAAATTCGTAATTAATTTATATTATTTTTTTTCTTTTTTAGCTCCATAAAGACTACGACTCTGTTTTCTACCTTCAACACCTTGAGTATCAAAAACACCGCGTATCACTTTATAACGAACACCCGGTAAATCTTTAGTCTTACCAGCTTTAACTAGAACAATTGAATGCTCTTGTAAATTATGTCCCATACCTGGGATATAAGCAGTTACTTCCATACCGTTAGATAATCTAACACGAGCAATTTTTCTTAAAGCTGAGTTAGGCTTCTTTGGTGTAGTAGTTGTAACTTTAAGACAAACCCCTCTCTTGAAAGGAGCTCCTTTTTTTAAAACTGTTCTCTTTCGATGTAAAGTATCCAATGTAGTTTGTAACGCTGGAGCTTTACTTTTCTGTTTAATTTGCTTGCGCCCTTTTCGGACTAACTGATTAATTGTTGGCATAATAAAATTAAAGAATACTAAAACAAATCCCGAAAGTTCGGGATGTGTACAACTTTTATTGCTTTTTTAATTTAACACAAGATTTTTTTTTGGTCAAGACCTAGTCAGTATGACGTAAATCGACTAAAACACTTATCCTACAATCAAATTACTTAAAAAATTTATTACCGGTAAAATCAAAGTAAAACCAAACACAATAAACAATATAATTAGCAAAAAATCGTATCTTTCCAGACTTAAATATTTCATCTGCCAATCATGGGGTAAAAACGGTAAAATTACCTTAGAACCGTCAAGTTAAATTGTGAATTAAAAATTAAGAATTAAGAATAAAAAAATCAAATTTATCATAATTAATTAAACGCCTACAATTAATATAAATAATCGAAAAACTAATGAGCTAACAAAACTTAACAGGCCAAGCATCAATAAAACTAATATAATAATAATTCCATATCGTTCCATTCTAAAAAATTTTTCTCTCATATTATAACTCAAAAAAGGAGCTAATATTTTTGATCCATCCAGCGGCGGAACTGGTATTAAATTAAAAATCATTAATAATAAATTAACAAAACAAAAAATTATTGATAAAACAAAAATGCTAATAATTAATGATCCGTGGATTTGATTTAATAATAAATTGTAATCCCCACGCAAAAACTCCATAACTAACTCCTGTTTTAATTGTATTGGTATAATAAATCTTGCCAAAAAACCAAAAAACAATGCTAAGACAAAATTCATTGCTGGTCCGCTGGCAGCCACTTTTAATTCTCCATATTTTTGATCTCTTAAATTGTAAGGATTAAATGGCACGGGTTTAGCCCAAGCTATAAAAAAAGGAGATTTTGAAAAAACTAAAATCAAAGGTAAAATTACCGAACCAAAAAGGTCTAAATGAACAAGAGGATTTAATGTTAGTCTTCCTGCATCTTTAGCTGTTGAATCTCCCAGTCTGTAAGCCATCCAGCCATGAGCATATTCATGAAAAACAGCTGAAATGATTAAAACAAATATTAACAAAAAGGTTATTAACATAAATTCTTAATTCTTAATTCGTAATTTCTGTCGCCATCCAACCATGTATATATTCATGAATGACTGCCGAAAACAATACTACGGCTAAAAAAAATATTATTATTATAAAAAATAGAAAAATAGAAAATTAATTTAAAATAATATTACCACGACTTGATATTTTTAGCAAAGCATGTTAATATTATTTTTGTCTAATAAAGTTATTCAACAGAGGGTTAAAGCTTCATTGCTATTCCGTCTGTTTTTCTTAAATACTATGGCTAGAAAATGTGATTTGTGCGGACGTGGCTCAACTAAAGATGCCAGTCGTTCACACTCCAATATCAAAACTATTAAACGACAACACATAAATCTGCAATCCAAAAAAATTAATGGCAAGAAGCTTAAGATATGTACTAAATGCATCAAGACTATAGCTAAGACAAAATAAATTTTTATTTCTCAATCTTTAAATAAAAACTGCCAAACATAAAATCGGCAGTTTTTATTTTTTGTTATTCTGTGTAAATCACTTGGGGTTTGGGGTGCGTTCCTGCAATACCGCGGGACAGGCCTGATCACTTCCTTGTCATTCCCGCGAAAGCGGGAATCCAGAAAGTTCAAGTGCCGTTCCGACAGGCAAGGCGAGCAAAAAATAACGCCAGCCCGGCAGGGCATTACTAGTTAACAAAATATTCTTTTTATCTCTAATCCTTCAACCAAAAGATATACAAGAGATAAGCAGCTGGCACTAAGAAAAGAATCCATAGAATTGAAAGCCATTCCATAAAAAAACCGAACCAATAAACGCCGATAATGATTCCGAAAGAAATCAACGACAGTTTAAATAGTCCGATTTGCCACCAATTCATTGTTTTGTCAGCAAATAATTTTCTCATACTAATTATGTAAAAAATTATACTATTATTTTTTCCAATCAGTTATTAAAATTCCCTTACCTCGTTTTTTAACAACAACTTTCTGTCTTTCTTTTATTTTTAATTCTCTAACAATTTCAATCGGCAAAGTGACAGCGTAGCTACTACCACTCTTAAATATTTTACGAATATTTTTATCCTCCAATTTTCTTCTCATGGAAATATAGATTAAAATATAGATTAAAATATAGATTAAAATATATATTTAAATATATATTAATTATACTCCAAAAACTCCACAAAAACAACGAGTCTATATTGTCGGGGCGCTGGGAGTTGAACCCGAGTAACAGGACCTCCAGCCCTGCATAATAGCCGTCACATCACACCCCGCCACTATACTAATAATATAATTATTATTATTTTAAAATCACTCGGGCGTTTGGGGGTTGAACTAAGCGCCAAGGCAAGAGCTATTAAAGATTAATCGACGTGATAGCGCATTGAAACCCCCAAAACTTTTGGTTACTTTTGGTTACAAAAGTAATGCCCAAGCGGCAGCTTATAATATTATACCAAAAAAACCAACCGTCCCGTAGGAGGTATCCAGGATATGGCTATGAATAAAGGTTTGCTCCGTCTAGTAGTCTGTTTGTCTTCTAGAATTTTAGTTTTCCAACATGGATTTTGCTAACAGACCATGAATACGAGCAAGGCCGTTAAGAGCATGTAAGAAAATGGTTAGTAAAATTACTCCAACAACTCCTACAATAATTGAGGTGAAATAGCTATTTATAAAACAAATATTATTTGAAGTAACACAAAAAGTTCCATGAAGTATTCCTATTTCAGTAAGATGATACAAGATAGGCGTAGCGATTAAACCTAAGGCAACAGAAAGCAATGTAACTAAAACAACAAAAGAGACTATCCCTAAAGGGAATTTAATAAAAAGATAAATTAAACTTTTCCATGTAAATGAGTCATTGAGATATGCTTTAATTTTTCCCCAGATTCCTTCTGGCTTTTTTACTGGAACAAAAGAAATATCAATATTTAAAATACTTGTTGTTAACTGGCGTTCAAAACCTGCTAATACACGCCATAATAGGAGTGTCCCAAATAAAATTGGAGTTCCGATTAAAGTGATGGACAGTCCAATTCCAAGTGATAATCCAGAAATAAGAAAAACAAAATAAAATATACCTAGAATAAATGAAAGTAATAAATAAAAGATATTTAGATAAGTTTTGCTTTGTATGATTACTTTAAAAAAATTATAGAATTTTACACTCATGTTTTTTTATTTTTCGTAAATTATTTTTAATATTCTCATTTTATCTTACATAAACTCCTCTAAAACAATCTCAGCTGGTATAACAACAGACAAACTTCTTTTACCTACCCTAGTCACCTTTCTAATATATTTTTGCATATTTTTATTTTAATATCTTGTTACGTAGCATGCTACGTAACAAGCTGTATCTATGTCTTAATTATAATCCAAAAAACCAATTAAAACAACGCTTCTTTATCGTCGGGGTGCTGGGAGTTAAACCCAAGTGACAGGACCCACAGCCCTGCATAATAGCCGTTATATCACACCCCGCCACTATACTGATAATATAATTATTATAATTTTAAAATCACTCGGGGGTTTGGAGGTTGAACTAAGCGTCAAGGCGAGAGCTATTAAAGATTAATCAACGTGATAGCGTATTGAAACCCCCAAAACTCTTGGTTACTTTTGGTTACAAAAGTAACGCCCAAGCGGCAGCTTATAATATTATAAAATTTAAATTTTTTTCTTTCCCAAATTATAATTTGTTTTTTGGATAAAAGAATGCCACGGTTTCACTTTTTCGATCAACCGTGGCATAAACTAAATTCTTTGTTAAACAGGGTCTTGTAAAACCCTGTTTATTACTTTTTTAAAAGGAGCTTCTGCAAAACAGATAACTGAATCTGCAGATCCATAATAAATTCTGATATTTTTATCATGAACAATCCATCCACAAGGAAAAAGTGCTCCCCCAACATCCCCTACAAAATCAGTTCTTTCTTGAGGGCCCATTACAAACTCTCTGGTTCTGTGGGTGGCTATCGTTGGATCATCCAGCGAAAACATAACTAATCCCAAACGATATAAGTTTGAACTTGGTGTAGTTTTTACTCCATGGTACAATACGAGCCAGCCATATTCTGTTTTCAAAGGAGGTGCACTCAAACCTATGTGACCACCGTCCCAACGTGGCTTGCCATCTGTTGGAAGCAAAATCCGATGTCCTCCCCAATGGCAAAAATCCTCACTAGGATTATCGGTACATTTTGATTGAGCTATCCAAATCTGTTTCCTGTGACCCGTTACTGGCCTATGTATCAGCCACCAGTACCCGCTAATCGACTCTGGGAATAGAGCGGCATCTTTATTTTCCGGAGGCAAAACATTCCCTAAGTACTGAAATTTTCTAAAATCTTTAGTCAGTGCAATGCTTACCAACGGTCCACCCATCGAAAAATGCGTATACACGATAGCCCATTTTTCTAAACTTCCAATCCAAGTTAATCTTGGATCTTCCACTCCATACCCCTCCTCTTTTGGATCACCATAAAATATAGATTTCTCGTCCAACTCCCAATTAGTTACTCCGTCTTTGCTACAAAAGCAAACTAATCGAGATATTCCTTCGCGGTCTTCAACTCGAGTAAATAAAAGAGTTTTTCCATCTCTATCTCCCACACCAGGATTCATAACTGAATTTACTGACCAGTCATCTGGAAAATCCTTTCTTGTAATTATTGGGTTACCATCATATCTCGTAAACAAATCCATTATATCTACCTCCTCCTTTTTTTATTATCAATTGTTTATTTCTGTTTGTTTTCCCGCAAAAAATTGTTGTTAATGACCTTGAATAAGCATTATACGTTAACTACCCATGAAGTCAATTACAAACCTATTCAAAAAATGTCTATATGGTAAATTAACAGATAAGCTAATTATTACTATTGCTAACACAAGTCTAATTCACATTAAAATAACTAAACCGATAGCTGATAAAAATAATAATTTATTTTATTCATAAAAATATCATATGCAATATTTTTTTTAAATAGACACATATATTATTAAATAACGGTAAGAAAAATAATTTTTTATCAGTCTTAAAATCACTAGGGAATTTGGGGGTCGAACTAAGCGCCAAGACAAGAACTATCAGAGATTAATCAACGTGATAGCGCACCCGCCTTGCCGGCGAGGCAGGTTGAAACCCCCAAAACTTTTGGTTACTTTTGGTTATAAAAGTAACGCCCAAGCGGCAGCTTTATTTTTCATACAAAAAAGCTTCACCAAAAAACGCTGATCAATTTGAAAGTTTAATTTTTGTAAATTATTAAAAGTCCTTTCTACTTCCCTGCTTTTTAAATCTAAGTCTGACACGTATACCCATAAAGGTATCTACTTGCAATATCCCTATCTTCTGTTATTATTATGAATATAAACCCAATACTTTATTTTAATAAAAAATATAATTTTAATATTAAAAATGAATACCGCACATAAAAACATTAAAAAGATTACAATTCTACCAGGAGTTAATAAATTTAATAAAAAAGAAAATTTTAAAAAAATAGACATAGAAAAAGGACAAGTAGTAGCTATCGTCGGTCACACAGGAGCAGGAAAAAGCCAGTTACTTTATGATATCGAAAGATTAGCCCAAAAAGATACTAAAAGTAAAAGAAAAATTTTAGTTAACGACAAAATCCCCGATAAAGAAATAAGAACTAATCCAAAAAGAAAATTGATTGCTTCACTAGCTCAAACCATGAATTTTTTAACAGATATGTCGGTTAAAGATTTTTTAAAATTGCATTTAGAATCTCGTGGTAAAAAAATTAAACAGGGCTTAATTGAAGAAGTAATAGCAGAAGCTAATAAAATTACAGGGGAAGCAATTTCACCTGAAATGAATTTGTTAAATTTATCTGGAGGTCAAAGCAGAGCTTTGATGGTTTCTGATGTAGCTAACATCAGCACTTCGCCTATTGTTTTAATTGATGAGATAGAAAACGCCGGCATAAAAAAAGAAGAAGCAATTAAAATCCTAGTGGAAGAAGGAAAAATTATCTTGATTGTTACCCATGATCCTTCTTTGGCACTAAACACCGACAAAAGGATTATTATAAAAGATGGAGGTGTAGTGAACATTTTAGACACTACTCTAAGAGAAAAAGGTATCGCTCACTACCTCAATTGGATAGAAAACTATATTTTAAAAATTAGAGAAAAAATAAGAGATGGAAAAGAAGTTAAAAATGTAGAAATATATTGCGAACCTATAAAATCAAAAAAATAATAATATGAAATTTATAATCATAGCTGGCACACCCGGCTCAGGAAAAACAAGTATAACTCAACATATAATAAAAGAGTTAAAAAATAATTTTAAATTATTTTTTGCTAAATTCGATTGCATCCATACTTCAGACGATGAACGAATTGCTGAAAAACATGGTATCCCAACTGTCAAAAAATTAGCCGGAGAACTTTGTCCCGATCATTATGCAGCTCTAGAAATTCCTAAAATAATTGAAGAAAACAAAAACAAAGACATTATTATTCTAGAAACTGCTGGTTTATGCTTACGATGCTCCCCTTACATTGAAGAAGGTCTAGGAATTAATGTTTTAGACATTACTTCGGGAGATCCTATCCGCTATGGTCCGATTTTAACTCAAGCAGATGTTGTAGCCGTCAGTAAAGGTGATTTAATTTCTCAAGCAGAAAGAGAAATTTTTAGAACAAAGATTTTAAAAGTAAACCCTGAAGCAAAAATAGTGGAAGCCAATGGACTCACGGGTGAAGGTGCTATTGATATCGCTGAAATTATAAAAAAATCTCATTCTCTTAAAAATAAAACTCTTACTCTAAAACATTCCATGCCTTCAGCAATTTGTGGTTATTGCTATGGTAATAAAATAATTAACGACGATGAAGTAATGAAACGATTTTTAGCAGGAAAAGAATTAAAAAAATTAATTCCGAATCTAAATTGTGGAAAATGTGGATTTAAATCTTGCAATGAATTTATTCGAGCAGTTTTAGACGGCAAAATTAAAGCAACAAAATGTCCGTTTATTAAATCTGATTAAGAATATAACGTATGAAAAAAACATTTGAAGGTTATTTATTCAACAGAATAGAAAAGATTGGAAATAAAAAATACAACCACGTAGGTTGCGAAAGTGAAGATAAAAATTTCGGTGATTTTTTATCTCAGTTTGTGCCAAAGATAGGAACACAAAGAAAAGTAAAATTTATTATAGAAACACAAGAGCAACCAACGAATAATTAAAGTTTTAAAATAATATGGTGGTTATAAAACCTACATTAAGATTTGTTTTGCTAAGATTGTCTTTGAAAAAAATTAAAATTAGATAAGATAAGATAAAAAAATTATTTATAAAATAATTCTAAAATATGAAAAAACTTACAGTTAAGGAATCAAAGTGTGCTGGCTGCGGAGCTTGTGTCGGAATCTGTCCTTTTGGAGCAATTTCAATCAATGACAGCGGAAAAGCAACCATAGATGACAAAAAATGTAATCATTGTGGCAAATGCCAAGAAATATGTCCTTTTGATGCTATCATATAAAAATAAAAACTTCTAAAATATAAAAAATTAATATAGCCTCTGTTACAAATCATTTTTATTAAACTTAAAAATAATTGAAACGTTAGAAGTAAAACTCAAGTGACAGCTTATTTTTCAAACAAAAAAGCTTCACTAAAAAACGCCGATCAAGAATTGGCATTACTCCAATGGGTTCTGTTGTTACAACAGATTATTTCTAACCAATTTGAAAGTTTAATCTTTCTTAATGGTTAAAAATA
>CAYXNZ010000001.1:83454-103170 GCA_964467155.1 uncultured Gammaproteobacteria bacterium | reverse complement strand
AAATTCTTTTGTTCTCAAAAATTAAATAAACCAGTTGAAATGACTGGCTATGAAGCGTTTAACTTTTATGTCCGACACATAAAAGGACTTGAACCGATATTTGTTAAAACCTTTTTTAGCGAATATGCAGGTAATATTGATTACTCTGCTTATACCTTGCCCGATGAACATAATGGCTTTGGCTTGAACCTAAACAACAAAAACAATGCGACTGAAAGAAAAGCATGTTTTGGAATTTCAGAGATTATACAAAAAAGTGTATAAAATAAACTTGAGCCGTGATGAGGCTTACTCGCAATGTATGGATATGATGATACTGGGACAGATAATTTACAGCCCTTTTACCAAAGATGAACTAAAAGCTCTTGAAAAATTAAAAAAATACTGATAATATTTAAATGCTACCTTGACACAATTAAATAATGTCTTTAAAGACTTTTTTTATTTCATAATAGAGATGGGCAGTCTTGTCCGATGAAATAGTCTTTTTTGGCTATTTGTGTCGGGGTAGCCAAGACTGTCCTTTTTTGTTTTTACTAACTTAACTATTATGAAAAACGCAAACACAATTAAATACTTTGTTTATGTCCGCAAATCAACCGAGGGAGAAGAACGACAGGCTTTGTCTATTTCTAGTCAAATGGATAAAGTAAAAGAGTTTTTCGGCTCTCTTGATATTGTAGAAGTTTTGGAAGAAAAACACTCTGCTTTTAAGCCGTATAATCGCCCTGTGTTTGCCGATATGATTAAGCGGATACAAAACGGCGAAGCCTCGGGAATTATTGCGTGGCACCCCGATAGATTAAGCAGAAACGAGATTGACGCCTCAACTATAAGCTATTTGGTAAGGACTGGAATTATAGCCGATCTAAAATTCGGCTCATACAATTTTGATAATAGCCCCGAGGGAATAATGATGTTGCAAATGTCGTTATCTCAATCACAATACTTTTCTTCTAAACTAGGAAAAGATGTTCGGCGTGGACTGGAAAAAAAATTTGAAATGGGTTGGCAACCGAATATGTGTCCCAACGGCTATGTAAATGTGAGAAACGGCGGATTAAGCACGATTGAAGTTGATAAGGAAAGATTTAGAATTATCCGCAAGGCTTTTGATTTAATGCTTACAGGCAAATTTTCCGTTCCCGATGTTTTAGATAAACTAAACAATGATTGGAAATTTAAACCAAAGGCGACGAAAAGAAAAAATGGCGGTAAATTAGCTAGAGCCTCTTTATATAGAATATTTATCAATATATTTTATGCGGGCATTATTGAATACAACGGACTACAAAAACGAGGCAAGCATAAACCCATGATCACGCTGGAAGAATATGACAGAATACAGCAATTACTCGGTAGAAACGGAAAACCGAGAAAAAGAGTTCATGACTTTGCCTATTCGGGAATAATCAGATGTGCCGAATGTGGTTGTTTGGTTTGTGCTGATAAAAAGACGAAGAAACTGAAAAACGGCAAGCAAGCCGAATATACATATTATCGTTGCACACATAAAAAGCCCTCTCACAAATGCTTACAGCCCGCTATTGAAGTCAAAGGACTGGAAGAACAGATTGATAATAAACTAGCGGGCTTTGAATTTCAAACAGACTTTAAAAAACTGTTTTTCAATATCGCCGAAGAAATCAAGAAAGAAAGTCCGAATGATAATGAAACTATTATCAAGAATTTAGAGAAAAGAGCGGAAGAAATAAAACTTGAAAAAATCAATCTAACAAAAATGACTTGCCGAGGCTTAATATCTGATGAGGAATATCTTAAACAGAAAAATGATTATGAAATGGAACTTGTAAAAATTGAACAAAAAATACGGGAATATAAAAAACAAAACAACAGAATTGAAAAACTTATTGAAGATGTAAAATTTGCCGACAGAGCAAGGGCAAAATTTAAAGTTGGAACAAATAATGTTAAAAAAGATATACTTTTACGAATAGGCTCGAACCAAAAATTAAAAGACAAAAAACTGCTTATACAAGCCAATAATTGGCTTATACCGATTAAAAAAGATATAAAACCGATTGAGCAAAAATATCTCACGCTCGAACTAAACAAAAACCCTTTAAATAAAGCAAAAAACGAGGCTTTAACCTCGCTTTGTTGCGAACTGCGGAGAGTGAGGGATTCGAACCCTCGTGGGCTTTCACCCGCCTGCTTTCCAAGCAAGTGCCATAGGCCTCTAGGCGAACTCTCCAAATTAAATCTCTTTATATATCAAAACTATCAACTCCCATTTTTTTAAGTCCCAAATGCAACTTTGTTAAAGGTAACCCGATAATTGAATAGAAATCACCTTCAGTTGACTTAATTAATCCAGCGGCTTTACCCATCAATCCATAAGCCCCGGCCATATCTAAGCACTCCTTATTTTTTAAATATTTTTTTATTTCACTATCTCCCAACTTTCTAAAGGTAACTCTAGCTTCTTCATGAGTAATTATTTTTTTACCTGTTTTTGTATCAATTAAAGCCAATCCTGAAACAGCTGTATGTGATTTTCCAGATAATAATTTCATAATTCTAAAAGCATCTTTTTCGTCTTTTGGTTTACCAATAAATTTATTTTTATAAATAACAAAGGTATCAGCACCGATAATTATTGCATTAGAATAATGACTAGCTACTTCTTCTGCTTTTTTAAAAGCCAAAAATTCAACTAATCGATAGGGATCTTTATGTACTTGCATATCTTCTTCATATAAACTTTCTTTGATTTCAAACTTTAGACCTATCAATCCTAATAAAAATTTTCTCCGAGGTGATTTTGAAGCTAAAACTATTTTTCTTTTCATAATTCTTGATTCGTAATTCCTCCGCCTCGGCTAGCCGAAGGCGAGACGGGTAATTCTTTATTTATTTGACTCTTCATTCCTTGGTACGGCTGACCATCACGACCGATATAATCTTCAAACGGCACTGCGCCTGGCAAAAGCTTTCCGTTTAAAAATACTGTTGGCGTACCAATAGCACCAGCATTTTTACCCTCTAGCATCTGCTCAATTATTTTATCTTTATATTTTTCCTGCTCAAAACATTGATTAAATTTAACTAAATCCAATCCTAAATCCATCGCATCATTTTTAATTTGTTCATTATTTATCTTTCTACTTCGATTCTCTTCAAATAATTTATCATACATTTGCCAAAATTGCCCTTGTTCAGCGGCACATTCGGAAGCAATCGCCATTGGTATGGCCATAGCATGATAAGACAATGGATTATGTCGATAAACTATTGCTATCTGTTCATTAAACTCTTGTTGTATTTGCCTCGTCGTGTCATAAAATTTTAAACAAAAAGGACATTCAAAATCATCATAAATAATAATTTGAATTGGTGCATTAATATCTCCCCAAATATGGTCAGCTTCAGCAATTGGTCTGACTTGTTTAAAGCTCGCACCACCATCTGCAACAGCGATTAACATGTTTTCATTTTTTAATACATCTTCTTTTTCACTATTGTTGTTGCTATTCTTATAATTATTTATAAAAAAAACTAATGAAAAAGATAAAAACAAAATAACCACTACTAATAACCCAATTTTGTAATAATTTTTTTTATTATTCGTCATAAAAATAATTTAACTAATTATATATTTGGTTTTTTTTCATTCCAGTTCGTTGCTTTTTCATAATTATGCCCGACTCGAAATAAAATCGCTTCATCAAATCTTTTACCGATTAACTGTAAACCAACTGGTAAACCATCAACAAACCCACAGTTAATCGACATTGCCGGTAAGCCAGACAAAGAAGCACCGGTTACGAAAATATCTTCTAAATACATTTTAACTGGATTGTCTACTTGCTCACCGATTTTAAAAGCAGTATGAGGTGCAGTTGGCGTTAGTAATAAATCAACTTTTTCTAACACTTCATCAAATTCTTTTTTAATAATTGTTCTAACCTTTTGTGCTCGTAAATAATAAGCGTCATAATAACCAGCTGATAAAGCGTAAGTGCCAAGCATGATTCTTCTCTTTACTTCTGGACCAAAACCATGACCACGACTTTTTTTATAAATAGACATCAAATCATTTTCTGAATTACGACCATTATTAGTTTCGCTATAACCATAACGTATGCCGTCAAATCGAGCTAAATTAGAACTAATTTCTGATGGTGTAATTATGTAATAAGCCGGTACACCATACTTTGTGTGAGGTAAATTTACTTCAATAAATTCCGCTCCCAGTTCCTTCAATTTCTCTACTGCTACTTGAATTGTTTTTTTTACACCCACGCCAGTGCCTTCAACGAAATACTCTTCAGGCAAACCAATCTTCAAACCTTTTAAATTTTTAAATAAAAAATTTTCATAATCACCTGATTTATTGTCTACAGTAGTACTATCCTGTTCATCTACGCCTTCTATTGTTTTTAAGACCAAACTAGCATCTTCAACTGTTTTAGTTAACGGACCTGGCACATCAGTTGAGCTAGTCATAGACACCAAACCAAAACGTGATGATCGTCCATAGGTTGGCTTCAAACCAACCACTCCACAAAAACTAGCTGGACATCGAATTGAACCACCAGTATCTGTCCCTAGAGCGAATAAACACATATCAGCAATAACTGCCGCGCCAGAACCACCAGATGAACCACCAGGTACACGCTCCAAATCCCATGGATTATGCGTTGACCCAAAAGCTGAATTTTCCGTTGACGCACCATGAGCGAATTCATCAAGATTAGTTTTTCCTAATAACACTGCACCTGCTTTTTTTAACTTCTTAATAATCGTGGCATCAAACGGTGCAATATAATTTTCTAAAATCTTAGAAGCTACTGTTGTTTTAACACCTTTAGTTAAAATATTATCTTTAGCTAAATAAGGGATACCTAATAAACCACCTTTTTTACCTTTATTACGTTTTTCATCGGCTTGTTTTGCTTCATCTATGGCTTCTTTCTCACATACCGTTAAACAAGCTTTAATCTTTTTATCCGCTTCTTTAATACGTGTTAAACAAGCTTTGGTTAATTCGACTGAAGTAATTTCATTTTTATCTAATTTGTCTTGCGCTTGTTTTATCGTTAATTCATTTAATTTTATTGGCATAATTTTTCTATAAATTATTTTAATACTCGTTTCACCTTGACCTGATTAGCCTCTGTTTCTGGTGCCTGATTTAAAGCCACTTTTACTTCCTTTTTATCCCAATCAACCGCTTTATCTTCACGAACAACATTAACTAATCCTGTTACCTGAGCTGTCGGCTCTATTTGACTAACATCAACTTCTTGCAACTGATCTATGTAACCTAATATTTGTTCTAATTGATTACCGTATTTCTCAAATTCCTCATTGCTTAACTCTAGTCTAGCTAATTCAGCAATATGTTTAATTTCTTCTTTTGATATTTTCATCTTTATTTTTATGAATTATTTAACAAGATTTAAAAAATCTCGTTCATTGATAATATCTACGCCTAGTTTTTGAGCTTGAGATAATTTACTACCTGGATCTTCTCCAACTACCACATAATCTGTTTTTTGGCTAACCACTGACGAAATATCTCCACCCAATTCTCTTATCTTAGCTTTCGCTTCTTCTCTTGTCAAACCACTTAAACTACCCGTCAAAACAAACTTCTTTCCATTTAACGCTCTATTTGATTGAGCAATTTCAGTAATATTTAATATCAATCCAACTTTTTCTAATTCTTCTAATAATGTTAAATTTTTTGCATTGTTAAACCAGTCTGAGATACTTTTAGCCACAATTGGTCCAATATCTGGTAATTCTTCCAAATCTTCTAATCTCAATTTTTTAAAATGACTTATTAATTCCTTGATTTTGACTTTATTTTTAAATTGTTTTGCTAGAAATAAAGCACTTTCTTCCCCAACATGTCTGATACCTAAACCAAAAATAAAACGAGCCAATTCAATTTCTTTTTTACTGACAATAGCTTCTATTAAATTTTCTGCTGACTTATCAGCAAAACGCTCGAGTGGTTTTAAATCACCTATTTTTAATTTATAAAAATCGCTTACATCTCGCACTAATTTTTCTTTAACTAATTGTTCAATTATTTTTGGTCCAAGTCCGGGAATGTCCATAGCATTTTTACTAGCCCAATGGATGAGTCGACGTAAATTAACTGCATAGCATTCTTTATTAGTACAACGATAAGCGACTTCACCTAATATTTTTTCCGCTTGACTACCACAGATCGGGCATCGTTTAGGAATTGTAATTTCTTTTTCACTACCATCCCTTAAATTTATTAGGGTTTCCGTAATCTTCGGTATAACATCACCAGCTCTTTCTAAAATTACTGTATCACCAATTTTTATCTTCAATCGACGTATCTCATCCATATTGTGAAGAGTTGCTCGACCAACTACCACACCACCAACTTTAACTGGTGATAAAATTGCCGTTGGTGTTAATATACCAGTTCGTCCAACTTGCCAAACTACGTCTTCTAATTTTGTTGTTGCTTGTTCAGCCGCAAATTTAAAAGCCATCATATAACGTGGCCCTTTACCAATAATTCCTAATTTTGACCAAAGCGATAAATCATTTATTACTATTACCACACCGTCACATTCAAAAGGAACTTTCTCTCTGTTTTTTTCCCAATAATCGTGAAATTCTATTGCTCCAGCTAAATTGTTTACGTATTTATTTTGATTTAATATTTTAAAACCAAGTAGTTTAGCTAAAAAATGTTCTTGTTTATGTTGATTAAATTTTATCTCTCTATTAAGATTATCACGAATAATTAAAGCATAAACATGAAAATCCAATTTTCTTTCTGCAGTTACTCTTGAATCCAATTGCCTAATTGAACCAGCAGCACCATTTCTTGGATTAGCTAGTGGTGGTTTTCCTTGTTTTTTATATTTTTTATTTAATTCTTTAAAAACCTGATTAGGCATTATAGCTTCTCCTCGCGCTTCTACTTCGCCTGATTCTACTGCTTTAATGATATCTATAACGTTTTGTTCATCAAAACCAAGCTCCGCTAAATCTTGTTGACTAGGTATTCGCAAAGATAGTGGAATAGACTCAATTGTTTTTAAATTTTGGGTAACATTTTCACCTGTTTGCCCGTCGCCTCGAGTAGCACCTTGAATAAAATTACCTTGTTTATAGATTAAAGACATAGCCAAACCATCCATTTTTAATTCACAGTAATAATCAAAACCCTCTCTTTTTTTCTCCCCCTTAGTAAGGGGGAGTGAGTGGGGGTAGAGAATTTTAATTAATCTATTTTCCCAATCCTCCATTTCTTGATTACTAAAAGCATCAAATAATGAGGTCATTGGTGCACGATGTCTAATTTTTTTAAATTTATCCAACGGCTTACCACCAACTCGTTGAGTTGGCGAATCAGATGTAATAAATTCTGGAAATTGTCTTTCTAATTTTTCTAATTCGTTTTTTAAACTATCGTTAGCACCATCGCTAATTTCTGGTTTATCTAAAACATGATAAAGATAACGATGATGTTCTATTTCTTTCCTTAATTTGTTTATTCTTTTTTTAGCATCTGTTTTGTTCATACTGTAACTTTGTTTTAATTATTTTATGTTTCATAATTTTCTTGCCCGCCGTAGCTTTAGCGAAGGAAGGTCAATTCGTTGTTTTATTTTTTCTTTATTCATAATCAATTATTTTCATACTCTTGGCTATTCACTTTGAGAAGTAAAAGATGTTTCGACTGCTCGATATACTCCTCGAAAAACACCTGTTGAAGTAAATATTACGGCTGGTGATGAACTGGCATAATCAACATGATAAACACTACCACTCCCTAATTCTTCAGTAAAAATATTTTCTTCGTTTTCGTTGGGTAATGGATTTTCAGTATTTTTTCTTACCTCCCATAAAGATCTTTCCGCGCCCGCTTCAGCAGCAAAATACGCCTTTGTAGAATAAGACTGTGATCGTCCAGTCTTGATACTGTTAACAATTAAATCAGCTGCAACCAGAGATACCGTTAAGACACCTGTTAAAATTAATAGTGCCATCATTAAAGCTGTTCCATTTTCTTTAATTTTTATTAAGTTTATTTTATCTTTATTCATAATGTCTAGATGAAATAGTTGTTTGAATGGTAGTCGTAGCCAAATGTATTGCTTTACCAGTTGAGGTTATATTCATACTCATTGTTACTAAGGGTTGGGTGCTTTCTGATCCAATGATAGTATTATCATTAATTAAAAATTTTAAGTTATTAACCTGAATATCGTTTGAAGTTAAATAACCAACATTTTCTCCACGCTGAATTTTTAATCTTTGAATATTGTCTTCATCTTCTTCTAAATAATAAATTGTACATTCTTCATCTTTATTTTTAAAATAAAGCGCTTCCCCCAACTCATTAGATGTTTTGTTATAGACGCGATTAATCGATGTGACTCCAAAAACATCATCACATTCATTGTCTACTCGTTCTGTCATACGTATCTCTTTTGATATAATTTCCAAAATATAACGCATATTTGATTGAATATTATCACTAGCAATAGCACTTCGTTGACCCTCAATTACCATTTTAAAAATTTGAGTTGCTGACAAAATAACTACTGAAAAAATAGCTATAGCTACTAATAATTCAATCAGCGTCACTCCTTGTTTATTTCTCTTTAATTTTTTAATTATCTCAATAATCATAATTATCTCAAAAATCTTAAATATCCTAACGCCAAACTATCGCCAATCATACAAAATAGTATCGGCTTCATAATTATATATTTTGTTACGACTATTCCATTGAACTATACTACTAGCCGTAATAAAATCTAAACCACTATTATCCAACTCAATAACTCGTTTAAAAATTGTTTCTTCGCCTGTACCGTGAATATAAAAATTATTATTTTTTTTCAATTCAGCTGATTCACTATTAATATCACTGACAGAAGAAATATTTATATCGGTACCATCAAAATAAATAGTAATCGTATCACTATTTCCTGCTGATACTAAATTACTTCCAAACGGATTTAACTCGAGCCAATTTTTATCTCTAGTATTTCTTATAAGTTCTAAACCTTCTTGAGCCAATTGTGAAGCAATTAATGTGTTCTGATTAAAATTTTTAATTTGAATATTTTGCACAACTAACGACAGAATACCAATTAAACCAATAACAATAATAAAAATAACAGCAATTATTTCAATTAAACTAAAACCTGATTGATAATTATTTTTTTTTATTTGTTTAATTCTCAACATCAACTACGCCTAAAAAATTTATAATTATATCTTTTTCACTTGCGCCATCTGATAAAGTTATCATAGCTGTTTGATCTGTTGACAATAAAGCACCATTAAAATAAACATCTGGATCCGGTGATAAAAAAACTATATCAAGATTATCAATTAAATTAATATCGTCAATAATCACATTGTTCATATTAATTTTTTTAGCTCCTAGAGTTTCATCACCTTCTCCAATATCATATGCTTTGTTACCGTCATTATCAGCAAAAATAATATAACTAGACTCCCCTTCTACTAGATGTATCCCCCAACCACCCAAAGGAATATTTTCAGTACCATATTCTTCTAAACTTAAACTTTTATTCTGTACTAAATGAATATCACTTAACATTTTTTGTGCCACCATATTGATTTCAGATCTCTTATTGATTCCATGATAATTAGCTAAAAAAACACTAGATAAAAGAACTATAATAGACATACTGGTCAATAATTCTATCAAGGTAAATCCTTCTGGGTTTTTTAAAAAATTAAAATACTTCATTTAATTTATATTTTTAAATCAGCGTGGGAATAAGCCACGCTGATTATTATTATTTTATAGATTTTTGTTTTAATCAGTTTTTATTTCTTTCCATTTCGGTAGAGACGCATTATAAAGTATTTAACATTTGTTACCTTTTATCATCCAATGGTTTTTGTTCTTCGCTAATTTGTTTATTGATTTCCTGACTTTTTTTTTCTAATTTTTTTTCATTTTGATAAGCGTAAAACAAAGTAAAAACAGCCATCATTATTATCAACAAAGTAACTAATATTAATATAGCTTTTCTAATAGACATTTTTAATCTACAAAAAATTATTTACAACAAATTTATATACCAATTGATTATTCTATCACCCCAAAATAACACGATGATTGTTGCTGGTGCTAAAAAAACACCCAACGGTAATTGTGAACCCCACTGCTTTTTTTTAGCTAATATTAAACCAATTGCTGTCACTGAACCAATAAAATAAGCTAGAATTATACCTGCTATTATATTTGGCCAACCCAAGGCTAAGCCCATTAATAAACCCAATCTGATATCACCACCACCTATCCATTTTCCTTTTGAAATTATGTATTGAATTAAGAAAAAACTACCTCCTATTATACCAGAAAATAACAAGTTTAACCAACTAGAATCACCAATAATTAAATTCAAAATTAATATAATTATACAGGCTGGTAAAACAACAATGTCTAATATTAAATACCACTTAAAATCATAAATAAACACCACTGTCATTACGGCAATCAGAAACCAATCCCGCAATAATTGAATTATAAATATATTTGAAAATTGAAAATTATTAATTGATTGGAAATTGGAAATTGGAAATTGGAAATTAATAATAAATGTTATCGCAAACATTGCCCCCATTACTAATTCCACCATTGGATATTGCCATGAAATCGATTTGCCACAATGTCGACACTTACCTCGTAAGATTAAAAAACTTAGAATTGGTATATTATCATACCAAAAAATTTGTTTTTTACATTTAGGGCAATATGATCTACCCATTAAACTTTCTTCAGTATGCAGTCGCCAGATTAAACAATTCAAAAAAGAACCGATAATTAAACCTAAAATAAAAATAAAAAATACTAAAAAATTAAACATAGTTATAATTCACTTATAAATTTAATTATTTCTTGATTATTTGAATCAAGATTTAAAGCTTGAGTGGCATATTTCAAAGCATTTTTTTTATCACTAGTGTCTTGATAAAGTAATGCGATTGCGTACGGCCAAGCATAGTCATTTGGATTTAACATATATCCTCTTTTATTGAAAAAAATTGCTTTTTCAATATTACCTTGCTGATAATAAATATCCGCTATTTTTTTATAAACTACTAAATAATGAGGGTCCAATTCTATAATATTTTGATAGACTAATAACGCCTCTTTGATATCACCTTGACTACTATAAGCTACGCCTAAAATATTATAAATATCAATTAATTCATTCTTTATTTCTTTAGCATGTTCTTTATTTAAGTCTTTATGATCAAACAACGGTAACACTTCTATTGCTTGCTTGGTGTATTCTATCGCTTGCTCGTAATCCTTTTGCCATAATTTCATTTTAGCCAAATCCTTCTTTGCCTGAGTAAAAGATGGATTTAATTCTATTAGATTAAGATAATTATTTTCAGCTGTTTGATAATAAGCTGGATTAATATAATAACCAAGCAAAGCTTCCGCATGTGCCATATTTAACACAGTATAAAACTGATATTCTCTAGATTTAATAGTATTTAACATCCAAATTAAATTATCATGTATTTCATTCCGCTCTTCTTGATCCTCGACCAAACTAAGACAATTTGAATAATGATGTAAATATCTTTCTTGATAAAAAGTTCTAGCCGGGCTATAATTTATCGTTTTTTCCATATTTTCTAAGACCAAATTACAATTATTATTATTTTCTGCTAGTTGAACTTCTTTATAGTAATAATCTGCTAACAATTCGTTGACATTTTGATAATAAATAAACAAAAGACAAACAACGAAAACTAAGGGAAAAATAATCAATTTTGAAAATTTAGTTAAATTAATTTTTATAATCTTTTCTTGATTCTGTTGATTCAATAAAAAAATCAATATAGCCAAAATCAAAACAAAATAAACGTTAATTGTTGTGGTTGAAAAAGTAAATAAAAGATTAATAAAATGGCCGAATATTAGAGATGCTATTGTTAAAACTAACCAAAATTCTCTATCTTGTTTATACAAATTATTTTTTATATATTTAAAAATTTGTGTCGATAAATAACAAACGAAAAATAAAAATAAAATCATTCCTAAAAAACCAGAGGCTAATATTGTATCAAAAATTATATTATGGGCCCTGTCTGGATATGAATTTATTTTTTCGTATATTCCCCATTCTGGAGTATAGTATTTCGCAAATACAGTTGACAATGTCTCCGGACCATAGCCAATCAAAAGTCTTTTTGGTGAAGCTATTTTAATTTCTTCAATAGCTGCTTGCCAATACAATAATCTCATTTTAGTTGAACCACTAGATAAATTAAGATTACTTTTTATTCGATTAGTAAAAGTCAAATTGTAGATTGCACTATTATTATGGTTATTTTTTGTATAAAAGATACTACCAGTAACCAATACTGAGCTAAAAATAAATCCAATCAATATCAAGCCAATCGCAATCTTTTTCCTTCTTTTGACAATCAACCATAATATTAAAAAAACAAATAACCCAGCAACAAAACCCAAGAAAGCCGATCGACTATAAGTAAAAATTAAACATATTAATTGACTAAAAATTATTAATAATAAAAATAATTTATAAATAGATTTTTTGGTTAAACAAATAAAGGTATAAACAAATAAAGGAATAGTAAATAATAAAAAATGACCAAAAAAATTCGGCTGACCTAAGCTAGAAAAAATTCGACCAGTAAAAATTGTTGCTTCTTTCCAGTTTAATGGATCTAAATAAAAATATTGAATAATACCATAACTACAAACTAAAACTGAACTCGTCATTATTACTATAATTACTCTTTTAATTTTTTTAAAACTATCAAAATAAAGCAATAAAAAATTAAAAAACAATAAATAACTGAATAAACTATAAAAACCCTGCTGTCTAGCATAACTGCCCCAAAAACTTAGTTGTGGATGAATTGAAAAATAAGAACTTATAAAAAATAATATAATTGTTAATATTGTAAAAAGAAAAATATTTAAATTAATTTTTGTTTTAATTTTACCGACTAAAAAAATTTTAAAAACATACAAAGAAATTATTAGCAACAATAAAGACCGAAATAAAACAATTTTATTTAATTCAAATATATTATAATTTTCTCTGAAAAAAGCAAAGTATAGTGGCACAAAAAAAATAATTGATAAAACACCACTTTCTAATAAAATATTTATAAAAATTTTTATTTTTTCTTTTCTCATGTTTAAATTATACCTCATAATAAATTAACTGTCATACACAAAACGAGAGCGGTAAAACCGCTCTCGTTTAATTGAACCCTTAATAGGCCCTTTCAAAGATTCACTAGTTGTTTGATATTCCAGCTGGCGTGGCAGTATGACTACCCGCACTTAAACCTCCAGCCGTACCACCAATACAATATTCTAGTGTGTATGAAGCTCCTGACTCCTGTATTTCATAAGCATAATCATCTAATCCGCAACTTCCATCATTCATAGGTGATGGGTTGGAGGGGATTACCTGCATATAGGTAGTAGTATCATAAGTGACTGTTCCGCCTGTAGCTATATCTGCTGTAGCTGGATAAGCGTTAGCATCGTTATAATACAATTCTAATGCAGTTTGAACTTGTTTTATATCAGAAACACGTTTAGCATCTCTTGATTTCTGACGAGCATTATTTAATGCTACTACTGCTAAAGTAGATAACAAACCAATAATAGCAATAACAACTAACAATTCAATCAATGTAAAACCTTTTTGTTTTTTCATATTTCACCCCCTTTCAATTTTACACGAATTATCTATACCCAAACTCAGCTGACAAGCATGGGAATAAAGTCGTGAGTTAAATAAAATAAATATTTAAAAAATCATTGCAAATAAAAAAATCACTTATCCACATTATACCACAAAATTAACAATTTATAAAATTTTACCAACCTCTTATGTTTTGCAATACATCACTATCTTCAATCATATAGACTAGAGCATAAGCTGTGCCTTCAGAATCGCTAACATATCGATATAAATATGTATTACTAGCGTTAGGATCATTATTCGGATTTAGAGGATCTCTTGGCATTACGCCTAAAAATGGTCTTGTTCCGCCACTCAAAGCAGTAGTTAAAGCCGTGTTATAACAAGTAGAGCCACTATCAACTGCGGCACCAAAATCTTCATCATTACCATTCCAACTACCACAAATTGGATAACTTAAATTGTCATCATAAAAAAGATTTAAGGCAGTCCGTATTTGAGACATGTCACCTTTTCTTAACGCATCTCTGGCTTTTGCCCTTGCGCTATTCAAAGAAACCACCGCAAAAGATGACAGCAAACCAATAATACTAATCACTACCAATAATTCTACTAAAGTAAAACCAGAATTTGTTTTTTTTCTCTTCATAATTTATTAGCTTAAATTTATTATATATTTTAAATTTTAATTTTTTCAACAATTAAATCGATAAATTTAGAATTGTCCTGCCATGTTATACATTGGCAAAATAATTGCCGCCACCATAATTCCTACGGCTACACCCATTACTACCATTATTATTGGTTCCATTAAAGTCATTAAATTAGCAACCATATTATTTATTTCCCTAGAGTAGAAATCAGTAATACGTTCTAAAATAACATCAATTTTACCCGTCTTTTCACCGACTGCTAACATTTGTGAAACCATTTTAGGAATTTCTTTGCTTGACAAAAATACATTAGAAATAGAATTTCCTTCTTCTACTTCTTTTATAGTACTTTCTATTAATTGTTTATAAATTTCATTATCAACCACTGCAGAAGAAACTTCTAAACTCTTGGAAATAGTTACTCCGCCAACAATCAAAGTTTGCATTGACCGAGTAAATCTAACTAAATATATTAATTGGAACAATCTACCAAAAATCGGTAATTTTAATTTAATATAATCCAACTGTCTTCTGCCAACTGGTTTGCTTATATATGTTCTCAAAATAATAAAAAAAATACCCAATAAAATTAAAATTATCCACCATGATTCTGCCATAAAACCAGAAGTACCTATTAAAATTCTAGTTGTTAGGGGTAATTCGGCTCCAGTTTCAGTTAAAATATCTGTCAATTTAGGAACAACATAAATCATCATAATTGTACCAACAACCAAAAGACTACTTAAAACAAAAATCGGATAAATCATCGCTCCTTTTATCTTACTCATCATGTCGTAATCTTTTTCCATTTCATCAGCTAAATAATTTAATATTTCATCTAATTTACCAGAAGTCTCACCAGATCTAACGACACTAACATAAAAAGCAGAAAAAACTTTTGGTCTTTTTGCGAAAGCATCGGATAATTTAGAACCGCCATCTACCTCATCAGCAATTTCCGACACTATTATTTTTAATTTTAAATTAGCTGTCTGTTCAACTAATATTTTTAAACTTTGTACTACTGCCACATTAGCTGAAATCATTACTGAAAACTGTCTAGAAAAAATAATAATATCTTTTTGTTTTATTTGATTCAAAATTGGCAAACTTATTTTGCCTCGATGCGATGTTTCAATAATTGACACAATCGATAAGCCTTGTTCTCTTAATGTTTCTACTGCAAAATCTTTACTAGCAGCCTCCACTAGACCTTCTTTAGTTTTTTTATTTTTATCAATCGCTCGATATTTATAAAAAGCCATGTATTATGTTGTAATTTAATTAATAGCTCCCTTATCAGTTAAATCTGCTAAAGATTTTGCCATATTAATCATGCCTTCTTGTCTAGAAGTTTGAATGATATTTTCTATTTGATAATTTTTACCTTCTCGAATCAATGATTTTACAGCTGAATTATTTAATAAAACTTCACTAGCCAAAACTAAACCACCACCTTTTTTTGTTACTAATTTTTGAATAATTACTCCAAGTAAAATGTCAGCTACATCATGACGAGCTGCTTCAACTGTTGATTTTTTTTGTAAATAGGAAATTATTTTTTCAACTGTTCTGACTGAACTGTCAGAATTTAATTCTAAAAGAACTAAACAATTACCAGCGGCTAATTCAATAATCAAAGGCGTAGCCTCTGTCATTGTCTCTTCATTTTTTATTCCATTTACATAAACTAAATCAACATCTTCGTTTAAACAAAATTTTAATCCATCAACTATTGAATTGACGTCCGTCCCCACTTGTCTTTGCGTAATAATACTTTTTTTACTGACAAACAAATATTCAATTGGATTTTCAATTGTAACAATATTTTTATTAATCGTTTTATTCACTTCTTCAATAAATGCTGCTGCCGTTGTCGTCCTACCTGAACCATAAGTACCAGCAATAATTAAAAGTCCTGAATTTTTTTTAATTAATTCAGCAAAAGACTCAGGAATACTCAACTCATTTAAATTCTTTATAATACCCGACACATAATGAAACGAAATAGCTGGTAATTCTTTTTGAAAAAATATATTGATTTTAAATCGAAAATTTCCAGCCATTGTTTTAACCGTTTCAACTGATTTATTTAATTTCAACAATTCTTTTTCCTTATCATTTAATAAGCTATCAATAATTTTATCTAATATTTCCTTAGTAATAATCTCTGATTCAATGAAAGGAGAAAGTTGATTATCAATTCTAGCCATTGGTAAACTACCAACCATTAAATGAAGGTCAGATACTTTCTTCTTGGCTGCTTCAGACAATATTCTATTTAATAAAATTGATGGTACTTCCATATTAATTTTTATTCTTTAATATTTTTTTTATTTTTTCTACAACTTCAGACGGCATAAAATGAGCTTTAATTAAAAAATCAATTGCTCCCATATCCAACCCCTTATCAATGTCATCTTTTTGACTTAAATTAGTCAAAAGAATAACTGGAATGTTGGCTGTTTCTTGATTATTTTTGATTTGTTTTAATACATCAAATCCATCCATTTTGGGTAACATGATATCTAATAAAATAATATCTGGATTTTCTGTGGAAGCCATTCTAAAACCTTTCTCTCCGTCTTCAGCCACTACCACCTCAAAGTTTTCAATTTCAAATTTAGTAGCATACATATTTAATAAAAACGAATCATCTTCAACTAATAAAATTTTTATCTTTTTTTTCGCCATGTTATTATATTTAATTATTCATCATGAATTGTGCTTAAAACTTCTTCAATAGATGTTGTACCCATTAAAGCTTTTATAATGCCATCTTGTTTCATTGTAATAAATCCTTGACTTTGTCTCACGTCTTCAGCTTTTAAAACTTTTTGTTTATTCATTATAGCATTTTGAATATCATCATCTACATCTAAAACTTCCGCCAAAGCTACTCGACCCTCGTAACCTTTGTGTCCACAATAAGAACAACCTTCTCCTTTGTAAAATTTCATTCTATCTATATTAAAATCTGGAATTAATTTTTCAACACTACCTGCTGGCAATTTCATTATTTCATTCTTTATATCTTTTAATGATTCGGCAGATATATGCTCTTCTTTTTTACATTTTGGACAAATTTTTCTGGCCAATCTTTGCGCTATAATCGTATTTAAAGTAGAAGCAAGCAAAAAAGGTTCGACTTCCATATCTATCAATCTTGGTATAGCCCCCAAAGCATTATTAGTATGCAAAGTGGATAAAACCAAATGACCAGTCAAACTGGCGTGTATGGATAATTCAGCAGTTTCATTATCACGAATCTCACCAACCATAATCACGTCTGGATCTTGCCTTAAGAGGGATCTTAATCCAGAAGCAAAAGTAAAACCTATTTCTGGTCTAACAAGAGATTGATTAATACCCTTAATAAAATATTCTATAGGATCTTCAAGTGTAACAATATTTACATCTTCTTTATTTAAAACAGTTAAGATTGAAAAAAGTGTGGTTGATTTACCTGATCCAGTCGGACCAGTTACTAGAAGTAAACCATCGGTTTTAACCATGTTTTTCTTTATAATTTCTGCTCCTTGACCGATAAAACCTAGGTCTTCCATAGTTGGAGCGCCTCGTGAAACATCTAAAATTCTCATTACTACTTTTTCCTCACCAAGAAGTGGTAGAACTGAAATCCTTAAATCTATTTCTTTATTATCAAAAGTCATTCTTATTCTGCCGTCTTGAGGTATTCTAGTCTCGTCAAGTTTTAAATTAGCCAAAACTTTTATACGCGATACAATAGCGTTGTGAACATGCTTTGGTAAAACCAACGATGTGTGTAAAACACCATCTATCCTATATCTGATTCTACTTTCTTGACGCATCGGCTCAATATGAATATCACTAGCATTACCTTCAACAGCATGTCTGACTATAACAGACACAATTTTAGCTACTGGTGCACTCTTAGTAATATTTTCTGTTTGCTCTTTTTCTTGATCCTTTGCTTGAATTTCTGTTTCTTCTATTTCTTTTGATTTAAGCGCCGTATTAACTTCCTTATTTAAAGTTTGATATTGCTTAAATGCATAATCAAAACTGTCTCCTGAAATTAAAAAGTATTTAGCTTGCAAGTTTTCTTTTTTAGCTAAAAAATCAATTGCTTCAATTGCTTTAAAATTACTCGGATCAGTTAAACCTATCTTTAAAACCCCGTCAATCTTATCAAAACATATTAATTTATAATTTTTTGTCACTTCCGCTGGAACTAAACTTAATGCTTGTTCTTTCATCTTCTTCCCTAAGAAAATTTCATATGGCAAATTAAAAATATTTGCTTTCTCTTGTGTTAATTTCTCTTTATCAATTATCTTTTTTTCGATTAAATAATTTTCTAATTTATTAGAACTATATTCTTTTGTCTGCGCTATTTCTCCTGCCTGTTCTTGGGATATTAAATTTTGTTTCACTAATGAATTTAGTAATTCTTGCTGTTTATCCATAATTATTTATATAAATCTTAAAGCGCAAAAGGATTCCGCCTACCTGTTGTTTGTTCCTGATTATCAATTTTTATTTGTTCTTTAAGAGCTTTGTATTTATTACTGCTAAAAATTTCGAAGCCAGTTGTTTCAATTATTTTTTTAGATTGACTAGAAATATCAATTTGTTGAACATTCGTTTCTGTCTTGTCTGCTACTAAATTCTTATCAACAAAACTAGATTCTGCAGGAATATCAAAAATTATCGGTGTTCTTTTGGTAACTAAACGATGATTTTGATAAAGTAAAAAAAATATACCAAAAATCATTAAGGCAATAATACCACCGCATACATACATTTTACGTTTTGATAATTGTTTTGGAATTAACATATTTAATTTTCTCCTTTTATGTAATAAGTAGTAATTTCCAAACTAGTCACTTCTTTGTCTGGGTCAAAATTAATATTATCAATATCAAATAAACGCATATGATTTTCAATAGCTTTTAACAATTCTCTTAGTGACAAATAATCTGTGCCGACCAATTTAATATCTATTTTAATAGCACCCACACCTGAAGGCAATTTCTTGTTGTTTTCCTCTTTCTCCGGTTGATAATAATAAGAAGCTCGAGACGAATCTTTATTTTCAACTTCTGTCACTTTAATTGATTCCAAGATAAGTCCACTTTTTTTAGAAATAACTTCTATTTCCTGAATTAAGTCTTCTATACCAGCCTTGTCTGGAATAATTGTTAGAATTTTTTCTTTATCTTTTTCACTAACATTATTGTAAGCACTAATCAAACCTTCTATTTCGGCTAAATTTTTACTTTTTTCCAAATATTGTTCTTCCATTTTTACCTTAGAATTGACGGATTTATTAAAAATATTTTGATATTCTGGTATTA
>CAYXNZ010000001.1:73732-83444 GCA_964467155.1 uncultured Gammaproteobacteria bacterium | reverse complement strand
ATATTCCTAATAATAAAATAACTAAAATAATAAATAAATTTATCCAAAAGAAATAATCTATTAAAAATTTATTGATATTATTTATTTTTATTTCTTTTTTATTGTTTTCCGACATACTCTTTAGTCAATTTTTTTTAAAATTTCTGGATTGATAATTAAATTTAAATTAAACTTTACTCCATCGCTATCTTTGCCTTCTGTAATTCTACCTTCTTTTACTTCTGCTTTTTCTATTAATGTATCTATTCGAAAAGCCTCAACTTGCTCAACTATATTTTTATATTCTTTGCCAATAGCCTCTATGCCATATTCTCCATTAATATCGCCAGAAAAATTAACAAAATAAACATCATCAATAACATGCTTTTCCAAAAAATCAAAAAAATTATTCCAATATATGTGCTCGTTTAATAAGACAGCTACCACCTTTAATCTTTTTTGAAAAGATAAAATTTCTATTAAACCCTCCTTTTTTTGATTAATCTTTTGATCTAAATCTAAACTTTTATTATAAATTGTTTCACCTTTTATCTCTTGTTTATTTCCATAATAATTCAATCCGCTATAAATTACTCCGAGCAATAAACAAGGCACTACGATTGAACTGAAAAAAATAATAATTTTTCTCTTCCAGTCAAAAAAACTAATTATTTCTTCTTTAATGAGATTAGAATCTAAAACATCTGGATTAGACCATTCTTCATTTAATTGATCGTCTTTTTTTATTTTTTTATCATTATCGTCATCGCTTAAAATATTTTTTTTCATATTAGCTGAGCTATCATTTACTTCTACCGGAGAATTTATTTTTTCACTTTCAACCTTTTTGATATTTTTCTCCTCTGCTGAAACATCTTTTGTTTCTTCTGTTTTTTTTATTTTGTCATTAATTTTTTTATAACTTTTTCGATTGTTTTTCTCTTTATAAAAAAGATTCTGATAATTAAATAAATTATCTTTAAAATTAATTTTTCTAAAAAAATCTCTGAAAAAAATTTTCGACTTATCCTTTGGGTTATCCGTAGTCTGTTGATTTTCTTCTTTTATAGATTGTAAAACTTTTTTACGTGACGACTTAATATCATTAAAACTGTTTTTGTTTTTATCTAATTTTACTTTGTTGAGCAAACCAAAAAAATTAGATTTTTTTATATCCTTTTTCTCAGCTTTATTTTCTCCTGGGCTAGACCAAGCTATATTTTGATGTTGATTATCATCTTTATTTTGATTATTAACATCATCTCTTTCTTGCTTTTCTTTTGTTTTTAAAAAATTTATTTTAGACATAATTATTCTATTTCTCTCATCGCTAAGCCTATAGCAATGGCCAAGCGCGGACCCAACTCATTTAATGACGGTTCCAAATCAACTGGATAAGACACTCTATGCCAAGGATTGCCAACAATTACATTTAAATTTAATAATTTTGATAAATAACCTGGTAAATTCAACAATAAAGCCGATCCACCAGTTAATACTATTTTTTCAACCTTTTCTTTGCCTTGATTTTGAAAAATGTCTAAGGCGTATTTAATTTCATTAACTATAGGCGAAATTGTTTCAATAATAGCTTTGGGAATTGATCCTTCTTGTGAATCTGTTGTATTTATACCCATGTCATATTTAAATTGTTCAGCTCTTTCTTTACCAATATTTAAATTATTACTAATTGCTTCTGTAATAGTTTTCCCTCCGATATCAACGCTCCTACTTAATAGCGGAATACTCTCTTTTGCAATAGTAACATTACTAGTACTAGCTCCTATCTCAACTATCATTACGGTTGATTTGTCGTTACCTAATAGTGATCTAATTAAAGCAAAAGTTTCAGTTTCTAAACTTAGTAAGTTGATTTTTGCCAATTTAAATATTTCAACGTATTTTTTTACTAATGTTTTTGGCGCTCCTGTTAATAAAACCTTTATGTCATCTTTTTTTGTTATATCTTTATTTTTTTTATTATCATTTATCTTTTTCCAATCAAGAATAATTTCTTCAATTGGTAAAGGTATTACTTTTTTTGCCTCCCATTGAACAGCAGAATCAATATCTTTATTATTCTTCCCTAAACCTACCAAACTAATAATTGATGAAAAAACTGAAAACGTGGATAACGCAGAAACTGTTTGTCGACTAGCAATATCTGATTTTTGATAAATTTCAGTAATAACATCTGCAATCTCCTGATTATTCATTTTGTCTAAATCTAAAGGATTTTCACTAAAACCATATGTCAACAAACGTGCTTTACCACCTTCTTTTTTTAATTCAACAATTTTTATGCTAGAACTTCCTATATCAATTCCAACATAGCTTTCTTTAGCGTGAAATATTTTCATAAAGTAAAACAATAACAAAACAGATCGATAAGATAATTATTTTTGACTCTGAACTGCTCGTATTGTATAATTATTATATATTAATTTAACAAAAACAGCAAAAAAAATTTACTCCGTTGTTAACAATTATAACATAAAATCGCTTGTATAACAAAACGTTTTTTTATTACTTTTTATTTTATTATTTTAAAAAAAATAAATGAATATTTTATCTAAATATAAAAAAATATTATTAGTCATTGGATTTGTTTTGATAATCATAATCGTGGGTTATTTTATTTATAGTTTGTTCTTAAAACCATCCCTAACGCCAACTGGAACAACGCCAACTGGAACAACAACTACACCAGGAGGCCTGCCAACAGCTCAAACAGGACAAGGACAAATAATTGAAACAACTGACTCAACTGGCTTGCCAGCAAAACAAGGAACAATAATTACTCCGACACCAAGTCAAACTGCTCAGGGTGGACTAACAACAGTTAAAACAATTAATCATCTGCCAACGCTCAACCCAAATTTAAGTAATGATGGTTCTTCTGTCCGCTATTACAGCCAAAATGATGGTAAATTTTATAAAATAAATCAAAAGGGTGAAGCTGTCTTAATGTCAGATAAAATTTTTTATGAAGTGGAAAATGCAGTCTGGTCACCTAAGGGCGATGAAGCAATAATAGAATATCCAGATGGTTCAAATATTATCTATGATTTTTCAACTGAAAAACAAATAACTCTACCGTCTCATTGGAAGGATTTTGGTTTTTCACCTAATGGATCCCAAATTGTTATGAAAAGCATTGGACTTGATACTGACAATCGTTGGCTAGCCATATCTAACAAAGACGGTTCACAAGCCAAACAGATTGAAGCCCTTGGTGAAAAAGATGAAACCGTTCATCCATCTTGGCAACCCAATAATCAATCAATTGCCATGTATACAGAGGGAGTTAACTTTGATCAACAAGAAGTTTATTTCGTTGGTCTCCATGGTGAAAATTTTAAATCAACTGTAATTGAAGGTCGTGGCTTTCAACCAAAATGGACGCCCGAAGGAAATCAACTTCTCTATAGCGTTTATTCTAGTAACAACGAACTAAAACCCAATCTTTGGATTGTTAGTGCCGACGGAGAAAACATTGGTAGTAATAGAAAAAATTTAAATATTGAAACTTGGGCTGATAAATGCGTTTTTACCAACACCACTGATATTTATTGCGCTGTACCGGAAAAACTTGAAGCTGGTGCTGGGCTTTTTCCAGAGATGGCTAACAATACAAAAGATAACCTCTATAAAATAGATACTCGAACTGGTCTTAAAAAATTAGTTGCCACACCTGACAATGATTACAATATGTCAAACTTAATATTGTCAGACAATGAACGTTATCTCTACTTTACTGATCAAACAAATCAAAGTCTTCATCAAATAAAATTAAAATAAAACAAAATTTTTTAACTAGTACTTTATGTTTAAAAACATCTTAAATTTTTTAAAAAAACCAAAAATATCCACACCACTATTTGTAATTTCTTCTTTGACAACTTTAATTTTGCTTGGTTTATTTTTTTTCGCCTTGCAAGTAAATTGGCGCTATCAAATGTTATATAATGCTAGTCAAAATCAACTTCAATTAAAACAACTCAATCATACTGACCCTTTGATAACTCCTACACCAAATTTCAACAATCAATTAGCTAGTCCAATTATAAATAATCAAGACCCAGCCATTGGACCAGATAACGCTAAAATTATTATAGTCGAATTTTCTGATTTTGAATGCCAATTCTGCCATGAACAAGAAAAAACTATTCAAGGAATATTAAACGAATATCCAAATGAAGTTAAGCTAATCTGGAAAGATTATCCTAGCTATAATACAAATTCACCTTCTTTTAGAGCTTCTGTGGCTGCCAGATGCGCTGATCAACAAGGAAAATTTTGGGAATATCACGACTGGTTATTTGAAGACAAAACTATAGTAAAAAATCAAACTTTCTCAGAATTAGCTGACAAATTAAAACTTAATAAAAATGATTTTAAAAAATGCTTTGATAAACAGATTACTGCTGATTTAATCAAAGACAACATTTACGAAGCAAATGCTCTAGATATTCAAGGCATACCTTTTATCTTTATCAATCAAAATGAAATAATGGGTGAAATTAGTTTCCAAGAATTAAAACAATTAATTGACAAGGAATTAACAAAATAATCTCATGTCACAAAAAATTCAAACTGTTTATGTCTGTTCAAATTGCGACGCCCAATCCCCTAAGTGGAGCGGGCGCTGTTTGGAGTGTGGTGCTTGGGGGACTTTAAAAACACAAACAGTTGATCAAACAGAAAATGCAAAAAAAATTGACGTGCCAGCAGCAGAAACAATTAATTTAGCTACAACCAACAAAAACGACCAAGCTAACGACAGATTAGAAACAAAAATAAAAGAAGTCGACCGCGTCCTCGGTGGTGGTATTTTGCCGGGTTCACTTATTTTACTATCTGGCGAACCTGGTATAGGTAAATCAACTATCGTTGCTCAAATAGCTGATGCTATCAGTCAATCAAGTTCAAAAGAAATTGTTTATGCCAGTGGTGAAGAATCAGCTAGTCAAATCAAAAATCGTCTTGACCGTCTCAATATCAATGCTGAAAAAATTAGTTTTATTAGCGATAATAACACTGAAAAGATTATTGCTACTATTATAAAATCTAAACCAGCTTTAGTAATCATTGATTCAATTCAAACTGTTTATTCTTCAGCTGTACCATCTGAACCAGGTAGTATTGGTCAAATTAGAGCTTCAACTGTTAGTTTTTTAGAAGCTGCTAAATCACAAAATATACCAATTATCCTTATCGGACACATTACTAAAGATGGACTAATTGCTGGACCGAAATCACTTGAACATATTGTTGATACAGTAATTTACCTTGAAGCTGAAAAAAACCACGATTACCGAATGCTGAGAGCAACTAAAAACCGTTTTGGTTCAATTGATGAACTAGGAATTTTTGAAATGACCAGTTCTGGTTTCAAAGAAATTTCTAATCCATCTTTAATTTTTATTGAAGCTAGTACCGAAAAAATATCAGGCTCAGTTATTAGTTGCATTATGCAAGGCACTCGACCATTCTTGGTTGAAATTCAATCATTAGTTACCAAAACATCCTTTGGCTATCCTCAAAGAAAAGCCTCTGGTTTTGATTTAAATCGTTTGCAGGTTTTAATTGCTGTTTTAACGAAACGTGCCAGTGTTAATCTAACCAATCAGGATGTAATTTTAAATGTTGTTGGTGGATTAAAAATTAATGACCCTAGCATAGATTTAGCCGTTTGCTTAGCAATCGCATCTTCTCTGCTAAATCAAACTATTGATAGAAAAACTATTGTTTTAGGTGAAGTCGGCTTGGGCGGTGAAGTTAGAAATGTTTCTAAACTGGAACAAAAATTAAAAGAAGCAGAAAAATTAGGCTTTACCGAAGCTATAATTCCCGATTGTAATGTTAAGACTAAAACAATTAAATTAACTAAAATTAAAAATTTAAAAGAATTAATTAAATATTTTTCATAATTCGTGCCAATTTTACCAAAAAAATTTTATAATCGCTCCGCCCTCTTAGTTGCCCAAGATCTCTTGGGTTGTTTTTTGATTAGAAAAATCCTCCCACTTAACAAGGGGGAGACCAAGAGGGGGTTTATTCAAAAAATTAAAATTGTTGAAACTGAAGCCTATGAAGGTCCAAATGATTTAGCCTCTCATGCTAGTCGTAGTCGGACACCGAGAAATGAAGTAATGTTTGGACCATCAGGAATTACTTATATTTATTTCACCTACGGTATGCACTATATGCTAAATATTGTCACTGGTCAGGTAGATTATCCAGCTGCGGTTTTGATTCGCGCCATTGGTCATTGCGAGGAAGACAGTTTGCTGGCTGACGTGGCAATCCCGATAGCCAAGTTAAACGGACCAGCCAAATTAACTAAATTTTTACAAATTGATAAAGATTTAAATAAAATTCCTGTTTATACAAAAAAATACGGTCTCTGGATAGAAAACCGTAAAGAAGAAATTAAACCTTCTCAAATAATTAAAGCGCCTCGCATCGGCATTGATTATGCTGGTGTTTACAAAAATAAAAAATGGAGATTTTATCTTAAAAACAATCTTTTTGTTTCTAAAAAATAAAAAGCTCCATTATGTTTGGACGGACAGGAGAATAGACCTATGAAAGGCCAGTCTCCTGCCCAGTTGAACCGGCGGATACAGCTATCACCGATTCGAATTCAATTCCTTTGCAAAAGCTGTATCAAGCCTTTTACGACTTGCGTTGCGAAAAAATTGAATTCAAATTAATATTGATTCCGAGTCTATCAGCGATATTTATCACCGAAGTAATTGTCACCTCCGACTCGGACAGAGGTTTATCCACAACATCTGTAATAATTTCTCGCAAATAATTCTCCATATTGAAAGGGGACATTACATTCTTCGGAACAGGTAAGCCCCTTTTATGTAAACACGATTTCATCGCATCAACCAAAAATGGAATTGCTGTTTTATCAACGATCATTACTCTTTGTCGCGAATCAGCCGGTGCAATCGCAAGATTAGAAAACGGACAAACGTTTGTGGATTCAGGAATTTTTTGTCCATTGGACTCCGACCGAGAACGAGATTGACGGGCAACAGTTTCCTTATAAACAATTCGTGTATTCATTCCGGTTTCTCCTTCTTTCTTTTTACAACAGTCGTTGAAAGTATGATCCAATCAGGATTCTTTTTTTTCAAGGAAGAATTATCTTTTTTCTCTTCCTCTACTATTTCTACCAGTTTCTTTTCCGTCTGTTTCAATAAAAACACCTCCATTTTCTTTTTTTAAGAACGTTATTTGTTCACAACTTTAACACAAAACCCATAATCCGTCAAGTTTAGCTTCTTTCATGATTTACTCGCCTCCACTATTACAAAAAATAATGACATCTTTTCAATAAACTGATTCACTTATTGCTAGATATCCTTGGGTATTAAAAAAATTACATTTGTTACGTAGCATGCTACGTAACAAATGTTTTAATTCTTATTTTAAATTTTAGTTATTATAATTTATTTGTTCTTTAAAATTTATAATCTAACTTTCAACTTTAAAAACTTTCTGCTTTCTAATTTTTTATTCCAAATGCACTTTTTTCTCCCATTCTCCTAGTTTTTCTTTCAATAATGGCCAATTATTTAAATCCTTGTCTTTTTCTATTATTTTCTCTGCCTGCTCTTTAGCTAACTTCATTAATTCATAATCATAAAGTGAAGCAATTTTTAACTCCGGAAAACCCTTTTGTATTGTGCCGTAAACCTCTCCTGGTCCACGAAATTTCAAATCCATCCGAGCTAATTCCAAACCACTGTGATAATCAACTATTGCTTGCAAACGCTCTTTTGTCCTAGCTGACTCGCTATCGGTAAATAAGAAACAATGCGATTGAAAATCACTTCGACCAACTCGACCTCTGAATTGGTGAATTTGCGCTAAACCAAACCTATCCGCTCCTTCAATCATCATGATCGTCGCATTTGGCACATCAACACCAACCTCTACTACTGAAGTTGAAACTAATATTTTAATCTTATTATCCAAAAATTCTTTCATCACGTTTTCTTTTTCTTGAGATTTTAATTTACCATGCAACATACCTATATTTAAATCTGAAAAAATAATTTCATTTAATTTTTTAAATTCTTCCTTGACTGATTTAAATCCAAGTTTATCTGAAATATCTATTAATGGGCAAATAACAAAAACCTGACGACCATTTTTTATTTCTTGCCTAATAAAATTATATGTTTGCTGTCGCTTATCCTCCTCTACGATTTTGGTTAATATCTTTTTTCTACCTTTTGGCATTTCATCTATAATTGATAAATCTAAATCACCATAAAGAGCTAATGCTAAGCTTCGAGGAATCGGTGTCGCTGTCATTGATAAAAAATGTGGTACTAACCTCTCTTTTTTTTCCTCTCCTTGGTAAGGAGAGGACAGAGGTGAGATTTTTTCAGTTAATATTTTCCTTTGATAAACGCCAAAACGATGCTGTTCATCAATTATAACCAAAGCTAAATCTTTAAATTCAATCTTTTCTTGAATCAAAGCATGCGTCCCGATGACAATTTGGGAATTGTCAATCACTAATTGTGATTTTTTAATTTTTTCTTCCTTTTCATTAAATTTATAATTTATCTTTTTATCATTACTGGTTACTAACCCAATTTTTATATTAAAAATCTTTAACCAATGACAAATTGTCTCATAGTGCTGTCTGGCTAAAATTTCTGTTGGCACCATTAGAACCGCCTGTTTCTTGCTTAATACTACATTTAACATGGTAATGATTGCTACTAATGTTTTACCGCTACCAACATCTCCCTCTAATAATCGTGACATCGGTTTATCTTTAGCTAAATCCTGCAAAATGTTCCAACTAACTTTTCTTTGAGCATCAGTTAATTTAAACAATAAGCTTTTAACAAATTTATTTGTTTCTTTTTCTTTAAATTCAATTGGTTCGGCTTTATTGCTTTGAAGCTCAATTTTAGTTAAGCACGATTGCAATTGGATTAAAAAAACTTCATCAAAAGCCAACCGTCGTTTGGCTTCATTTATACTTTTTTGGTTTTTTGGAAAATGAATTTTAGAAATTGCTTGCGATAAACTTATTAATCGTAAATTTTTTTGTATCTCAGCCGGTAACCAATCGTGAATTAATTTAACTGAATCAATAACTTGTTTAATTAAAAATCTTATCTGTTTCTGTGTAATATTTGAAGTCAAATGATAATTGGGCACCAAGCCTTGTGTATGAACCGCTATATTGCCCTCCTTAGCAAGGGGGGTGTGGGGGTTTTGTATTTTTTCATAAACCGGTGATTTCATAAAAACATCATTATAATCACCGTCAACTTTTCCGGCCAAAGAAATACAGTCACCAATTTTTAAATTACGAGCAATAAATGGCTGATTAAACCAAATAACTTTCAAGGTTTCACTCTCGTCACTAACCAATGCTTCAGTAATATTCATCTTTCTCCTAAAACTTCTTCTATTCTGAATTAATTCAATCTGCCCAATAACATTAGCGCTCATACCAGTCTGAAGTTCGTCAATCTTGGATATTTTAGAAAAATCATCATAACGAAAAGGAAAATAAAAAATCAGGTCATTAACATTTTCAATGCCTATTTTTTTTAATCGTTTTGCTGTTGCTTGGCCAACTCGGCTGATTTTCAATATATCTGTATCAAGTTTAAACATAACTTAATTTTAGCACAAAAAAAGACGGTTAAAATTAACCGCTTTAAATCTGTGCTCTCGGCAG
>CAYXNZ010000001.1:0-73632 GCA_964467155.1 uncultured Gammaproteobacteria bacterium | reverse complement strand
TTACAAAATTAAACGGCCCTTGGAAATTAATTTGTTTCAAAATATTTGATAATGCAGATAAAGCGAGGGAAATCGAGAAAAAAATAATTCATGGAGAGGTGCCTGAGTGGTTGAAAGGGGCACCCTGCTAAGGTGTTAGCTGTTAACGCGGCTCGAGGGTTCGAATCCCTCCCTCTCCGCCAAGAATCAAGGGGATGAGAAGTTTATGCCCCGGAGCGAAGCGCAGGGGTAAATCCCTCCCTCTCCGTCACAGATAAATTATTTAAAACAAAATATTCATGGAGAGGTGCTCCCGCCGTAGCGGGACAAGCTGAGTTTACCCCGCCCTGGCGAGATAAGTTGAAAGGGACATTTAACATCTGTTAAATAAATAAAATAAATACAAAAATAGAAAATTAACAAACAAAATATTCATGGAGAGGTGCTCCCGCCGTAGCGGGACAAGCTGAGTTTACCCCGCCCTGGCGAGATAAGTTGAAAGGGACATTTAACATCTGTTAAATAAATAAAATAAATACAAAAATAGAAAATTAACAAACAAAATATTCATGGAGAGGTGCCTGAGCGGTTGAAAGGGACAGTCTTGAAAACTGTTGAGCCTTCACGGGTTCCCAGGGTTCGAATCCCTGCCTCTCCGCTTAAAAATAAAAGGGATGAGAAGTTTATACCCCTGATCGAAGCGTAGGGGTAATTCCCTCCCTCTCTCCACCTACGCTTCGCTGAAACTCTCCGTCGGTTGGCGGATTCGGCAAATAAATCCACTTTTAATTTAACTTTTAATACTGATTTAAATAATTATTTAAATCAGTATTTGTTTATTCTTAATTTAAAATTCGTAATTATTAATTTATCTTATCCATTGGCTACGACTAACCCCCAAACCTCGCCAGCACCAGCTTGTTTCAAAACTTTAGCGCATTCATCTAGCGTTGAACCAGTTGTTGCTACATCATCAACCAAAATTATATTTCTACCATCCAAGTTATTGCCTGACCATTCAAAACAATTTAATAAATTATTTCGTCTCTTAATTTCATTTAATTTTGCTTGTGGCTTGGTGTTTTTTATTCTTTTTAAATTATTTGTTTCTAATTCTAAATTAAATTCTTCTGCCACTATTTTTGCTATGATTTCTGCTTGATTGAATCCTCGCCACTTCAATCGTTTTTTTGATAACGGCACAGGAATAATCAAAGTATTTTTGAAATCCAAGAGTACATTAGGCACTGACTTTATATTATCAAACTTTTTCCAATCTAAACCTATTTCTATTGTTGTGTCATTAATATTTGTTTTGTTAATTTTTTTATTTAAAAATTTGATTAAAATTTTAGCTAATATTAAAGAAATATCTTTTACAAAATGATATTTATAACTTTTTATTAATTTAGCTACAAGTTCTTGCTCGTAATTAGTAACAATCCAAACGCCATTCAAAAAATATTTATCACGACAATTGGAACAAAAATTGCCCCATTGATTTTTTGTTTTGCAATCCAAACAATATTGATTTTCTCTAAAAATTATTGTCTGAAAACACTCTTCACAAAGCCAAATATCTTCACGCCCGCAATTAAGACATTCTATTGGAAAAATTATATTCAAAAAAAGCATCCAATATTTTTGGATACTATTTAAAAATGTCTTCAGCCACATCATTGTTACAATTTTTTATTTATCTTGCCAATAAGCGCTATCAATCTTCCATGAGCCTCTTTCTCTGACTAGTTTTATTAAAATATTCTGATTAAAACTGGTTGCATTGGAGGTTGAACCAATCGCCTCTCTCCTAGACGTTGCGACTAAAATTTCTGCCAATCCTGAATCAGGATCATATTGTTTGACTTCTTGCGATACTGACTTGGTTGTTATGCCATAATAAATAAAATTATTATTATCTTTTGCAATAGCCTGACTTACATAGTCATCAGCCCAGACTTTCATCTTATTAGTCATGAATAATTTTAGATCCAAAATATTACCATAATCAGATTGGTTTGAAAAACTTCCAAAACGTTCTGTAAAAGCACTAGCTAAACGTTTTAACTCGTTTATACCAGTTTCTCTTTTCTCGCTTGGCACTATTACTCCGACAGGTTGACTTGTTTCTACTTTTTTTACAACTTCTTTTTGTTCAGTCAAAGTATTCGGTTGCGTTATTTGTGTTTGCTTTTGAGTTACTGTATCATTTGCTTCATAGAAAAAAATAAAATAAACTATACCAATAATAGCAATTAGTCCTAAAATAATTATTAAAATACCAATTATTCTTCGTCCCATGATTTATTAAATATAGTTAATTAATTTATTATATTTTTAAATCCTCCCCTTCTTCATCTTCACTAGATTCTTCTTGTTTTTGACTAGCAGCAAATTCTTTTTTGGCTTCTTCTATTTCCAAAAGTTGTCTTGGGTCAGATGTTATCAATTGATCCTCGGTGTAAGAAGCAACAACTTTAATTGCCACATGCTTATTACCAGCAAAGAATAATCCTTCACCAACACCACATTCCAAAAGTAAATATTTTTCTCCTTCGGTTAAAGTAAAAGTCTTTTGAACTAAATCAATAGAAGCTGATGATTGCTTGAGCAACAATTGCATTGCTGAATTTGTTACAATCGCCTGTCCATAAGGCGAAGTCAAAAAATCATTTACATCTTGGGTAATAGTTGTTACGCCTAAATAATATTTTCGGCAACGTTTTACTAAAGCATAAATAAATTTAGCACTGTCTTCTCTTTGCATCAACCACCAAGCTTCATCAATTACTAAAATCCTCTTTTTCATTTCACTTCTAACAACATTCCAAATATAATTAACAATAGTATAAATAGCAATCGGCCTAAGTTCATCTTCTAAATCTCTCACTGAAAAACAAACCAGTTGATTATTCATTTCAACGTTAGTCGGACTATTGAATAATCCCGCAAACGTTCCTTGTGTATATTTTTTTAGTCTTAAAGATAAATCAGCTCCACCCTCCATACCCTCTAAAACGTCTTGAAAATCCTGCATGATTGGTGCTTCAATTTTAGACAAATCACAATCTGGCGTGATATCCTTTTTGGCATATGTTTCCAATAATGCTCGGTCAACGATTGAATCTTCTTCGTGTGATAATTCACCTAACATTAGCCTAACAAGTCCCTTAACGGTAATTACCGCACTTCTAATTATGTCATCTGGCTTAGCTTCTCCACCAACTGAGCGAGGTAAATCAAAAGGATTAATTTTGTTATCACTAGCTAAAGAAATATTAACATAAGTTCCACCAACCGCATCTGATAAATGTTTATATTCCAATTCTGGATCAATAATTATAACATCAGTCCCCATCATCAAACTACGCAAAACTTCCAGTTTGATAGCATAACTCTTACCAGCACCAGAAGTAGCAAAAACTACGCTATTAGCGTTTTGTAAACTAAATCTATCAAATAAAATTAAACTATTATTGTGACGATTGATACCATACAAAATACCACTATCACTAGTTAACTCACTAGAAATGAAAGGAAAAGATGAAGCTACTGGCGATGAATTCATGTTGAAAGTAACATACAATTCATCATTACCTTGAGGTAATGTTGAATTAAATCCTTGTTCAGCTTGATAAAAAACTCTTTTTGAATAAACTAATCTGGAGCCAAAAATATTTTCTATTTCATCCGACATCTTATCTAATTCTTCTTTATTGTCAGCGTAAAAAGTTATATACAAAGAGAATTGAAAAAACTTTTCAATACCCTGAGTCAAGGCATCACGTAAAGATTCTATATCTCTTAAAGCTGTCTCTCTTAAAGGATCACGAGCAGCACCTTTCTCTGCGTCAGAAACTATTTGTGCTTCAACGTTACCGACTTTCTTTTTTAATTGTTTTAAAATAACTGAAGATTTTACTGGATAAAAAAACATACCAATATCAAAGGTACTATTCAAATTAATAATCGGTGCAAACCAGCCAACGCTTATATAACGAGGGTAATTAACAACAAAAATTGTTCTAACAAACTTACCGCCTAGCAATAAATAATCGGGAAAAACTTGCATGCTAGCTGGAGAAATTACGTCTTTAATAGAAATAGCACCCCGACGATAAGCCTTTTCTTCTTCTACTAATTCTTTAGTTGATTCAACTACCTGCTCTTCGTTCTTTGCCTGCTCTGTTTTCTCGGTCTTGTCTATCGGCTGTTGTTTTATTTGTTCTGGTTCAAACATAATTAATTTAAGTTAATTTATTCACTTACTCTTAATTGATTTACGTCAACTAATTTCTGGTTAGCTGAAGTAGTTGGATTGTAAGTATTATAAAATAATTCAATCAAACCTTGCGTATCAAGCTGAACGGCATTTACACTCATAGAAGCCAATCCACCGATTATTTTTTCCGTTCGCCTGGTTAAATCCACTCTCCTTTTCAAAAATTTTTCTTCCTTCATTTTTATTAGTACTGATGGCTTGAAAGATTCTACCAATCTCGAAAAAAAACCTTTTTGTTTATCTGACAACGGATTATAAGATACTATGACATAAAAACGTTTATTCATAATTTTGCCCAAAGAAATTAATTCATTTATATATTGAATATATTCCGCTGTTTGCATTTTTAATAATTCATTAGTCTGTTCTTTTTCTTTCTGCCCGAGAGTCTCTAAATAATTATCAATATTTAGCTCTCTAGACTGCACAGCTATCTGTAACGGGGTATCAATATTATTTAAAAAACCAACATAAGCTGAGATAATGGCGTTTTGTTCGTCTTCACTCTTTAAAGCAAAATTTATGCTAGAAGCCATAATAACCGACCTTAAAGTACCATCTCTCATAATCAAGGTGTTTTCTCTAATTTCAGCAATATCTAAGTATTGTTGAGTTGATTTTTTCTTACTTATTTTTTGTTTTTTTGCCATACTTGACTTATTTAATTCGACTTCTTTACCTCACTATTATCATTAGCCCCTTTAAATGCTCCGCTAGTATCAACAATTAATGATAATTCGGCTAATCTTGAATCTGTATAATGCTTTTTATTGACTACTTCAGTTGGAACTACTTGCACTAATTCATCTTCGTTATTTACTGGCAACACTACGTGATGCCATACTCTTAGATTTGGTTTTTTTATAGTTTGAATTAAATTTAAAACAAAATAATGGAATGGTCGACCATTTATCTTAGCGAACGCAAAAACACCAACAATCAAAAGAGTAATAATACTTAAAAAAACGAATAAAGAAAAATCAGCCAATTTATAAAATATAGCTATTAACATAAATCCACCAAGAATAATAATGAATTGCCTAGCGGTTATCGGTCCAATTATTTTATCTTCTACATCAATAAATTGTGGTATGGTAAATTGTTGCACAAAGTAGTTAATTAGTTTATTAGTGATTAGTTTATTTTTTGCTCCTTAAATAATTAATATAACCGTTTATTCCTTTGATTAATTCCGTATATTTTTCATAAATAAAATTACACATTTCTGCAGAGATAAAACCTTTTTTGTACGCTTTTGCTATGCCGTCTCTAGTTTCGCCAGCCTCTCCTCTAGCTATAAACATCCTGTTAATCTTATCTTTATAATGATATCTGTGATAACTTTCCGAAATATTTTCGCTCGCAGAAGCAGATGATCTCCTCAGCTGATCAATGCTTCTATATTTTTCTTCAATAGGAAATTTTTTAGTAACTTTGTATATAAATATTTCTAATCTTTCAGCTAGTTTATATATTTTAAAATTTTCAATCCCCTTTATTTTATTGGACATAATTAGACTAATCCCTAATTAACCAAGCCCTAATTAACTAGAAACGCAAGCTTCTGTTTAGATCCATGATGGCTTTAAATTCTTGATTAGTTAAAATTTCTTTATTTTGCTTTTTCTGTTCTTCTATTATATCATCAATCGCCTTATTCTCGCTAATGCTGGCTTGCCCAATACTCAAATATAATTTATTAACTGGACTATTCCGCCAAGCTTTCACTCCTTCTAATCTTTTTGCATAATTGTCATTTTCAAGCAATAATAATCTTTCTTTAATTTCCTCTATAATAGCCTCTGGAGTCTCGCCTAGTCGACGAAAATTAGTTAAGTCCATATATTTTAATTCATCAATCGGACTCATAACCTTTGGCATTTGTTTCACGTCCTCCATTTTTATTTTCCCTTCTTTTCTCTGAACTATTCTAGCTTTAGGTTTAATTGAAAAATCTGGTTTAATGATTGTTTTTTGCGTCTTTTGTGTTTCTGCCTTTTTTGTTTCTGACGGAACGGGCATTGTATTTTTTGGCTCAGTAATTTTAATTTTATGAGGAGTTATTATTTTAGCTGGTGGTGGTGGCGCTAATTCATGACTAACATCAATTTCTGTATTCTTTTGTTTTTGAGTTTCTTTTTCTTTTTTCTTTAATTCACTAGCTAAATCATATTCAACATCTCTAATACCACTTTGCCTTAAGCTAGCAATTTTTTCTTCTTCCGTGTCTAATGTTTTTATTTTCTCTGGTACTTTTATTTTTATTTCACCTATATTTTTTGAATTATCATTAGCAATCGCCACAATTTTATCAACAGATTCTTCATCAAAACCCAGTCCACCCGATTCAAAAGATTTAATCAATGCTTGTTTGGTTTCTACGCTACTTCTAATACCTTTTAAATATGTCTCCATAATTTGCCTAAATCTATTTCTCAAATCATCTGAACCAAAATTAATCTGTAATTTAGCAATTATATTATCGAGTTGATCGGATATTTTAATGGCTGGTTGTAAATCAATTTTTCCTGCCACTTTAGACAATTCCATAATTTCACGTTCATCTTCTGACGAAAAAAATAAATTAGCATTTTTCCTTATCTCGTCTGACATAACTTTTGGCTTTTCTTTAGCTTGACTACTCTGAGTTAGTGCTACTTCTGAAACTTTTTTAATTAACCCCAAATAGTCAGCTACCTCACTAAAAATTTGCTCTTTTAACTCGCCAACTAAATCCAAAACAGTTACTTCGTCAATACTTAATTCTTTTTGCATCTGTAAAACATTATTCAAATCGATATCCTTAACCATTACTTTCATTATCGTCGGTGCTAAATCAACGCCATATTTTTTTTCCAAATCATCAATAGCCGACATGATTGCCGGCGTTGAAACCTTATCCCGAATTTCCTGAGATAATTGATTGTATTTTTCTAAATAACCAAGCATGAATTTATAATTTCTAAATTATAATTTCTAAAAAATAAAACTTAACTATTCTTTCTAGAATTATTAACAATAGCTATAAATATTAAATTTAATTCATTGGCTTCTTTCCATAATATTCTAGCTTCATTTTTTATTTCTGGCACTGCCATGGCTATCATTCTTAACCAATGTTTTGATTCTCTTGATTCTTTTTTACTAATTCCTATTTTATGTTCAAAATCTTTTTTTGTTTCAGCACAATCAGCCTCACAATAATTTGCCCCGACACTAGTACTCGCCTTAACTAATTGGCTAATTATTGAGCTAGTAATAATATTTTTTGGTAATTTTTTAGTAAAATTTATTATATTTTCACCAAAAATTGCAGTTCGCTCTTCTAAATCATACTTCTTACCATTGACGCTCATTTACTTTTTAAATTAGTAATTAGACATTATAATTTAGAAATTTTCTTCATTTCCTCTTCAATTGCCCGTCTCTCCAGACTTCCTTCGGGATAATTTTGTAATAATTGTTGCAAACTGCTCTTATTACCGTCTTTATCTACGGCTATTTCAATTGTTGCATCTTCTCCTGCACTAACAACATCAAGTATTTTTTGAATTTCTGGACTTAATTTTGTTTCTTTTTCCAATCTCCCATCTCTAATATATCCTTTGAATTGTGGGGTGTTAACTGGAATTGATTCTTCTATTCCTACAACAGTTAGAGAAGATAATTTTAATTTTTCATAAAATTTAAAGAAATCTATAACATTTTTTTTATAAATTCCATCTAATTTTTTTATGTCTATGTCGTTAACAATAAATTGATTAAATTTTAATTTATCAGCTACCCCTAGACCAATATAACCACTATATTTTTTTATCCAATTTTCCACTGTTGGTTCAATGCTATTATTTAATTTATCTTTGGATATTTTTGCTTTATTTCTTTCTATTATTTTTTTTATTTGTTGTTTAAATTTATCTCTATCTTCGTGAAGAATAATTGCCACTAAAGTGTTTTTAATTTTATCCCAAATATCAAAATACTCCATTTCTAAAGCAATTTGAAAATGACTACTGAACATCTCTAAGATATCTTTTTCAAAACAATAAGGTAAAGCCACCCATTTTAATTGCGTAATTATTTTTTTTATACTCTCTTGTATTTTTAAATCCTGTTTTTGGAATTCATTTGTTTTAGAATAATTTTCCAATTCAACAATAAACTGATGAGCAGTATTCACCTCATCAAATTTTATGACTTCTTCAACTTCTTTTAATATTTTTTTTGTATCCATGTTTATTAAATTATTAAGCCAACAGCTTGTCTAATTGATCTGTACTAGCTTGTTTTCCGTAGGCATTAAGTTTATCTGTAAATTCCTTCAAAGAAATAGAGTGCCCTTCTTTAGTTTGTATTTTCTTAATATTTAGCTGTTGCAATTTTTGCATTAATTTAGCCATAGAATCATCTTGGGTAATTGCCTGAGCAGCACTACGATTAAATCTTTTACCATCTATTTCTTTATTAACCATATCAATATTAGAAATAAAAGTAGCTAAGCCAGAGTCTGACCAATTAAAATCACCCGTATGAATATCTTCGGCTCCATATTCTAAACGATTATTTTTTCTTATTACACCTTCTGGTTCTCTCTTAATCTTTTCTTCTGTTTTTACACGATTTCTGTCTTTTTCGTTGTTCTGGTAAAATCTACCTTGATCATCAACACCAACCGTTTTTATTAAATAATCATGTCCTATTGCTTCACCAATTCCGCCTAAATCACTCTGCAAAGCCAATGTGCTTTGTTTATCTAATCCTAATTTTTTTTCAAAAATATCTCTCATAAAGTCATTCAAACCTCTTTTATCCATAATCTCTTTATCTGATTTACCCTTCGCTTCATCTTCAGTTAAGCCAGCCGTAGCTTGGTAACCATATTTTTTTAACAATGCGTTACCACCACCCACTTCAGTTATTGCCTTAGCTAATGCCCCAGTCAAAGATTTATTGTTATGAGAAATAGCATTTCCAAATTGAGCTATTAGTTCATCTTCGTTTTTTGAAGTAATCTTGCTTCTTTCTTCGTTTTCAGCAGTACGTCTTCTTTTTCCTCCTTCGTAATCTCTAACTTCATATTTGGCAGCTAAATTTGCGGCTTTTGTTTGTTTTTTTGTAAAATACTCGGCGTTATGGCTAGTTAATTCTTTTTTATTTTTATTTAATTTTAGAATTTCGTCAGTATATTTTTGAACAGCATCTTCATCGCCAGCCGCGTTAGCATTAATTTTATTATGAATTAATCCTCTTAAATTTTTTGTATAACTATCTCCAGCATTTTCTGCCATCCATTTGTTTTCTTTCTCTTCTTTTCTCCATTCCCCTACATTATCTTCATTACCTCTCACGGCTGACATTAATCCCTTGTATCCTAAAAATCCTCTCAAATGCTGATCACCCCAACCGGCAGCGGTAAATCCACCAACCGCCCCTGTCCACCCTCCTTTTTTTAATCGAGCACTACCTTTGTCTTCAACATCATCTAAATCTTTTGCTTTACTTCTATCAAGAGATGCCTTAATCCTTTCAGCTTGTCGAAAAGGATTAAGATCAATTCCTGCTCCTCTTTTACCAGACGCCTGTTTTCTGTTTACCCAATCCAGTCCCACCAACGAACCTTTTCCTAGACCTCTTCCAACTCCCTTTGCCCAACTCAACCCTTTTCCAGCAATATTTCCTGTTATACTACCCATTTGTTGAGCCACCATAAGACCACCAACCAATAAACCTATTGTTATTATATATGTCTGTAAATTACCTTCGCAAAAAAAGGCATTTATGCCAGCACAAGCCTGACCATCCAAACCTTCTCCTGCACCAAAAGTACCTAATGCTGTAGACGATTTTTGTGCAGTTGTCAATGCTAACCAAATAAAAAATGCCAACACTGGTCCAACTATAACTTGTTTTGTAAATTCACCCCACCATTGCTGGGCATACTTTGCCCCAGCTGGAAAAGCAGAAGCCAAAAAAGCGAGTGGAGATAAAATTGTATAAACCCATAGCATTATTATTCTCATAACAAGAATTGCTAACATCATTAAAACAACAATTGTAGTTATTATCATGGCTATTAAACCAGCAATAAAGGCACCTGCAACTGAAAAATTAGACACCTTTTTATCGCCTAAACTACTAGATATTCTTTGATAATTTTGTATATTAAATAAATTTATAAAATTATTAACGCCATGGTCACCAAAACCATTAACAAAAGTAAGCATTATCACTTGTCCAAAATCTATTATCAAACCACAAATAGTTCTTGAAAAATTAATCAATACTGCCATTATTAATAACTTCGGCAATAGTTTTTTAACACTATAATTTTCCAATTTTAAAATAGTCGCAAAGGCAATAACTAATAAAATTAGTATAAAAAACATATTGCACAAATCACGAACTATTTTCCATCCTTGTGATACCGCTTCCACATTTATTATATTGTTAAATTGAGCTACATTAACTAAAATTTTTATCAATAAAGTTAGTATTAAACCGATTATGGCAGACAATATGGACGTTATCCAGCCGATTACTGTTGCCACAGCCACTCCCACAGTACCGCTTATTAAATCTGATGTTGTCGCTTCTACGATAGAAGGTATAAAAAAAATAACTGATACAACGAAACAAGAAGTAACTATTAATAAAATGGCATGCTTCTTGATATCAATTTTATTTTTTATATTTTTTAACATTAAAATTAAAATAAATCAATTAACGCTTGTATGCCTCCCCACCCTAAATCCCAAATTGCTTTTAGCGGACTAGCTATGGCTGATACTATTAAAGACAAAAGTCCTAAAGCACTTATTGTTATAAAAATTAATAGAATATCTAATATTAAAAGTCCCATCACTTCAACTATCCCAATCGCCTTGCCTCCCGTTTTCCCAGCACTTCCACTAGTTGCTTGAACTTGCTTTGGTATCCACTCCTCTCCTAATTTACAAAATGCACTCGGAAAAACCCACCGGAGAAACACATGCATATTTATGTATATCAGTGACAAACCAAAGCTCGGAATTAGACTAAACCATGCCCAGCGTAAAGCACCCTTAGTCGCCTGACTCATCGGCGACATAACTTTTTCTTTAGCTTTTTCTTTCAAATTCAAAGCTTTTTTCTTAGCGGCAATTCTCTGTCTTAAAGAACTTGATTCGTCTTCTAGAGCGCTATCTTCTCCATTGCTTCTCCCTTGTCTTAATTTTCTTTGCGCCAAAGCCTCTTGCGCTGGTCCAGCCAACTTATTGTTTCTCAATAATGTACTATCTAAATCTCCCATAATCGTCTGAACCACATGAATTCACACATGAATACACTGAAAACACATGATTTATTTAATAAATCTTTTTACTTCCAATTTCTTGGCTCCAAAATTTATAAGCAAACCAACCTTTGTTTTGTAAGCTTCAATATAATTCATTAATTGAGCTATATGAACATCATCCAATTGCACCAAAGCTTTTAATTCAACCATAATATCATCCTCTACTAAAAAATCTACTCTTCTCTGACCAATTTCTAATTCCTTATAAAATATCAACATTTCTTTTTCTCTTTCAAAATTCAATCCTAATTCACCAAGCTCAATTGCTAATGCTCTTTGATATATTATTTCCTGAAAACCAATACCCAAATTATTATGTACCTGATAAGCGCCCTTAATTATTTTTGCCGTAATATCCGACTTATACTATTTATCATCAATATAATCCATAATTTTCAATATTTATCAGTGTAATTCAGTTTTTTCAGTGTGCTTCAGTGGTTCAGACACCTTATTTTTCCTTCACTACAATCCAACTACTAAAATCCACCCACTGGTCACAGTCATTCATTGCTGTACCACCATTACACCAACCCCAATTATCTTTAATTTTAATTTTTGGTTTTACCCGACATTCACCTTCAACTGAACAATCAATGTCAGACACTCCGCTAGCATCTTTTGCTTTCAAATCCCAATAACTATATAAATGATAAAGTGAATGAGGATTACTTTCGTCTGGTCTAGCTCTCATCTCTACCCCAGTCACTACTGTCTCCTCACCATCTCCCCAATCAATCGCATACATAACCACAGGCAACTGTTGACTGTCAACTATGCTATTAAAAGTCAGCTTAACGAATTGACTTTTTGTTAATTCTATAAATCCATCAAATTCACCAATAACTCTTTTTTTATTGTTGACTCTAATATTTTCTATCCTCGGTAAAATAGCGCAATAATCACAAGGAAAAGCTGGTCGAGAATATGATCCAGTTCTTTGTAAACAATCAGGCCCCGTGGCGTCAGAATAGCATAAATTATCTGGTGGTCCCCAGTCTTGACCATTACTTATCTTATATCGACCAAGGTTATTATCCCATTCCCATGTACCATAACTTTGAGCGAAAAGACCTTTTACTTCTTTTTGCCCATTAGCTCTAATGGAAAAATATTCACAATCTTCTTCTTGATTACACAATAACGACTCATCGGGCATACGCAAATTATCACCCGAAGCTTCAAGTCCTCCTCTGTAACACAACTCTCTTGAAATTGAACAAACTCCAAATTTATCACACTGACTTCCTAAACAACCGTAAGGAGTCCCTGCATTAGCCAAATCTGAATCCACGGTAATATATACAGGCTGAACCGAACTATCATCTTCAGTATTAAGTATTCCATCCCATTCATAGGGATTATTTACGGGGGAAGGAGGTTGCATAGACCCAAAAGGAGAATTTCTTGTGCTGTATTCTCTGGATGATAATGGTGTTTCATAATCGCTACCCTCATAAACTCGACCTGACCAATATTTATTTTGTCCAATTGTTGTAACAGTTTGAACAACTTTAGTGCAAGCAATTCTAGGATCATATAAATTGCCATCATCAGGATTGTACAATCGTAAATCAGGATTAGCTTCATCCCAAGTCTCTTTTCCAACCATTAGTTGCAAATCACCATCATATTTATACCAATCATAACCATCACTAGCAACAACAAAATCTTCTGAATCTGGATATAGATGAAATCGAGCATTCTGTAATCCTCCTCCAGGGCAATCATGCCCACAGCCAGACTCATGGCCTGTGCCAACTACATGATAACCGTTTGGTATATTATCTTCACAGCCATATCCTTCACAAACACTTAAATTATATTCATCATCATCTCCATATCCTCGACAACTACAAGAACCACTTGCCCATATAGCTTTTCTGGCCTCAACTAAAATACCACTCTGAAATCCCGTGCAATAATACACTGGTACTTTTCCAATATATCCTGCTCCTTCCTCTACACCTTCACCTTTGACTTTATCAACTGGCCACCACAAAAGACAAGCATCATCCGAACCAGGATATCTGTCATATTCAAGACAATAACCTGACCAACCTTTTTGTCGTTTACCAGAATTATCATAATAATCACACGACAAAGAATCAGTTTGCGGATACAATCGGCAACTTTGCGGTGTGTACCAACTATCTCTTGAATTCAAGGCTGGTTTTATTTTTATATCATCAAAATAATAATTACCTTCAGTCCCAATATCTGAATAAAGAATAATTTTAATTCGGCTAACGTTTGTTGACGATATATTAAATCTACCTAATTTAAATATCCAATCATGACCAGGCTCTAATGTTATTTCTGGGTTCATTGAAGCATCAGCTAGATGATTACCAGCGCTATCATATAAACCAATTTTTATTTTGGCTGAACCTGATTTCAAATTAAGAGTATTGATGTAGGCGGTAACAATATATTCAATTGGATCATTTGCTGTTCCACCAACTACATCCACAAATTCACTAATTGCATTATAGCTTGAGCCAAGTTTTAAAAAGTTTTGTCCTTCAGGTGCATAACCAAGTCCTTCAGTCTGTGTTTCAATTGGATTATTTATTACTTTAAATACGCTAGCATTCCACGTTCCGCCCTCCCAAATCCATCCAATTGGATAACCATTTGAACCAGCTATTTCAAAACCGCTATTGGCAACATTAGTCATTTCTCCTTCTTGCTCCATTGCACCAAACGAATAATAATCACTAACCATTGATCCGTTAGAATAACCGACTTTAGCATATCCAGTCATATTAGCAATATCAGAATTATCTAGTACAACAGGATAAATTTGATTTTCTTTTTCGATTGTTAAAAAACTATTGCAGTTACCATTCGGATCAACACTATTACATAAACCTATATCAAAACATACGTTATTATCGTTTTCATCTTTAATGTAGCTACGACAAGCCAACCATTTATCACAAATTCTATCTGGCGTTACTTTTATTATGACATTAGCATCTCTGTTGCTTTCTTCTCCTACGAGTGGAGTTACGCCACTTTGATCAGAAATAGTTAAATCAGCGTCCCAAGTTAAACCAGATAAAGACGAACCACTACTGTCTCGTTCATTGAATAAAACACAACCATCTTCAAAATCAATTATGCCATTACAACTTTGTTTATCAATGTCTTCTTTTAATTGATAATCTATAACTGCCTCTGCTAGTCCAATTTGACCTGAGGCACTACTCACATTTATTACACAAGATTCATTATTGGATATATAAATTAATTTACTAGAATTATAATTCTCATCTGACAAGCTAATTGTCGTTGCTCCGCTTGATAATATATTATTGCTACCCAAGGTATAAATATTATTATTACAAGTTAAACTAATGTTTCCAGCTAAACTGTTTCTACTTAAACGATATAAAGTATAAGGATTAGCTGATACTTCCTGACTAAAACCACCTCCGAAACTTATCCAACCATCAGGGATTCCATTAGAATCAACGTCTTGAGGTGATGCCAAGTTATTATTAAAAATAATATTTGAACTAAATTGTGAAACTGGGTCAATATATTCTGTACAACCAGCTTGACTAGCTGAACATAAACCGGTCCAATCGCCGCCTGGTTGATAGATACGAGATTCTTGTCCACCATAACCAAAAGTTTTCCAATATGTTGTTGCACAAGAAATATCTTCAGTTTCCATTTGGCAAGTCTGTCCGTCTGAACAATCATTATCAACCAAACAAACATCTCCGTCGTTACCATTACAACGTTTAATTTTTTTCTTATACCAGCCCCAACCTTGCTCAGTCGTATCAGCTGCTTGACGCCACTGACAAACCATATCACCTGGATCTTTAAAGTAATTTGTACCATCAGTAGATGTCCATTCCTGACAACCAACTGCTTCTGCTTCACATAATATTTCATTATATTTATCTGGATTGTTTTTTAAATATTTATCACTATACAATAAATCATCTTCATATTGATAAGGCTCACCTAATTTTTGGCAACCTTTGTCATCCTGATTGCATTGTTTATTTGAGTCATAAACAATATATGAATAATTATCAGCCAAAACAGTAATTTCACTATCATCATTTTCATTAAATACTTCTGATTGATAATCGCTATAATTATGCGTATCAATCATTAATTCGCAACCAACCGCGGAACTACCACATAAATAATCAAAATTATGTAAATTATGTATATCATTTTCTCGGTCATAATAAGCTTCACAGCCTAACATATATAAAGGAGATGGCTCACCTTTAATATTACGATTACAACTGTCTGGTGTTACCCATGAATTTTTGATTAAATAGTAGCGATCAGTAATCTCAGTTAATCTAATATCATTAATATATAAACTACCATCGGCATCCATAACTATCGCTTCGTCACTCAAAACGTCATGGTCAAGATTAGTTAAATTAACTTCATAATATTGCCATTCATTAGACAAATTTACTGTTGTAAAATCAGTTGAAGCTTCACTGTCAGACATTTGGATTGAAGTAATTGCTGAAGCACTACTCGCTTTTGCACTAAAGGTTAAAACATAGGCGTTACCTTTAAAGACATTCTGCCCGACTGTTTTACTTATAGTAAATGGGCTACCTGTTATTTCTAATGAATTTCCACCAACGACAAGTGACTCATTGGACAAACTAATGGTTGTGCCATTAACACCTGTCCAGTCCTGCAAACTACCCTCAAAATCATCGTTCAAAACAAACCTCATGTTATTGCCAGTATTACCACTATATTCACGGCAACCTGCTTGGTTAGCTGCGCAAGTCATACCTTCGCCTGGTATAGCCATATAAATACAAGATTGATGTTGGTCGCTCCACTCTCCGCTATTTTTACAAACAACACATTGAGCAGTTGGCGTATCCCAATGTCTATCAGAACCAACACACTCGCCACTCAAAACAATTTCTGGATCGACATTAATTTCAGTTCGACGATAAGGATGGCAATTATCACTACAGCTAACTGTTCGAGTATAGAGATGATAAGACAATTGTCCGTCTCTGTTGTAAAATTGTCGACAATCTGTATTATAGCTTGGATCAGTTTCGTCTAAATTATAAATTGCTTCATTACATTGTGTAGAATCATCTTCTGTTAATGCTGGCTCGCCGGTTGTCTGGTTTTCTTTTAACACCAGAACTTTTAATTGATAACCAGATTCATCAGAACCTTCCCATGTGTAAAATTCGGCACATTGACTATCATTTACACCAATACATTGTCTTAAATAAGAATAATATTCTCGTGCTTCGCCACCAGACTCCACTTCGTCTAAATTCGTAAATTCATCACAGCCAACGGCTTCTGCTCCACAGACTTGAGCTGTAGTTGGAATAAAATATGAATCACGTAGAGAATCAAAAATCGTCTCACTTTGAATATAGGTATCGTAACCAACACATTCACTCGGACAATAATCTTGTGCTACAACTTTTGCTGCCACGCTTATATCATCGTTGACTGAAGTATACATTTCACAACCAACTTCATCTTCTAAACAAGTACGAGCAAAATTATCACAGGCTGACGAATCACCCACGCCATCACATGACAAATAATCAGGTGCTAATTTTTGATAGACTAAACCCTGCCCACGATAATCACTATAAGTCGTAGTGACTTGTCCGCGTTCTAATTTAATTGCGTCAATCACGCAAGAATCAGAATTTATAGAAAAGTTTACTTGATTAGAATTAAAATCCGTTGAATAAACATACGCTGTATTATAATATTGCCAATCCTCAGCTTGATTTAAACTAGTTGCTGTTTCTTGCTCACCTAGTTCAAAATTGTCTCCCAAACCACAATCTTTAGCATAAAAAGATAGGGAAAAATACTGACCAGCTACATTATAATCATTTGGTCCAAAAGTAATAGTTTTTGATAAATTACTAACTAGTTCCAACCCTCGACTGCCTTCGTAACTATCATAAACCTGCGTTCCTGCGCCTTGCCAAATCGTCCCATCAATATCGTCTTCAAAACCAGAATTAGTTAAAATGTTTGCACCCAATCCAGGTTTCATTCTAATAAACTCGTGGCAGCCTTCATTTTCAGCCGAACATTCTTCGGCATTACTATCTAAATATATTTTATCACCAGTACTCTCGGTACAAGTGTAATTTTCAGTTGTATTATCGTAATCCTGACAATAAGCCTGGCAACCGACATTATCAATAGAGCAAATACCATAATCCAAAGTATTTTCTAAATAAGATATTGTTTGTCCGTCTGAACTACGGAAAGTCTGACAAGTATTATAAATTGGATCGCACGAATCAGCATTAAAATTCCATGTTCGCCTCTCTTCTGTGCAGTAGCCATAGAGATTACACGAACCATCACTATTTTCCTGGATGCAGGACTGCTCATCAGCACAATAAGTGTCATCTCTCAATATCGTCAATTCGCTGTCGTACCCTTCACCCATAATTTGCTCAGAAATTATTTCTGGTCCAGCACCTTCGCGCTTACAATAGTTCAACGGCGCTTTCAAAACCCATGTCGGGTCAACCAGCCCATCACACCAATTAGCATAATACCCGTTATAATCATCGCTAGCTGAATAACAAGCTACTAAATCACCTAAATTTTTTGTTCCGTCAATCTCTGCTGGATGATCTTTAATATATTCTGCTGCTAGTTCCCAACCAACCGGTAATATCCTAAATTTTCTTAAAATTATCATAGAACGATACGGATAACCTTCATTGTAATTTGGCTCCAAACCATCTGCATTAAAACCAAAAATTCCACTCGTATTTAAATATCCTTGTGTTAGCGCCTGCCCAACCGTCAATCGGTTTTCAATTGCCTGGCGAAAATTATCTGTAATAACACAATTAGTTGGTCCAGCTTTAGTCGGGTCAGAACACATCGTTAATTCTGCTAAAATATCATAGTCACCCCGAACACCAAACTGTGGTTCAATTAAACTTTTAAATCTTTCTTTTGCTGCAGCTATTCCTCCACCAGAACCAGAATAAGTATAATCAGCAGAGTTGCTGTCTGAAAAAAAATCAGTCACGATACCTTCGTCTAACCATTTATCAACCAATTTGCCCAACAAAGTATTCAAAAAAACATCAATTACATCTGCTGCTATAGAACCTGTAAAAATTTTTTCCGAAGCAGATGAATCTTCTATTGGTTTATAAAAAAATTCTCTAACTATTGTTACAGGTGTTTTAATTTTTCCACTTACTGGGTCAGTTTTAGCCTTTATACCCATTCCTTCCAAACGTTCGTTTGCTGCATCTTCAGCCGCTTGACTAGCACCTGTTTCCATTCCTGTTTGTAACGTTAAAGCTATACCTAAATCATTTGACCATGGATTAAACATGTCCTGAAAATCATTCAAAAAATTTGGATCACTCAGAGCTTCATCCCAATTTTTCTTCATTTCTGTAAAAGTACATTCCGGCTTATCAGGACGAGAAATTTTTTGTAAACCTAGACTTATCGTTAGTTTAACATTCGGATCAGGCTCACAAAGATTAAATTTAGTTCCCCACATTCCTTTTTTACCAAGTTCTTCTATAAAATATCCTGTATAATCATCCGCTGCATTTCTTACAAAATCACCAAAACTATCAACTTCAAACATTGGTGCTTGTCCTTTGTCACCAGTGGCTATATAAGTAGCCATATCATAAGCCAAAGTATTAAGATATTTTTTTAAAGACTGCTTGAATGCAACTGCACTTGATTTTTTTAATTCTTTCCATGCCTCATCAATGGCCCAGGTTTTTACTTGATTCATTGTTCTTTCTATTGCTCCTTGTTTAACAACCCATTCAGTTCCGTCAGCTCTAGTTTCTATTTTATAGCCAGCTGTTAAATCATTTCCAGACAAACTCCCTTTTTCAATTTGAAATGGCGCAAAACTATCTGCTGCTTTTACTCCTATAAATGGAGAAAAAAACAATATTATAGATATTGATAATATTAAAAAAATAATTAATTTTGTTCTTATTTGACTAATTTTCATAAATATGCTATATTATATAAACTAATACATTGAACATTAAATTTAAACTACTATAAAACAGGAGGATATAGAGATGAAAAAAATAAGAGGGTCTACTTTGTTTACAATAACATTGGTGGTCACATCATTTTTTTTTGTCATCGGTTGTGGCGGGGCACTTCAAGTGGCTACTGGTTTAGCAGGAAGCGGTCTCGCGAGTATAATGGAATCAAAAAATGAAACAAAAAAAACAAATTCAGAAACCATTGGACAAATTGAAAAACTGCAAATCGGCGAATATGAAGTTCAGATGAGTCGTGCGACATATCTTAAAAACCCTTCTTGGGTATTAGTAGCCTATCTTAAAGGTAATCCCACGTACAGAATATACTACAAAGATATGCGGAAAATCCAAAAATACATGGACATGGACAGTAAAAAAAAGAAAAAGTTTGTCCGTAATGAATTTTTGGAAATTAAAAATGTTGATCTTGACCCCGCTATGTCAACCATTACAGAATTTCCTGCTCCGCCGAAGAAGGAAAGAACATCCTTTTCAGTTGAACTACTTGAGGAACCGACTTCTTCTTTTGCTCCTCGTTAACACTCACGCTCATTCTCAAACTCGAAAGGATTTACAAATGGAAACGCTCGACAATCTCTAGCCCTCGCACTTTATTCATTAAAGTTGCGAGGGTTTTTCATTTTTAAAATTAAATGTTCAATCTATATTACCTCACCCCGCTCACTTCGTTCGCTTCCCCTCTCCTAATTAATACTAGAAGCTAAGCTACTACAAAAAGTTTTTGTAGTAGCTTAGCTTCTTTATTTTATAATTTTCAAAAATCTAACTTGTTTTAAAGCCAATCTCTTTTTTATCTTTTTCTATCTCTTTATCTTTAACTAAATAATCAATTATATTCATAATTTCACTTATCTTTATGTCGTATTTACTCTCTAATTCTGCTATTTTTCTAGCTAACCCATCATAAGAAGATATAAATTTTCTAATATTTACAAATATTCTCATAATAGCAATGTTCACACCAATTGCTCTTTTGCTTTTCAAAACGCTTGATAACATCGCTACACCCTGTTCGGTAAAAGCATAGGGCAAACTTGAAGAATGTTTTAATGTTCTAAACCGGTCACAATTTGTGACCAGTACATCAGTTTCAATCTTATTCAATTGAAACATAAAATCTGCAGGAAATCTATCCATATTTCTTTTAACCGCCTGGTTTAATACTTTTGTTTCAACCCCATAAAAATTAGCTAAATCTCTATCTGTAATAACTTTCTGTCCACGAATATGTAAAATTTTACTTTCAATTGTTTCGACAGAAACTATATTATTGATTTTTTTATTCATGTCTTTAAGTATAAAAAATTCAAAAATCTAACTGCCTAATATCTCTTCATAACTCGCCAATAATTCTTCATCACTAATCTGATTTAACATATTTGCATCCATACCTGCTTGTATAAGCATTTCACGCAATGCACTTGCATCTAAACTACTCCCAAGCAATGCTTCTATATTTAAACTTTCAGTATTGTTTAATTCGGTTGTTGGTTCTTCAGAACCATATTGGTCTAATAAACTATTTAATGTACTATCTTGTGTGTTTACTTCTGTTTCAGCTGTAGCTAATGGCTCAGAATAACAATCCCGTCCAGTCGGACAATTCGGATCATTTCCATTATCTATCTCTTCTTTATCACTAAAACCATCGCTATCACTATCTTCCAGATATGGCGATGTATTATAAATATTTAATTCATCATAATCGTTTAACCCGTCACCATCGGTATCTTTTACCTTTAAAGCTTCGTCGCTAATTCCACCACAATTCGGTCCAGTACATGTTTCTGCTTGATTATTACTACTACTTTTATAACTCAATGGACTATTTATACTATTTTTCAACTGAACTGCCCACATAATAATGATTACAAATGCAAACACACCCAAAGCACCAGCAGCAATTTTGCGATTGCGGTCTAGTGGTTGAGCTTGCGGAATTTCCTGATCACTTTCATATTCTTCACGATACTCTTCGCCTTCATTTTTATAATCTTCTTCCATTAAAATTTTCTATGTTAACTATTTTATTATAACATATTTCAATTAAATTCTCCAAACAATTTAACCCAACCTTCAACTGACAATTCTTGTGCTCTAATTTTTGGGTCAAAACCTACTTGTTTTAGTTTATTTTCTGCTAATTCTTGGGTTATTTTGTACCCAACAGATAAATTATTCTTCAACATCTTTCGTTTTGAGCTAAAACCAAACTTTATTAATCTAAAAAAATCTCTTTCCTTATCCACACCAACCTGTTTAACTTTCCTGCCCGTTCGCAAGCTTGCTTGGCAGGCGGGTGACTTTTGCCTGCCCGCCGAATTGGAGGGACTTTTGACTTTCAACTTAACTATTGCGCTATCTACTTGAGGCTCTGGCCAAAAAGCATTAGCTGGGACATAGTCAATTATTTCTGGCTCAGCATAATATTGAACTGACACAGCCAGTAAACTCATTTTGCCTGGTTTGGCTAAAATTCTCTCTGCTACTTCTTTTTGCAACATCAAAACCATTGTGTTTGGTTTATTTTTTAAAGATAAAAATTTGCGCAAAAAAATAGAAGTGATATTATATGGCAAATTAGCAACAATCTTATATTCAAAATTTTTAACTTTCAACTTTTCAATTTCAATATCTAAAATATTCTCGTTTATAATTTCAACATTCTTTATTTTTTGTATCTCCAAACTAAACTTTAAATACTTTGCTAATTTATCATCTAGTTCTATTGTTATTACCTGTTTTGCTTTATCAGCTAATTTGGTTGTTAAAAAACCCAAGCCAGGTCCAATCTCCAAAACAATATTATCTTTTTTCAAATCAGCTGCTTCAATAATATTATTGTAAACTTCTTCTTTAATTAAAAAATTCTGCCCTTTGGAACGAGCAGGTTTAATATTATACTGTTTACACAGTTCTAATGTTTGTTGATATATATCCATAATTTTATTCAAATAAGGCAACCACAAAATCAATCGTTTGATTTACTTTATTGGACACAGCATAAGAAACTCCACCAACCGAAGCTAAAACTCCATTATCCATTAAAACTGGAGATGTACCTCCAGCAATCAATTGCCCACCAGATATTAAACCAGTTTTAGTTATAGCGGTATTTAAAAAAAGTCCTTTCTCGCCCATACCGCCAGCTGGCATTCCTGAAACATCTGAATACAATGTACAAGTCGCAGCATCCTTTACGGTACACAAAGTGCCACCAACACATACTGGTGGCGTTCCAATAGTAAAACAAGGAATTATCACCACTTTAGTTAATCCAATCTGATATGGAAAACCTGAGCTTGCCTGGACTGCACTTCTGTATTTTATTATGTTTGGCACTAGCCAAACTGTCAAACCTAAAATTATAATTATCACGATTGCCCAAGTAATTGTTCTTTTTGTAAACATATTTTTTATTTAATGTTATACTTAGATTATAGCAAAAATTCAACCAAACGTCTTGCGATGAGAAAAATTAAATTTCAAACAGATAACTATTATCATATTTTTAACCGAGGCGTAGATAAACGTAACATTTTTCTTGATAAAAATGATTATTTAAGATTTTTAATTAGCTTGCGTGAATTTAATAATATTAATCCAATCGAAAGCATTTATCGCTTAAAACAATTAAAAGATAAAGAAGCTAAGCTACTACAAAAACATTCTTTTTGTAGTAGCTTAGCTTCTAAAAAGATTCCTTTGGTAAAAATAATTTGCTATTCGCTCTTACCAAATCATTTCCATTTATTAGTCCAGCAATCTATCAACGAGGGAATAACAAAATTTATGCACAAATTAGGCTATGGCTACACAAGATATTTTAACAACAAACATAATCGATCAGGCTCATTGTTTCAGGGAACATTTAAAGCTGTTGAAATAAAATCAGACGGTCAATTACAAAAAGTCTCTTGCTACATTAACGGCAATTCGGAAATTCACAATATTACTAAAGCTACAAGTTGGCCGTGGTCTAGTTATATGGATTATTTAAATTTAAGAAAAGGTAATCTCTGTAATAAAAATATTGTTCTCGATCAATTTAAAAACACAAAAGAATACGAAAAATTAACAAATATAATTATAAACGATTCAAAACAACAAAAAAACGAATTTAAAAAATTTTTATTAGAATAATTCATGAAAAAATATATTACAATTATCATCCTGTTATTTCTGTTTATTGCACCGAACATGCAAGCGGCAGAAACTTTAGCTGAAACGCTTTCTGGTAAAATATTATTACAAATTGAGTCAAATGGCGAAGCTTGGTATGTTAATCCGTCCAATTATCAACGATACTCTATGGGTCGTCCAGCAGATGCTTTTGCTTTAATGAAAAATCTTGGTATTGGCATAACCAATAACGATTTAAATAAAATATCGATTGGTCTGATTGATTATGATGATTTAGACAACGACAACGATGGTTTGACTAACCGATTCGAGGAAGCTATTGGCACGAATCCAAACAATATTGATACTGATAATGATGGCTATAATGACAAAATTGAAATTGAGAATAATTACTCTCCCTTGTCTAATGGAGTCTTACCAATAGATAATAATTTTTCTTTAGAAAACTCAGGAAAAATATTTTTGCAAGTTGAATCAAATGGCGAAGCTTGGTATATCAACCCAATTGATAACAAAAGATATTATTTAGGTCGTCCGGCAGATGCTTTTTCTGTTATGCAAAATCTTGGTTTAGGCATTACCAATTCTAATCTTTATCAACTTGTTATTGGTTACCTACAAACCGAGGTTCAATCTGAATCAGTACAAATTCCAAATACTTGTTCCACTTGCCAAACCCAGATTACTTCCAGTTCTATTATGTCATCAGCTGCTTCAGCTATTCGAACTGGTAATACTGAAAAGACACTTAGTTATTTCACGCCCAGTATGCAAAAAGCGGTAGAATATACAATGGAATTTTTAGATGCAGAAGGTAGGCTAACTTTAGGTAATATTTTGTCTGGCGCCACATTGACTGAATCAACTGAAAACAAAAAAACATACTCTAACGAAGTATATTTTTCTCTCGGAGGTTATGAAGTATCGATATATTTTTATGTAGAAAAACAAGACGATAATTCGTGGCTATTAACCAATCTGTAATAATATTATAATTTAAAAATAAAAAAAACGTCTTCCCAAATTAGGAAGACGTTTTTTATAAACTCTACAAAACATTAATAAACAAAGAAGCTAAAGCCGCTAAAATAAATGTTATATTTAATCCAAAATTTAATGACAAATAAACCGCTAAAGCTAACATAATAATTTTACCAATATGAACCGACACTTCTCTTAAGACTGTAAATTCATCAACATAATGACCTTTGTCGGCAACAATTTCATAATTCAACGAATCAAACGGCGTATCTTTAAATATCTGGGTTATACTGTGATAAGCACCTAATATAAAAATTTGTGAAGCAGTTAAAATAAAAGTTTTTGCTAACCAACCAATAGCATAAAATCCCGTTCCCCACCGCAACATAGAACGTTTGTCTAATAAATCAACATATTTCCCAGCTATTAGCTGCAGTAAAATGGTTATCAAAATAATACCAGAAGAAATCGCACCCATCTCTAAAAAATTTCCTTTTAAAATCTGCCAAATAAAAATCGGCCAAATAATAAGCCCGACAACATTTTCCGCACCATTAGCTATGTTAGCAACTACCAATTTTCTGTTATCTTTTTTAAATAAATTTTTAATTGTTTGCCAAGCTGTCCAAGAAAAAGTTTCCTGAGCGTTGGGCAAAGCCAAAAATGGAATCACTACTGAGGCTAATAATATTAAAACAATTACAAATACTATATTAAAACCATAGATGGTAATTAAAAATCCAGCAGCAATTGGCATTAAAATACTTAAAAATGCTTTAGTCGCCCACATTAAACTTATCTCCTTACCTCGATCAATCTTGTTGGTAAATTTAGCAAAGTCAGTATGGAAAGGTGTCCAAAAAGTTAAACGACTCAAAGTTAAAATAAAAACTGAAAGTCCTAAAAACAACCAAACGTTTTTATCAATAAAAATCATACAAAGATAAAAAAGAACATCAAAAATAACACTAATTCTTAAAGAGCGACTAATACCTATTTTATTTATAATAAAACTAGACAAAAAAGGCAGTGCTAAAATATAAAATAAACTTCCGATTAAATAATATAAAAAAACATAATCTACTCGTCCAGTTTTTTGTAATAAAAAAACTGGTAAAAATAATCCTAGCATACCATTAGCAGCAAATTGAATCATTCTACCAGAAAAAAGAGCTACGAAGCCAGGAGTTAAATCATTATTGAGATACTTTAATTTTTTGAAGCTAAATTTGGTAAATTTCACCATAATTTTACATTAAAAAACAGTTTACGGCTTACTTTTGTCGAACTGCAAAATAATTAATATTTTATAAAATTAAATTATTTAATAACAATGTTCACTAATTTACCTTTGACAAATATAGCTTTAATTATTTCTTTGTCCTCTATCCATTTTTTAATTACTTCGCTTTCTTGAGCTATTTTTTTTGCTTTCTCTTCGGTAATATCAGCACTAACTTCAATCTTGTCTCGTACTTTGCCATTAATTTGCAATACTAATTCAATCATCTCGTCTTTTATTAAATCTTTATCATATTCCGGCCAACTCTCTTTAAATATACTTTCTTTATGACCTAGATTTTCCCAAAGTTCTTCAGATAAGTGTGGGGCAAATGGACATAAGATTTTAATTAAACTTTCAGAAGTTTCTAGGGATATATTCTTTTGTTCATTTATTTTGTTTACCAAAATCATCATCGCACTTATAGCAGTATTAAATTTAAATTCTTCAATATCTTCTCCAACTTTTTTTATGGTTTTATGCAATAAATTATTTAATTCTTTTTGTTCATCATTTTCTTTACTAATTTTTGATTGCGATTCCCAAACTTTATCCAAAAATTTTCTAGCGCCAATCAAACCATTAGTGCTCCAAGCACACGGCTGACTAAACGGTCCCATAAACATTTCATAAACCCTCATAGAATCAGCTCCAAAATCTTCTACTATATCGTCAGGGTTTATTACGTTCCCCCAACGTTTACTCATTTTTCGGCCATCTTCAGCATTGATTAAACCGACATGTTGCAAACGTTTAAATGGTTCTTCGTGACTAACTGCCCCAATATCAAATAAAAACTTGTGCCAAAAACGAGCGTAAATTAAATGTCGCGTTGCGTGTTCAGCACCACCAACATAGAAATCAACCGGCGACCAATATTTTTCTTTTTGCTTATCAACTAAAGCTTTCTTATTTTTTGGATCAATATAACGTAAATAATACCAGCTTGAACCAGCCCATTGAGGCATAGTGTTAGTTTCTCGTTTAGCTGGACCACCACATTTTGGGCAAGTTGTATTTACCCATTCAGAAATATTTGCTAACGGTGATTCACCTGTACCAGTTGGTTCATAATTTTTTACTTCAGGAAGTTTTACTGGCAAATCTTTCTCTGGCACACCAACTGCTCCGCATTTTTCACAGTGAATAATCGGAATTGGTTCTCCCCAATACCTTTGACGAGAAAACACCCAATCTTGCAAACGATAATTAATTGCTTTCTTACCAACCTTTTTCTTTTCTAGCCATTCATTCATTTTTGTAATTGCTTCTTTAATCCCGAGTCCGTTTAAAAACCCCGAATTTATCAATTTGCCATTACCAATATGACAATGTTTACCTTCTTTTACTTCTTCTAGAAATCTTTTAATACCTTCTTTTATTGTTTCATTTTTTGGATCATAAGAAACAACTGTACTTCCTCTTAACTGACTTTTACCAGTTTTTTCATCCTCAATAAAATAATTTGAAAAATTTTCTATTTTTTCGGGATATATTACGCAAATTATGGGTAACTTATATTTTTTAGCAAACTCCCAATCTCTTTCATCATGAGCTGGCACAGCCATAATGGCTCCCGTGCCATAACCAGCTAAGACATAATCTGCCACAAAAATTGGTATTTCTTGATTATTAACTGGATTGATGGCTGTTAATCCTTCAATTTTCACGCCAGTCTTATTTTTAGCTAAATCGGTCCGCTCTAAATCAGATTTATTTCCAGCTTGCTTAATATATTTTTCAACTTCTTTATAATTCTTTATGCTTGACTCATGATTTTTAATTAACTCATGCTCTGGCGCCACCACCATGTAAGTACAACCGAACAAAGTATCTGGTCGAGTAGTAAACACTTCTAAATTATAATTGTCATCCCGGAGCTCCGATGAATCGGAGCGATAGGATCTCGAGATTCTATCACTTCGCTCATTTTGATTCGCTTGTTCCAGAATGACAGAAAATTTCACACTTGCTCCTTCTGATCTCCCAATCCAATTCTTTTGCATTTCTTTTATAGACTCCTCCCAGTCTGGCAATTTCTCTAAATCATTAAGTAATCTATCAGCATAATCCGTAATCCTCAAAACCCATTGTCTCATTGGCTTTCTTTCTATCTCTGTTCCACAACGTTCGCAACGACCACCCTCTAAATCTTCGTTAGCCAAACCAGTTTTACATGACGGACACCAGTTTATAGGTTCATAGGATTCATAAGCCAATCCTTTTTTAAACATTTGCAAAAATATCCATTGTGTCCATTTGTAATATTCTGGATCAGTTGTATTGATTTCTCTTTCCCAATCATAAGTAAAACCTAGCTTTTCCAATTGGGCTTTGAATGTTGCCACGTTTTTATTAGTTGTTTCTCGAGGATGTGTTTTATTTTCTAAAGCATAATTCTCTGCTGGTAAACCAAAAGCATCCCAACCCATTGGATGAAGAACGTTGTATCCTTGCATCATTTTCATTCGAGAAAAAATATCGGTCGCAATATAACCTTTTGGATGACCGACATGTAGACCTACTCCTGAAGGATATGGAAACATGTCTAAAATATAATATTTTGGCTTCTTTTTATCTTCACTCGTCTGATATGATTTATCTTTATCCCATTTCTCCTGCCATTTTTCTTCTATTTTTTTGTGATTATATTTTTCCATTATATTGTTTAAGCTCTCTTTATCTTTCTATTATTTAATTTTTTTCTAGCAACCTCTTGCATGTCTTCGTCTTTATCATACTCGTCCAAAATCTCTGCCCCTATTATCTCTTCTAGTACATCTTCAATCGTCACTATACCAGAAACACCACCGTATTCATCTAATACTAAAAATAAATGATGTCGACTTTTTTTGAAAGCGTCTAGTAATTCATCTAATGGTTTATTATAATCCGTAAAAATGATATCTTTTCTAGCTATCTCGCCAGCTGTTTTATTTTTACAATTAACGGCTGGTAAATCCTTAACATACAATATGCCAATAGTATTATCTAATTTTTTTTCATAAACAGGAATTCTTGAATGACCAGTTCTACAAATCTTCATAATAGTTTTATCATTTAATTTTTCCTCACTTGATAATGAAAAAACTGTTGTTCTTGGAGTCAAAATATCTTGAACAGTCTTGTCTGAAAAAGAAAGTGCGCCTTTAACTATCCTCTCTTCTTCTTTGTCAACTTCACTTTCTTTTAGATGTTCGTGATCTTCAATTATTTTCATTAATTCATGTTTTGAATAAACGGTTGGCATTTCATCACCCAAGGCCTTATCAAGAAGCCAAGCAAGTGGTTTACAAATTGGATATAGTATAAAAATAAATAATCTAACTAACCAAGCTATCTTTGAACCCAAGACTAAAGCATAGCGAGAAAAAGCTGCCTGTGGGATTATTTCGCCAAACACAACGATTAAACTAGTAGCTATTAAACCAGCCATAAATCCAGAAGCAATAGAACCTAAGAATATTGATAAAGTTGAATTAACAGCCACGTTACCAATCAAGAGCGTGCATAAAAGTAAATTGCCATTTTTACGCACTTGATAAACTTTAATCGCCTGAGCATCTTTCAGCTTTACCTTTCTTTGCAAGTCATCTTTATTTAAACTAAAAAAACCAAGAGTTAACCCGGAAAAAAGCGCTGATAATAAGACTAAGGCGACAACAATAAAATATGCCATAAATTTTTAAATATATTTTAAATATATTAGTAATTTTAGCTAAAATAAAATAAAAAATCAAGTTATTGTTTAATTTCTATGCCAACTGGACAATGATCAGAGCCTAATATTTTATCTAAAATAAAAGCTTTTTTTACATTTTTTACAATTTTATTTGAAACGCACAAGTAATCAATCCGCCAACCAATATTTCGCGCTCTAACATCAAAACGATAACTCCACCACGAATATTGTATTTTATCTTTATTAATATATCGATAAGTATCAATAAAATTATTCTTCAAAAAACCACTCATCCATTTTCTCTCTTCGTCTGTAAAACCAGGGTTACCAACATTGTCTTTTGGTCGGGCGAGATCAATATCTTGATGAGCTACATTAAAATCTCCACCAATAATAACTGGTTTTATCTTTTGTAATTTATTTAAATATTTAGTGATTGCCTGATTAAATTTTATTTTAAAACCTAAGCGAGTTAATTCATGATTGGCATGAGGAAAATACGTATTAATCAAAAAATATTTTTTAAATTCCAATGTTTGAATTCTGCCTTCACTATCAAATATTTTTTGCCTAATTCCATTACTTACATTAATTGGCTTAACGTTGAGATTATTTTTTATCAAAATAGCTGTTCCACTGTAGCCAGGTCTTTCAGCTGAGTTCCAATATTCAGTATAATTTAAAAAATCAAATTTTTCTTTCAAAATATCTTTGTCACTAATTTTTATTTCTTGCAACAATAATACATCTGGTTTTTCTTTTTTTAAAAAATACAAAAACCCTTTACGAATTACTGCTCTAATACCATTAATATTCCAAGATAAAATTTTCATATTATTTACCTTTTTTCTCTATCATTTTTCCCAGATTCTTAACACTTGCACCGCTAACTTTCATTATCGGTTTATTCTTTTTCTCTCGACGAGCACCTTTGGCTACAATTTTTTTCTCTAAACCCTCAATTTGTTTAGTCATTTGTTTCTTCATTGTGGCTGATGTTTAAAAATGTTATAATATTATCAATTATATCATAATTAATTTAATTTTTCAGGAAAGCATGTCAAAGTCGTGGTACAAAAAATGGTGGGGCATAATTATCGTTTTAATTTTGGCTTTATTTCTAACCCTTTTAGTCGCTTTATCTTTTTATTTCATAAATTTAGTCAAACAAGAAAAGGCAAAAATTGACGCTTCTAATGTAAATTTAACTGGTAATACTGTTGCCATAAATACTGATAACAATTATTGGCTTGGCTCTGCTAACCCTGAAGTTACCATTGTCGAATTTGTTGATTTTGCCTGTCCGTATTGTAAAAATTCCTATTCAAATATTAGAGAAATAAGCGTAAACTATAAAGATAAAGTAAAAATAATTTTTAAAGATTATCCTCTTTTTGAACAATCTCTTGACTTAGCTATGACTGCCCGTTGCGCTGGTGAACAAGGATTATTTCGGCTAATGCACGATAAGCTTTTTCAAAATCAAGGAGTAACAGAAACTGCAGATTTAATTGAACTTGCCAATCAAATTGGAGCTGATGTTGATAAATTTAGTTCTTGTTTAACACAAAAAAAATATTTAACACAAATTCAAAAAGATTTTTCTGCTGGAGAAAGCCTAGGTTTGACGGGTACCCCAATTTGGTTTATAAATGGTTATAAAGTTGAGGGTGATATCCCCCACGATACTTTTATACAAATTATAGAAGGTCTAATAAATTAATAATTCCTTGTCATTCCCGCGAATCCACCAACTGGCGGAGGGAATCTAGAGATTTACCATTTACCGATATTACAACTTTCTGGATCCCCGATCAAGTCGAGGATGACAAATAAAATTATGATCCAAATACGAATCCATGGGCGAGGCGGACAAGGCGTAGTTACTGCCGCTGAATTAATCGCTATCGCTGCCTTCAAGGACGGTCAGCAATCACAAGCTTTTCCATCTTTTGGTGTCGAAAGAACTGGCGCACCAGTCGAATCTTTTGTTAGAATTGATAATCAACCAATCAATACTCGTGAACATATTTATGAACCAGATATTTTGGTTATTCAAGATGCTTCTCTGCTTGATGCTATTGATGTGTCAACTGGTTGTTCAGAAAAAACTAAAGTGATAATCAACACAGCAAAAAAAACTAATCAATTAAAAATTAAACTACCCAAAGAAAATATTTTCGCTATTGATGCTACTACTATTGCTCTAGATATTATCGGTAAAAATATTGTTAATACCACCATACTAGGTGCTTTTGCCAAGATTACAAATCTAGTTAGCTTAGCGTCTTTAAAATTAGCTATCAAGGAAAAATTTAAAGACAAAGGTAATATCATTATTAATAAAAATATTAAAGCGATTGAACAAGCTTATAAAGTTTATGAAAAATAAAATAAATTTAAAAGTTTATCCAGCTTCTGCTCAAAAAAACAAAACTGGTGGTTGGCGGACTAATCGACCTGAATTTGATTTTGATAAATGCATTGGTTGTGGGACCTGTTCTCGACTCTGTCCAGAGGGTGCTATAAAAATGGAATTAACTAATGGAAAACTAAAACCCAAAGTTGATCTTAATTATTGCAAGGGTTGTGGTTTATGTGCGGAGGAATGTCCAGTCAAAGCTATTATTATGAAATTAGAAAAAAAGTAGGAATAATGCAAATATAAAATCAAAATAAAAAACTTGTCATTCCCGCGAAAGCGGGAATCCAGAATAATTTAAAAAATAGATTCCCGCTTTCGCGGGAATGACATAACATTATATGAAACAAATTTTAGAAGGTTCAAGAGCAATTGCTCTAACAATAAAAAACATAAAACCAAATGTAATATCCGCTTATCCAATCACTCCGCAAACTCATATCGTAGAAGACTTGGCAAAATTTAAAGCTGACGGTGAAGCCAACTATGAATATGTTCGCGCTGAATCAGAATTTGCTGCTGCTTCCATTGTCGCTGGTGCTAGTGCAACTGGAGTTCGTACTTATTCTGCCACTAGTTCACAAGGTTTACTTCTGATGGCTGAGGTAATTTTTAATATCGCTGGCATGCGTTTGCCAATTGTTTTAACTTGTGCTAATCGAGCCATATCAGCTCCAATTAGTATCTGGAATGATCATCAAGACGCCATGACTGTCCGAGACGCTGGCTGGATTATGCTATTTTCAGAAAATCATCAAGAAGCTGTTGACCAACATATTATGGCCTACAAACTTGCCGAGCAACTGAAATTACCAGTCATGGTTAATGTTGATGGTTTTATTTTAACTCATTCGTATGAACCAGTTTATATACCGACAGAAAAACAAATAAAAAAATATTTACCTAATTATAAACCAAAAACTAATGAATATTTAGACCCAAAGAACCCAATTACTATGGGTTATTTGGCTACACCAACGCATTACATGGATATTCGCCAAGATTTGCACGACAAATTAACGGATAGTCAAAAAACAATCAATAAGGAATACAATAACTTTCAAAAAATATTTAAAACCAAGAATTCAAATCATAACAATGGTTTAATAGAATATTCTGGTCCGAAAAATCCAAAAACAATTATTGTTGCCATGGGTTCGGTAGTTGGTACAATTAAAGATACAATTAAATCAGAAAAAAATGTTGGTGTATTAAAAATAAAATGTTATCGTCCATTCCCAGAAGAAGCCATTTTATCCGTCATTAATAAAGCAAAATATATCGCTGTATTAGACAAAGCTATCTCTCTGGGTAGCTCTGGACCATTGGGCATAGATATCATGGCAACTGCTCAAGGAAAAATTAAAGTAAAAATAAAAAATTACATTGTCGGTCTCGGTGGTCGTGATATCACAAAAAAAATGATTGAAAATATTATCACTGATGTTAAAAAAAATAAAGATAAATTAGAATTTATTGGATAAATTTGTAAATCTTCAATATACGTAAGTACTGTTAATTAATTAAAAATTCACGAAATAAAAAATCAAAGTAAAAATTTATTAGATATTATAATTTATAATTTAGAAATTTAAAAAACCTATGCACAACAAGTTGCCAAAAATTATAGCTGTATCCTTCCTACTTATTTTTGCTTTTCAATTAGTTGGATTAATTTGTATTATCAGCTCTCCTCAAACTGTTCAGGCGGCCCCAATACAATTTAAACCACAAGTTGGAATTGGTGATGATTTTAAAACAACCGGTACTTACGATGTCAGTAAAAAAGTTGGAGACAAATTACAGAGCACATTATTAAGCAAATACATCGTTGCAATTTATAAATATGCCATAGGCATTGTTGGCATATTAGCAGCTGTTGTTTTAATGTTTGGCGGAGTACTGTGGATTACGGCTGGCGGTAATAACGAGCGAATCAGTAGCGCTAAATCTTGGATAGCTGCTTCATTGTCTGGTCTAGTTTTGGCTCTCTGCTCTTACATGATTCTCTATACAGTTAACCCCAATCTGGTTGAGTTTAAACCAATAGAAACAACAGTAGTTAACAAAACAGTTGTCGGGTGTTGTAAAATAGATGAAAATAATGGAAAAAGTTATGTAACTAGGTCTGAATGTGATCGACTAGCTAAGGATGGTTGGGGAGGAGAAGGCACTCTTTGGGATTCAACAGCAAAAAAATGTGCCATAGAAGTTAAGGGTTGCTGCAAAAAATATAAGGTCGACAAGATAAGTCAATGTGTTCAAAAAGACACAGAAGCAGACTGCAAAGCATGGTCTCCATATGTAGTTTTTGATGCAAGAGCGTGTAGTGAAATTGAAGGATGCCCCAATAAATAATTTTTAAATTATGAGTTTATGCTTTATTTCACCAAATACGCTGAAAATAAATTCACTACATTAAACAAACATAAGGTTTATTTCACCCGTGAGCAAATAGAAGATGCTGTTAACGTGCCTGACCAGACTAGCAAAAAATCAATTTATCAAATATCACACAAAGAAAATATTGGTGTCATTTACACTAAAGAATCGGACACTGTAAAAATAATTACTTTTTACCCAATCAAAAATGTATAATGTATTTTGTATAAAGTATTATGGATAATAATAAAATTAAATCTTTTACTGATCTTAACGCATGGAAAGAGGGGCATAAATTAGTCATAGAAATCTACAGAATAACTAAAGATTTTCCTAAAGAAGAATTGTTCGGCTTAACTAACCAAATCAGAAGAGCTGCAGTTTCGATAACTTCAAATATCGCTGAAGGTTTTAGCAGACAATCACCGAAAGAAAAAATGCAATTTTATTATATTGCTCAAGGCTCATTAACTGAATTACAAAATCAATTATTAATTTCCTTAGATATTGGGTATGTTGATCAAAATAAATTTGATAAAATAGCAGAATTAACAGTTGTCGTTCATAAGTTAATTAACGGATTGATTAAATATTTAAGAAATAATACTTAATACATTATACTAAATACATAATACAAATATCATGGATTACGACATTGAAGCGGACATTTTGAGTTGGGAGATAACAGAAGATTCAATTGATCATGCAATTGAGCTTGGTAATTTTATTATTCATTTATCAAAAAATAAAAAACCAGTTTTAATTGAAATATTAAATGCTTCTAAATTCAAAGGTCAATTTAATAAAATAAAAAATATTGAAGATATAAAAAAAACTATTCCGGTATTAAATTAAAAAATAATAATTATAAATAGCATGCCAAAAAACAAAACAAAATCAATTAAACGACCTCTCTTTTCGCCTGGACATCGAGCTTGTGCTGGTTGCGGACAAGCCATTGCTGCTCGAACAGTTGCCGAAGCGCTTGGACCAAATGTTATTATATCTAACGCCACTGGCTGTCTTGAGGTTGTCTCAACGCCATATCCACAATCAGCCTGGGGAATGCCTTGGATTCATTCTCTGTTTGAAAATGCCTCAGCTGTTGCTTCTGGTATTTCAGCTGCTTTAAAACAACAAAAAAAAGAAAAACAAGTAAAGGTTGTTGTTCAAGGAGGTGATGGTGGAACTTTTGATATCGGCTTTGGTTTAATCAGCGGTATGTGGGAACGCGGTGAAAATATTTTATATGTTTGTTATGATAATGAAGCTTATATGAATACTGGCATGCAAGCTAGTACTGCCACTCCGTGGGGTGCTCACACCACCACCACACCATCAGGCAAAGGGAAAACTATTGATGCAATTGGCTCACATTTGAGGAAAAAAGATATGCTAGCGATTGCTCTAGCACATGGATTAAACTATGTTGCTCAAACTACAACTGGTTATCTGGCAGATATTACTGAAAAGGTAAAAAAAGCTATCAACACACCTGGCCCGTCTTACTTGCAAATATTAGTACCTTGTATTCCCGGCTGGAAGATTGAACCAAATCAAACAATTAAGGTCGCCAAATTAGCTGCTCAAACAGGTCACTACCCCGCTGTTGAATATATAAATGGCAATCTGTCTAAAAGTATTAAAACACCAAAAAATCAACCAAGAGTTGAGGAATACTTAAAATTACAAGGTCGTTTTAATCATCTTTTTAAAACCGAACGAGGGAAAAAACAAATAGAATACATTCAGGAATTGGCAGAAAATAATATAGTAAAATACAATCTAAAATAATTATTACTAAAAATATCAAAATATTTTCTGGATACCGGATCGTGGTCCGGTATGACAAAAAGTAACCAAAAAAGACGCCACAGTTTAAGCTGAGACGCCTTTTTTGTTCTATATATAAAAGAACAAATTATAATTATTCTATTCTTTACTAATCTTAAAACCAGTTCCAGCTGGAATCGGCCGTCCAATTATCACATTTTCTTTCAAGCCAATCAAATGATCAACTTTACCAGTCACTGCTGCTTCAATTAATACTCTAGCTGTTTCTTGAAATGAAGCTGAAGACAAAAAGCTGTCAGTTGTTAAAGAAGATTTAGTTATACCTAACAATAATAACTCGCCTTTGGCTGGTTTTTTGCCTGCTTTTTTTGCTTCTCTGTTAGTCTTCTCAAAAACAGCTTTCTCAATTATTTCACCTGATAATAAACCTGTATCGCCTTCATCTAATATGTGAATTCTAGAAAATATCTGTTTTGCAATTATTTCAATATGCTTATCATTCAGAGGCTGTCCTTGAGATGAATAAACGTATTGAATTTCCTTAATTATGTATTTCTGAGTTGCTAAACGACCACGCAATTTATATAATTGCTGAAGATCTAGACTGCCTTCTGTGAGCTGATCACCTACTTCAACCATGTCTCCATCCTTTACCCAAATATTAAAACTCTTTGGCACGATGAATTCTTTTACCTTTTCAGCTTCAGTTGTAATCTTGATGGATTTATCGTCTACTTTAACTTTTCCGCCTCGTTTAGCTTTAATAATTTTATCACCCAAACTGAGAAGTGCTGACCCTTTACTTATTTCTTCTTCGTTCTTAACTATAACTTTCATATCAACTTTATCACTCTTTTTTAAGCCAGCTTCTTTCATTATTTCATTAAAGGCATATTTATCTGTCTCTTCACCTGTATAATAAATCTTTAATATTTTTGTTTGCGTGCTAATGACTACCATGTCACCAAATTCACCTTCGATAGTTCTTTCAGCTGTTTCAATTTGTATTTTACCAGCAACGTCGGCAATAAAAGCTCGTTTTTTTGGAATACGCGCTTCAAAAATTTCTTCAACTCTTGGCAAACCCTGAGTAATATCGTCTTGTCCAGCTACACCGCCAGTATGAAAGGTTCTCATGGTTAATTGAGTACCAGGCTCACCAATTGATTGAGCCGCTATAGTACCAGCTGAAACACCCAGTTTAACTGCTTTATTATAAGCTAAATCATAACCATAGCATTTAGCACAAATACCTCTTTCTAATTTACAACTTAAAACTGATCTTGTTTTTGCTTCTTCAATGTCTTCTTTGCTTATCTTTTCAACTATTTCTTCAGTAACAAGTTCACCAACCTTAACTAAAACTTTTCCTTTAACATTTTTTAAATCATCTACTAAATATCTTCCGGTGATTCTCTTAATAACACTTGAACTCATTTCTTCGCTCTCTATTTTATTTATTACTAAACCTTCTTTATCTCCACAGTCTTCTTTTACTACAATTACGTCTTGAGCAACGTCTACTAAACGTCTAGTTAAATAACCAGCGTTAGAAGTTCTCAAAGCCGTATCAGATAAACCTTTTCTTACACCATGAGTAGCAATAAAATATTCCAAAACACTAAAACCTTTTTTAAAATTACATTTGATCGGTAATTCAATAATTTCACCGCTTGGAGAAGTAACCAATCCTTTCATACCTAGAACTTGGGTTAATTGTGCCCAACTTCCTCTAGCACCTGAATCAATCATGGAAAAAATAGATCCATCTCGAGGTAATTCTTTGCGACAAATTTCAGTTACCTTTTCTTTTGTATTTGTCCAAAGCTCAATAATCTTTCCGAAACGTTCACTCTTGGTTAATAAACCTTCTTCGTATTGTTCTTCAATTTTTTCTGCTTCTTTATTTGCTTTTTCAATTAATTCATCCTTTTCTTTAAAATCAACCAAATCGCCGATCCCCCAAGACAACCCACTCTGAGTAATATATTTAAAACTATTTGTTTTTATGTCGTCCAATAATTTTACAGTTGTATCTTCTCCGTATAAACGTAAACATTTTTTCACTATGTCTTTTACTTTATTTTTGCCGGCTACTTCGTTTACATATCTTAATTTATCTGGCAAAACTTCATTGAAAATTACCCGACCAACAGTTGTGTCCATTATTTCCTTACCAATTTTTACTTTTACCAACTGTCGTAAACCTATCTTTTTTAATGAATAAGCTAATTTTGCTTCTGTTTCAGAAGAAAAACATTTTAATTTATTTTCATCTTTTTCTGATTGAAGACCAGTCATATAATAAGCTCCCCAAACAATATCTTGGTTTGGCGCGACGACTGGATCTCCAGTAGCTGGCTTTAATAAATTATGGGTCGCTAGCATTATATCCCTTGCTTCAGCTACTGCCTCTTCAGTTAATGGTAAATGAACTGCCATTTGGTCACCGTCAAAGTCAGCATTAAAAGCAGTACAAACCAAAGGATGAATTTGCAAGGCCAGTCCTTCAATTAAAATTGGTCGAAAAGCTTGAATACCTAAACGATGCAAAGTTGGCGCTCGATTAAGCATAACATAAGATTTTTTTACAATTTCTTCCAATATATCCCAGACCTCCTCTTTGCCTGATTCAATATATCTTGAAGCACTACGAACATTATGAACAATTTCTTGTTTAATCAATTTACTAATAATAAATGGTTTGAATAATTCTAAGGCCATTCTTTTTGGTAATCCACATTCACCAAGTTTTAAACTTGGATTAACTACAATTACACTTCTACCAGAATAATCAATTCTTTTACCTAAAAGATTTTGTCTAAATCTACCTTGCTTACCTTTCAGTGAATCGGCCAAAGACTTCAACATACGTTTTTGTCCAGTTGATGCGACAACTGTTTTACCATGTCTAATTGAATTATCAATCAAAGCATCAACCGCTTCTTGAAGCATTCTTTTTTCATTTCGACAAATTACCTCTGGTGCATTCAGTTCAATTAACTGTCTTAAACGATTATTACGATTAATTATTCTTCGATATAAGTCATTTAAATCTGAAGTAGCAAATCTACCACCATCCAACGGAACCATTGGTCTTAAATCAGGTGGTATAACTGGAATAACTGTCATAACCATCCATGCTGGATTAATCTCAGTCGCTCTAAGATTTTTTAATAATTTTAATCGTCTAACTAATTTTTCTTTTTTAGAATCTATGCATACAGTTAATTCTTTTTCTAATGCACTAATAGTTTTATCCATATCAATATCTTCCAACAATTTTCTAATAGCTTCTGCACCGATGCCAGCAGTAAAGATATGTCCATACTTTAAACTCAAGTTTTGGTAAGCAGTCTCTGATATAACAGCCATTGGTTTTAATTCTTTCAGTTCTTTTTGTGCTTGATCAAGAGCTTGCTCTAATTTTTGTATTTTCTCATTTTTTACAGTCTCTAAAGAATCTATCTCTTGAGTAATAATTTCTCCAATTTCTGCCTCATCTTTTCCTTCATTTTTAAACTTACCTTTTTTGTTTTTTATTTCAGATGTTTGTTTGGTAAATTCTGATTCAATTGATTTTTTCTTTAATTTAAATTCTTGTTTTACTTGATCCAAAGTTGCCTGTCGTAAATCTTCATTAACTTCACTAATAATAAAACTAGCGAAATAAACAACTTTTTCCAACGCTTGCATTGTCATATCTAAAATTAAACCAATTTTAGAAGAAGTTCCTCGCAAAAACCAAATATGTGTTGTTGGTGCTTCTAATTTGATATGGCCCATTCTTTCACGTCTAACAGCGCTACGAGTTACCTCTACACCACATTTATCACAAATAATACCTTTATAACGTATCTTTTTATATTTACCACAATAACATTCCCAATCTTTTGACGGACCGAATATTTTCTCACAGAAAAGACCTTCTTTTTCCGGTTTTTGAGTACGATAGTTAATTGTCTCCGGACGAGTAATTTCTCCATGCGACCACGATAAAATTTCTTCTGGTGAAGCTAATTTTAATTTTATCGCGTCAAAATCTGTCGTTTTTATGGGATTAAGCATAATATTAGTAATTTTATATTTATAATTTTAATTAATTTATTCGTTTTTCATTCGAAGATTCTTCATTAGCTTCTGTTTTTTTGTCTTCTTCAGTAGAACTTTCAAAATCAACCACTTGATTATCTCTCATTAATTCGATATTCAAACCCAAACCTTTTAACTCTCTTAACAACACGTTAAAAGATTCTGGTACATTCATTTTTCTAATCGGCTCACCTTTGATAATCGCCTCATAGGCTTTACTTCGACCTGGAACGTCATCTGATTTAATAGTTAAAATCTCTTGAAGACAATGGGCTGCACCATAAGCTTCTAATGCCCAAACTTCCATCTCACCAAATCTTTGTCCACCAAACTGAGCTTTACCGCCTAAAGGTTGCTGAGTAATTAAAGAATAAGGACCAATTGAACGTTGGTGAACTTTATCTTCAACCATATGATTTAATTTCAACATATACTTTATACCAACCACCACTCGATTATCAAAAGGTTCACCAGTTCTTCCGCTATACAATTGTGCTTTACCATCTTCTGGCAAACCAGCTTTCTTCAATTCACCAACAATTTGCTCCTGTGTAATTCCATCTAATGGTGGGGTGGCTACTTTATAGCCTAAAGTTTTTGCCGCCCAACCCAAATGAGTTTCTAGAAGCTGTCCCAAATTCATTCTTGAAACAACGCCTAACGGTGACAAAATTATATCAATTGGAGTACCATCTTCCATGTATGGCATATCTTCTGCTGGTACAATTCTTGAAGTAACACCTTTATTACCATGACGACCAGCCATTTTATCGCCAACTTGAATTTTTCTCAGATTAGCTACCGTTATTTGAATTGATTGAATCACTCCGGCTGATAATTTATCTCCATCTTCTCGAGAAAAAATCTTTATATCAACAACCTTGCCATGCTCACCATGCTCCAGATACAAAGAAGAGTCTCTAACGTCTTTAGCCTTATCACCAAAAATTGCTCTTAATAATTTTTCTTCAGCTGATAATTCTGTCTCACCTTTTGGTGTTATTTTACCAACAAGTATGTCACCACTTGACACTTGAGCACCGATTCTGACAATACCTCTTTCATCTAAGTCTTTTAATTTTTCTTCACTAATATTTGGTATATCGTTAGTGATAACTTCTGAGCCTAATTTTGTATCTCGAACATCAAGTGTATAATTTTCAATATGTATAGATGAATAAATATCTTCTTTAACTAAACGTTCTGAAATAATAATCGCATCTTCATAGTTATAACCTTCCCAAGACATAAAGGCGACGAGTACATTACGTCCCAAAGCTAACTCTCCTTTGTCAACTGCTGAACTATCCGTTAAAACCTGACCTTTCTTTATTTTGTCTCCCTTGTTAACAATTGGTCTTTGATTAATGCAAGTTGAAGCGTTGGATCGTAGATATTTACTCAAAGTATATTCTTTTACTTTACCCTCTTTGTTTTTTATACTAATATTTAAACCATCCATTTTAGAAACTTCTCCGTCCTCTTTGGCTATAATCACATGGCCTGAGTCTTGAGCGGCTCGAGCTTCAATACCAGTACCAACAACTGGTGATTCAGCAGTAATCAATGGTACAGCTTGACGTTGCATGTTTGTTCCCATCAAAGCTCTAATACCATCATCATGTTCTAAAAAAGGAATCAAAGATGTAGCAACAGAAACAATTTGATTAGCTGACACACCAATTAAATCAATGTCGGATACTTCTTCCATGGAAGGCTCCCCGTATTTTCTGACTTCAGTTTTATCTACCAAAAAATAACCATTATCATCGGTTGGCGTAGTGGAAGCGGTTGATATATATTTTTCTTCTTCAAAAGCATCTAAATATAATATTTCGTCAGTCACAACAGGTTTAATTGGAATAGTTGAGTTTCCTCTCCTTTCTTTTATTTCTTTAGCTAATTTCTTATCAATCATTGTTCCAGCTAAAGCAATTTTTTTACCTTGTTCTCCGTCAGTTTTTATTTCATAAATATCCTCTCGCAAAATTTTACCCTCAGCAATTTCAGGCTTATTTTCAATATCATGTAAAACTCGACGATAAGGTGCTTCGATAAAACCATAGCTATTTAATCGGGCATAACTAGCCAAGTGACCGACTAAACCAATATTCGGACCTTCAGGTGTAGCAATTGGACAGATACGACTATAGTGAGTTGAATGTACGTCACGAACTTCAAAACCAGCTCGTTCTCTAGTTAAACCACCAGGTCCCATAGCTGATAATCTTCGTTTATGTTCAAGTTCAGCCAATGGATTAGTTTGATCCATAAACTGAGATAATTGTGAAGACATAAAAAATTCTTTAACAACACTAATAACTGGTCGGGCATTCACAAGTTTGTTTGGTGTTAAAGTATCAACTTCCATAATACTCATCCTGTCTCTGATAATTCTTTCCATACGTGCTAAACCAACTCTAAATTTATTCTGAATTAATTCACCAATAGCTCTAACACGACGATTGCCTAAGTGATCGATATCATCATCTACTTCTTGTGTTATGTTCTTTTTAATTACTTCTTTAATAATGGTAATTAAATCTTCTCGACGTAAAACTCTATTTTCTTTTGTATTAGGTATATCAAAACCAAATCTTTTATTAAGTTTATAGCGACCAACTCGATCAAAGTCATAACGATCAAATCTGAAAAACATTGCATGAATCAATTGTCGGGCATTATCAGTAGTAGCTAAATCACCGGGACGAATTCTTTTGTAAACTTCCTTCAATCCCTCAGCTTCATTCTTTGCTACATCTTTAGCAATAGTTGCTTCAATATAATCAATCTCTTTGGAAGTTTGAATATCTCCATTTTCGTTATTAATCGCTTCATCGCCACCAGAAAATAATGCTTTTATTTCTTCATCACTAGAATAACCAAAAACACGCAATAATGAAGTAATCGCTACTTTTCTTTTTCGATCAATCCTGACCCAGATAACATTATTCATATCTGTTTCAATCTCAAGCCAAGCACCTCGATTAGGAATAATCTTGGCACCGTAATACTTTTTACCTTTTATAAATTCTGAAGTAAAAATAACTCCAGCACTTCTGATTAACTGAGAGACAACCACTCTTTCAATACCGTTAACGATAAAAGTACCGTTTTCAGTCATTAATGGAAAATCTCCCAGAAAAACTTCCTGAGTAGTACTGAAAGTAGTTTTCTTATTTGATAGCTTAGCATTAACACGTAATGAAGCTTCAAAAGTAATATTTTTAGCTTTGCTTTCCGCTTCACTAAATTTAGGTTCGTCAAAAGAATAATCAACGAAACTGAGCTCTAAGTCTCGGCCAATAAAATCGGTAATAGGATTTACCTCTTCAAATAAATCAGACAAGCCTTCTTCTAAAAACCATTTATAAGAATCCTTTTGTATTTCAATTAAATCCGGTAACGGTATAGACTTACTTGAATCTATAAAAAATTTACGATCGGCGGAAGTATTTAGCATAAAATTTATCGTATATTAAAATGAGTTAAATTTATCTAATACAAAAAATCCCAATTCATTTTTATTAAATTGAGTTACTGAAATCTTTTTTAATTAATTGAGATTTTTGCCACTTATTTGAAGCTTGATGAATAAGCGTGCATGGGGAGATAATTTTTGTTTTTGTTTTAAAAAAATTCTATAAAAATCATTTAAAAAAACAAAAAACGGCTTTTTATGCACTTAAATTGTATTTATGCAAATTTTTACCCGACCATAGACGGGGCCGTTCTTATGAACTACTTAGTTTGTATATTAACTTTAATGATTTTTACCATTTTCTTCTCGAAGTCTTTTTCAATATTAACAATAATTACTATAACTTGTCAAGGTTTTTTACTCTTTATTTTAAGTATTTTACCAATAAATAATTTTTAGACTAAAGTTAGCCAAATAAAAACTATTTTTATCTTAAAAAAAATTAGACAAATCTATTTATCCACAATGTATAAAATATTAATTTATATTTCAATAAATTAATTTTACTTTTTCTTTATTTCTTCTCTAACGACAGTTCGATCGTCCCAAGGCATTTTTTTGCCATTAACTAGACATATCGCCTGTTCATTACCCTTACCGGTAATAATCACCAGAGACATGTCATCAGCTAAAAATAAAGCTTTAGCAATAGCTTCTCGTCGATCTAATATTTTAAATAAATCTTTTTCTAAAATTTTTCCAGATTTTTCTGCACCCACGGCCACTTGATCAATAATTATTTGTGGATTATCATCATATGGATCTTCGTTTGTCACAATAACTATATCGGCTTGTTCACCAGCAATCTTGCCTAGCTTTGGTCGACGAGAAATATCGCGACCACCGCCAGCCGAACCCAAGACATGAATTATTTTTTTATATTTAATACTATTCAGAGTTTCATACATTTTCTCTAATGCTCTTGGCTCAAAAGCATAATCTACAATCACCGTAAATTTTTGTCCCTCATCAATTTTTTCCAATCGTCCAGGTACACCATGTATGCTAGACAAACCTTTAAAAATTTTGTCTAAAGATAAGTCTTGAGACAAACCCAAACAAACAGCCGTCATAGCATTAGTCGCATTAAACTGTCCTAATAAATCTAAACTTATTTTTTTATTATTAACAAGAAAACTGATTCCTTTTTCATTTGCAGTTACTTGTTCGTATTTAATTGTTTCTATATTTTTTAAATTTTTATTTAAACTATCTGCTTGCTGATAATAACCATATTTCTTCTCTGCCCAACAATCCAAAAAGGTATTTGCTTCATTATCATCTAAATTCGCAATAATCGTTTTTTTAATTCGATTCAACCCAAGTTTTTTAAAACTATCCTCAACTTTAACTATTTTATTATCTTGATTAAAACATTTACTTTGACAATTTTTCAAATGTTTAAATAATTTAATTTTAGCTGCTCGATAATTATCAAAGCTACCATGAGAATCAATATGCTCTGGATAAAGGCCCGTAAAAATCAAGATGTCATAATTGATAAATCGATGACGCCATTGTTCAATCCCCTCTGAAGTAGTCTCAACGATTGCATATCGACAACCATTACGTAACATGCTACGTAATATTTTTTGAGCAAAAAACCTACCAGGCATTGTCATCTTTTTATCATTAACCCATTCTTTTTCCCCATCATTAAACATGGCCGTAGAAGTATAACCGACTTTACAACCACTAGCTTCTAACATTTTAGCAATAATATAAGCACTAGTTGTTTTTCCAGTAGTTCCTGTAATACCAATAACAATCATGTCTTCACTGGGTCGACCAAAAAAAATAGCTGCTAACCAAGCTAATAAAAAATGATAACTTGGTTGCAACTTTTTAAATATTTTTTTAGGAATTATTTTTTTTATTAAATGTAATAATCTATCTATCATGTTTTTAATTTAAAATTTCAAACATTGCTATTAGAACGTTCTTCTCACTTTTCTAATCATTTTGTAAATATTATGCCAATTAGTATCGATAACTAAATCAAATGTACCAGGATATTCTATTTCCTGCCCAGAAAAACCTTTTTTAAATCTAGTCACACCTGGCCATTTTTTTTCATCAATGCCAAAAAAATCATATTTTTTAAAACCTAGTTCTTTAGCAGTTGTAATATTATGCCATTGTAATAGATGAGGTGCCATTAAATTTCGACTTTCATTGGCTGAAGCGCCATGGACATAAGTAGCAGTATCGCCAAAGTTAGTAATAATATTAGCGGCAATTTTCTTGCCACGATATTCAGCAAAAACTAATTTCAAAAAATTATCATCCAGCTGCAACATCTCCTGGTAGTATTTTTTTCCATGCAAACGAAAATTATCTCTATTGTTCGTTTCACATAAAAGTTGCCATAAATCATCAAAATCTTTAACATCACCTTTGATAATTTTTACTCCCTTCTTTGTAGCTAAACGAATATTATATCTAGTCTTTGGATGCATTTGTTTTAATAATTCGTCCTCAGTCTGAGTTAAATCTAAAATTAAACTTTTTTTTGGTTCAACATCTATGGTTCTTTTTATAAATAATGAACTATCAAGTGATGGTAATTCTTGAAGCGGTTCGAAACGCATAAAAATTGCCCCTTCACTTTTAGCTATTTTATTTATTTCTACAAATAAAAATTTTATTGTCTCTACGTCATTGTCCGTATGTTTTATGATTGGTCCTCGTGGACAAAAAAAATAACTTTTACCCATTGGCAAAGTTTTTTTTATTAAAGTAGCGATTGCTAGAATTTCATCACCATCAAAAACAGCTAAGCGAAATATTTTACCAGCAACTTTTTCCTGAAATTTACCCCATTGCCATGATTGCAAAAATTGACCATCAGATTGACTGGCAATAAAATTATTTAATTCGTCTTTATTTTCTATATTTACTATATCCATTGCTATTTACTATTTATAAAAATTTTTCCGCCTCGTCGAGTCTGGGCGGACAAGACGAGTAATTTACAATTTTTTTAAAGCAGCTCTTATTTTATCTCCACTGTCTTTTATCTTTGGATCAATTTCACTCAAAGCTTGTCGTGCCTGACTGGCAGAATAACCTAGAGCAATCAATGCATCTATTTCATCACTGTTTGCTATTGTACTAAATCCTTTCTTGCCAGAACCTAAATTTATTGCACCAATTTTTTCTTTCAATTCCAAAACGACTCGTTCAGCAGTCTTCCGACCAATGCCAGATACTTTAGTTAAAAGTGATGCGTCGCCAGAAGCAATTGATTGTTTAATATCTTCTGTTTTTGCGATTGACAATACTCCAATGGCTGATCGTGGACCAATACCAGAGATTGAAATTAACAGTTTAAATAATTCTAATTCATCCATTGAACCGAAACCAAATAAATCCAAAGTATCCTCTCTGACGTATTGATGGGTGTACATTTCGACTTCCTGTCCAATATCAATTTCGGCAAACATTATTGGTGTAATAAAAACCTGGTAACCCACATTGGCAACTTCCAAAATGATGTAACCATCACCTTTATTTATAATTTTTCCACGTAAAAATGAAATCATATTCATAAATAATTACTATTCTACTTTACTATTTTTCAATCAATTTGGCAAACCAAAAAGAGTCTGAATATTCAGACTCTCTTTTATTATACTAATCAAATTTTAATATTTTTTTATTATCTTTCAACTAATCTTATTATTTTACTAATTGCTCCACCTTTCTCAAATTGAAGAAATAAATCTGTCCATGAAGCAATTTGAAAAACAGCTAAAATTGATCCAGCTAAAATTATAATTGCTAAGAAACTTATTCCAGCGATTAAAATCATTATCCAAAAACCAACCAAAGCAAATAAATAATAAAAAATAAAACCTAGAAATAAAAACGGTATCGTCAATGTAAGAATGGTCAATACAACAACTAAACTAATAACTAAGCTTATAAAAAATAGTAAGAAAGCCATTTCAAAACTAACTAACCAATTATCAAGAAACAATTTCCAACCATTTTTCAGTGATTCCCAAAAATCATCTTTTTTAATTATTAAATATGCAATCGCATATTTAGCCATAAAAGATAAACCAATTGCCAAAGGAATAAAAAGAATAAAAGCTATAACATAAATAAAGTTAGCTGTTAGTAAATTCACTTTTCCAGCAGTAAAAATCACAGGCAAACTTATTAAAATAAAAATTAAAAATATAGAAACTTTAACTAAAATATTTACACCCAAAACTGGCCAAAAATATTTTGCTCCAGCTGACACTCCATCTTGAAAACTAGCACTTTTTTTATTGATAAAGGCAGCTGAATTATTAACCAAGGCTATTTGAGAAGCAATTGATAACCATAATAAAAAACCTAGAAGAATCAACACTGTTAACAATACCAAGAGGACTAATATCATAGCAAAAGAGTCCTCAACCATTAACATTCTTATGTTGTGTAGTGCTTGCCAGCTAAAAATTCCAGTTGATGAAAATCTCTCCCAACCAATCCAAAAATTACCACCTGTTCCGTCACTAAAACCTCTAGTTACAATTTCCAAACCAGCGCCGTTACCTAGCAAAGCAGCAAAAATACCAAAAAACCATAAATATTTATTGCGCCAGGAAATCATCCAAGCTTGTTTTAAAATATTACGATATAAAAACATATATTTTTCCCCCTGCTCGCGATATTAAACGCGGTTTATTTTATTATGCTTAAATTATACCACAAATTAATATATTTTTATAGTTCTTTTTTAGGACCAACTATTTTTTCAAACGCATCTTTTTCTAAAGTTTCTTTTTTAAGCAAAGTTTTAACAACTTTTTCCATTTCTTCACGCTTCTGCCGAATAACTCCTTGCGCTTGGTGTGCTGCCCGATCAAGATAATTGGCTATTTCTTTATCAATTTCTTCAGCGATTTTTTCACTATAATCTCTTTGCTCATGAATTTCTCTGCCCAAAAATATCATATCTTCTTTTTCTCCAAAAGTTCGTAAACCTAGAGTTTCACTCATGCCATAGTCAGTAATCAATTTTCTAGCCAGCGAAGTTGCCCGGCGTAAATCTGATGTAGCACCAGTTGTTACCTCACCAAAAATTTCCTTTTCCGCCAAATAACCGGCTAATAATACCGCCAATTCTTCGAGAAATTCCTGCTTGGTATGCATATGCTTATCGGCAATTGGTAATTTAATAGTGTATCCACCAGCTTGTCCTCGAGCGATAATAGATATTTTATGTACTGGATCAGTATTCGGTAAAAAATGAGCCACAATCGCATGTCCAGCTTCATGATAAGCCGTGATATTCTTCTCTTTCTCTGATAAAACACGAGATCTTCTTTCTGGACCAAGCATAACTTTTTCAATTGACTCACGTAATTCATCCATTTCAATAATTTTTTTATTTCTTCTGGCTGCTAAAATAGCTGCCTCATTCAATAGATTGGCTAGATCAGCTCCGTTAAAACCAGGAGTTCGTTCAGCAATTTGACGTAAGCTTACTTCTTTACCTAAAGGTTTTTTCTTGGCATGAACTTTTAAAATTGCTTCTCGGTCAGCAATATCAGGCTCATCAATCATAACTCGACGATCAAATCGACCAGGACGAAGTAAAGCTGGGTCCAAAACATCAGGACGATTAGTCGCGGCCATTACAATCACATTAGTCGTTTGATCAAAACCATCCATCTCGACTAATATTTGATTTAATGTTTGTTCTCGTTCATCATGTGAACCACCCAAACCAGATCCCCTTCGACGACCGACTGCATCAATTTCATCTATAAAAATAATACAAGGTGAATTTTTTTTGGCTCGTTTAAATAAATCTCTTACCCTAGAAGCACCGACACCAACGAACATTTCAACAAACTCTGAACCAGAAATACTATAGAAAGGCACGTCTGCTTCTCCAGCAACTGCCCGAGCTAACAATGTTTTACCTGTTCCAGGACTACCAAGTAATAACACACCTCGTGGAATACGTGCACCTAGTTCAGCGAATTTCTTTGGTAATCTTAAAAATTCAACCACCTCTTTTAATTCCTCTTTGGCTTCTTTAACACCGGCTACATCTTTGAAAGTTATCTTATCTTTTTTATCTTTAGTAAATTCTTTGGCCTGAGATTGTCCAAACATCATTGCTTTAGAATTCGCTCCTTGGACAGATCGCATCATAAAATAAAGAAAAACACCGATAAGCAAAAATGGTAAAAGGAAAGGCAACAAAGTAGCTAGCCAATAATCAAGACCTTCACCTTCTTTAATTTCTAATTTAACAGCTGCTACTTTTTCAGTATTTACATTAAAATTCTTTACCAAACCAGAAAAAGTTTCACCAACCTCTTTTTTAACAATTTCTTCTCGACCATCTTTTAAAAACACAGACATTTCACTACCACTAACTTCTATTTTTTCCACTTCATCATTGTTTATCTGAAAAATTAAAGTTTCCAGACCAGCTTTTTCAACGTTATTATTGAATGGGGTAAACGAACTAAATAAAGCCGCCACCACTAAAAATACGAAAAAGAAAATCAAAAAATTTTTCACTAGATTTTTCATTTATTTATAGGCTAATAATTACTATAAAATTATATATTAAATACTTATTTTTATCAAATAACAACCTCTGTTCTCTTATATATTATTTTATTTCTTTTTTAATTGTAATATTGTATAAAAATATCCATGGGGTTTAGGGGCCGAACTAATTATCTTTGTCATCTTGACGATAGTCAGATAGAGAGAGGAAAGATTTCGGGAAATATAATTAAATTATCAATAAAGAAATACTAAAAGAAATCACAAATATTTAAAACCATTTTATAACAATTAACTTTTAACTCAATTCTAGAGATCTCTCGTCGACTAACAAATTAGTCTTCTCGAGATGACAAATAGTGTTGTCTCTACAAATTTCGCTATAAATCCACACTCATTCCGTATATCAACCAAAAAGACCCGCCTTAAACGGGTCTTTTCTATAACTAATATTATTTCTTTATTTTTCTTCTTTTGTTTTACTATCTTTTTTTTGCTCATCCTTCTCGGTCTTCTCTTCTTTCTTTATTTCTTCTTTTTTCTCTGTTTTTTTAACAGCTTTTTTTGGTTTTTCAATTTCTTTTGAATCTTTCTTTTTATCTTCTGTCTTTTCTTTAGCTTCTTTAGTTTCTTTCGGGGCTTTCTTATCTTCTGCCTTATCCCCAAAAGATAAACCTAATCGATGCTCTTTCGGTTCAATTGAAACTACTGTAAATTCTTTTTCCTCATTTGCCTTGAAAAGTTCATGGATTTTTTGTCCTGGTGCCAAATTAAGTTGACTAATATGTGCTAAACCATGTATATCATCATCTAATTCAACAAACAAACCAAAAGGATTAACCTTTAAAATCTTACCTTGTACTGCTTGTCCAATTTTATACTTCTTTCCAACATTAGCCCATGGATCAGTTAATAATTTCTTAATTGACAAGAATATTTTTGAACCTTCAATAGAAATTATTTCAGCTTTAACATTATCGCCGACATTAAACAAATTAGACGGATTATCAATTCTCTGCCAAGCCAACTCACTAATATGAATTAAGCCTTCTAAATTTTCACCAAAACTGATAAAAACACCAAAATCAGTCAATGCTGTAATTTCACCTTCAATAACTGTACCAACTTTATATTTAGAAATAACATCTTTTTGTTTCTCTTGCCAAGCATCCTTTTCACTGACAATTAACTTTTCATCTTTCTCGTCCAAATTCATAATTTTTACTTCAAACTCAGTGCCAACAAAAGATTTTAATTTATCTAATATCTTTCCCTTGTCACCACCATTAACTCTCGGATAATTTTCTGGTGCTAATTGTGATACTGGTAAAAAGCCTTGAATCTGAGCATAAGATGCTAATAAACCACCTTTGTTTGCATCATTTATTTTTACCTTGATTATCTTTTTATTTTCAAAAGCGTCAATTAAATTACTCCAAGCTTTTTGCTGTCCAGCATGCTTGAATGATAATTCTAATTCACCATTTTCATTTTCTTCCTCAATTACTGTTGCTTCAACTTCATCGCCTGGTTTTAAATCAGCATATTCTTCTGCTTCAAAATAAAGCTCTCTGCCTCTCACTACGCCAGTTCTTATGCCATCAATATCAAGTCTTACTTCAGCTTTAGAAGACGATAAAACAATACCTTTAACTATATCGCTAATTTGAGGTATTTTTATATTTTCTTCATCAAGAAGCTTCTCAAAATCTTTTTGCTCAATTTCTTTAGTTTTAGTCATTTTTTTGTTCAGTCTATTTTAAAAAATAAAAAAAGACTGTCTAACCCCATATACGGAGCCTTTTGGCCACCTACCGCTTGTTAGCGGACCAAAAGATTTATTATAGGTGTATTAAATTGTCTCTATATTATACAGAATTTAAGAAAAAATGCAAGTCCTTAGTGCTTTCTGAAGCTTTTTACAATTTGTTGAAGAAAATATCGGCATCTGGCTTGATTCTCTTCTTCAGCCGTTAAACTATATTCAATATAATAGCCATCACCACCGATTGCCAGGTGATAAGAACTATCTTCTGCTGTTGGCAATCTTTCCATGGCTTCAGTTCCGTTAATACCTATTTCGCGATACGATTCTTTTTCTTGCTTTAATTTTTCAATACCGTTTTTATTATCAATCGCTCGACTAATTACTTGACAGATATTTTTGCCATTTTCTTTGTAATTTAAAACTAAAACTGGTTCTTCTTGAGTTTCAAAACCAATCGGCAAAATATATTCAAAACCTTTAACTACATGACTAATGATTGTTCTCCCATCATCAATCTTGCTAATCGCATAAGGCGAGGTGCCTTGACTAATTTTTTGATTCAACCAAATGAAACTTTCTGGTCGGACAAAAATAAACCAAATTAAAAACTCGCCCAAAATAAAACTGAGAACAATAAGTGTTATTTTAAAACGATAACAATTTTTTCTTTTTGTTTCCATATCTTTCTACATTTTAACATACTTTAACCATTTTTGATAAAGTTCAAAAGTGGCAATCAAATCCCAACTATTATATTCAGCGATTTCCTGATATTTTTTTTCTTCAAATAGTCGTTGGACATCATCGCCAGTGATACCTCTGTCCTTCGGCGATTGAATACCAAAAGTTTGACAATACAAATGTAGATTACCTCGACGCCTAACTGCTCCATAAAATGTCAACTGATCCATCAAATCAATATGTCGAATATCTTGTTGGTATGAAGATAAATATCGTCTAGCCATCAAATTAACTGTTGGTTTAATCTTGTGAACAGCTGAACGAAGCATTAAAAAAGGCGCGTCAAATGACCGCCCATTAAAACTAACGAACTCTTGGTAATTTCTAACGCCTTGCCAAAATTTCTGTAACATCTCTGCTTCGGTTACTGGTTTAAAGATAAAATTCTCCTGCCGAGATTCTTGGCTAGTAATATCAGGAGACTGATAATAGACAACACCTTTACCTTTTTCCGTATCATAAACACCAATCGCTACAATTTCACCAGTTAAAGGTGAAAAGCCTAATCCTTCTTTCAAGTCTTCAAATAAAACATTGTATTTGTTTTGATTATCTCCAGCTTCACGCTTAATCCAACGAGTCAAACTAGATTTAGTTGTCTCGTCCATTTCGTCAAATTTATAACCAATTGTTTCAATATCAAAGATTAATGCCATAAATCAAATATTATTTAAACTAAATAATAAAAATATTTATTCCTCCCCTTACTAAGGGGAGGATTGAGGTGGGGTTTTACGTGTTGTTTACCTCCCCTTCATCCCCTCCTTATTAAAGAGGGGAAATTATCATCTACCATTATTCTTTATTATTTAATTTTAGCAAAAACCAGAACCCTCGGCAACCATATTAACATTCCTTATTTGTCATCTTGACGACCCCGGACTTAACAAAGGACGGGCGAGGAAAGATCTCATTAAATCAACTTGTTTATTTAAAATCAATTTACAATAATTTACGTTTTTACTAATTTCAGAGATCTCTCGTCAACTCATCCTTTATAAGGATGAGTCTTCTCGAGATGACAGAATAGATTAAAACCAAAAATCGTCCGCCGAATTGGTGAGGTAAGAAAGGTAAAACTAACCCCCTCACTCCCCCTTGGCAAGGGGGACAAAAAATAGTGCCCTCCTTCTAAAGGAGGGGGAGGGAGGTTAAAACAAAAAGAATTACAGAGTTAACTCTGTAATTCTTTTTATCTCAAAAAAATATAATTTAATTACAAGTAGCTGCTGTATCACTACCACTGCCTTCAAAACCAAACCCTGGTGATGGTGAAGTAGTTGACAATTGAGCGCCACAAACTTCTGGAACTTCATTAAAGGCTGAACAAATTACTGACAATAAACTGGCTGAATCACGATTAGCTGAAACTGAAACACCATTAATTACTAAACCAGGTGAACCTTGAATGCCATATTTTTCATTATCCGCTTGGTAAACATTAAAAACCGGATAGGCGGGTTCCCATTCCCCCTTTTCATTTTTTTTCTTTCTCCAGGTGTCCTTATCCTTAAAACTCTCTGTCACCTTGTATTGACTATCAGTTTGACTAACACAACTATTCAAAACAGATTGATCAATACCAGCTTTTACTAAACAGTCTTGTCCATCGCTATCGGCTAAAAAGCAATTCAAATAAGCGAGTAATTTATCTGAACTTTGTTTCTGAATGCAATATTGATTTAACTGTTCATTTAATTCTGTCTGTCCATGCATAGCGTAATCGCAAAATTTCAATTCAAAATTAATTTTGTCTTGCAATAATTCCACAACTGGCAAAATACCTTTTTCAATCTGTGTGCCGTAAGGACAATGACTCATAACAAATAATTCAACTGTTGGTTTGTCGCTTTTACTAGCCACTGTTGGTGTATTCTGTGACTGACTACCTGTTTCTGCTTGTTTAGCTTTTTCAATTTCTTCGATATCAATAGCTGATTGAAAAAACTTTTTACCATCTTTTGTTATATACGAAGTGTATTCTTGACCACTAACAACTAAGGCAATACTGTAAAGATCACCTTCATCTTTTACTTCTTTAATTTCAACTGTCATTCCGTTTGACAGTAAATTTTCATTAATAAACTTTTCTGTCTTGGCCCTTGCCTCGTCTATACCAATAATATCTTTTGTGCCAATGCTTTTACTTAAACCAAAACCAACAACCCCGACCACAACGATTGCCGACAAAGACAATAATATAGCTTTTTTCATAGTTTTAAATATTTAATTCTTATCTACATTAGATTAGCAAAAATCTTAAAAAAAGTAAATAGAATAATTTTCTGTCATTCCTTTCTGGATCCCCCCTCCCTAACCCCCCCCCCGCTCGTTCCTCACGGGAGAGGGAATACGCATAATATAAAATAGATAGATATCAAATAATTTCAAAAAAATATATAGTTCCCTCTCCTGCAATTTATTGCGGGGGAGGGTTAGGGAGGGGGGGGGATAAAAAAAACGAGAATAATCCTCGCCTAATTCTTAATTTCCTGCCCGCTCGCGAACTTGCTTGGCAGGCGGGTTAATTTCTAATTCTTAATTGTCTCAATCGGTAACTCAAAACAAAACTTACTGCCTTTACCAACCCCTTTACTTTCTGCCCAAATCTTACCTTTGTGCATGGTGAGCATATTGCGAGCAACATATAATCCTAAACCTGTACCTTCAGTGTGTATCAGAACTGTACCTTCGCCCCGATAAAATTTTTTAAATAAATTAATCTGATCTTTTGGATCAATTCCCATGCCAGAATCTGCCACGCAAAATCTAATATTATCATCTCTCTTTTTAACTTCAACTGTCACACTACCTTCCTTGGTATATTTAATGGCATTATCAATCAGATTCATTACTACCTGTCTAATCTTTTCCTCATCAATCTTTACTTTTGGCAAAACCTTTTTAGAATTTTTCAAAATTAATTTAATTTTTTTCTTCTTCGCAGTGGATGTTAATTCTTCAGCCACACTAGCTACCAAATCTTCTAAATGCATATCCTGTGCTTCAAATTGCATTCTACCAGATTCAATGCGGGAAACATTGAGTAAATTCTCTACTAATTTAATTAATCTGTCATTTGATTCATATATTTTTTCCAGTGGGTCTCCCATCTTTGACGTTACCTCGCCAAAATTCTTTTCCAGAATCATAGAAATATATCCCTTAACCACCGTCAACGGCGTACGAAGCTGATGTGAAGCAATAGAAATAAACTCTGACTTGGCTTCATCAAGTTTAATTAACTGTTTATTAGCTTTCTTCAAATCATGGGTTGCTTTTTCAACTTCCTTTTCTAATTTAATATTAAAATTCTTTTGTTCTTCATACAAAATAGCATTTTCAATGGCAATCGCCGCCTGCGCCCCGATCACTTCCAAAACCTGTAAATCCTCATCATTATACATATCACGAGATTCTTTTGAACCCAAAGCAATCAGACCAATTGTCCTGTCTTTAATATTTAATGGTGTTAAAATATCTACTTTCATTTTTTCTAACAACTTAATCGTCTTATTGCCACTAATGCCGAGAGGTAAATTACTTTGCCGTATTTCTTCAGTTACAATTGATTTATTTTTTTCAATAAACATCTTATACAATTTTTTATCACCAGCAAAAAACTTATTACCATTGAGAGCAAAACCATGATTATGTTTCACAACATACTCACCTTTTTTTTCATTAAAAATTAAAACACCAATAGCTGTAGAATGAAAAGCATGCTCTAGTGTTTCAGAAATATATTTGTAAATTGATGAAATCTCAAGCGTAAAACGCAATTTTTCTGACAACTCGGCAATCACTTCGCGACTATCATACATTGAAGAAAATAAATATTTATTAGCTACTTTGTAAAAATATTTTCTGAGTATTGGAAAATAATAAACCGCGACAATTAAAATCAAAAAATCAAGCAACACTGACACTTCAATAAAATAAATCGCCACTAAATATTTAACTCCAATCGCAATCAATAAAACAATTGACAAACTCATTAAAAAAACCGATGACCGTCTCATCACTAATTTAATATCCATGAGACGATGTTTAATTATGGCATAAGCAAAAATTATAGGATAAGCCACTACAAGAGGACTACCTATGGGCGGAAACCAATTGATGCCAAGCATCAATAAATGATTTGTTGACCCACCTACAAAACCAATCAATGAACCTATGTAAATATAGATAATTTGAAGTCTATAGTTTCCATTAGATTTTGATATTTCTTTTAATAATAAAATTTGAGTATAAATGATAACAAAACCCCAACCAAAAATTAGCCATACAACATACAACCAATTTGCCTGTGGAAAAAACGAAAATTGCAATATTTGCTGTGTGCCAGAAATAAATACTTTGCTATACCCAAAAATTAAAAAAACTAAAGTAAAAAAATAATAAAAAGTTAAAATTTTACGATTATCTTTCTTTAAAACACTTATTATCCAATGTAAATAAAAAACAGGGATTAATGAAGAACCAAAATTTAGAGTCCTTGCCCAGAACAAAGCAATCTCTTGACTACTGGATAGTAGCCATATGCCGTATGAAATTGCCCAAATCGCGATACTGGTACTTAACAAAAAATATGTTAAATTGATAATATTTTTCCAATTATTTTTTAATATTAAAAAACCAAGGAAAAAAGCAATTGTTCCGATCGCAAAATGTGAAACGATGTAAAAATTTAAAGACATAAAAAATAGGGAGTAAACGATATAATAACTTACATTGTTATTATACTATCTACCCCCTAAAAATTCAATTTTTTTTGACATACAGTCATGCATTGAAAATGCAATCCATCGTCAAAAAACTGATCAACAAATTCCCATCCAGCCAACTCACCAACTTCTCGAGACTCTTGATTGGTTTTGTAGTCCATACGCCAACCGCTAAGTCTCATAAAAAGATCTGTTAACGGATCTTTTTCTACCATTACCGTCTGGTTGGTACTGTAGATAATAATGCCCTTCTCACCACAATACCTGAGCAAAATTCTTAACAATTTAATGCTCGGGAACATAGGAATGGTACATAAAACCCCGGCCAAGATAATGATGTCAGCTGATCTGGGTTTAACTCTAGTAAAATCTCCATGAATAAACTCAAAAGAGTCAAAAAGACCCAGCTCTTCAACTGCCTTTTGCCCTATGTCCAAAGCACGTTGATTTGTATCAATATTTCTAACGTGCACTTTTGACGCAATCTCCGGATGATTTTGTAGCATCCGAATCATGTCGCGTCCAGGACCAGAACAGACATTATCCACCAACACACGTCGCCCATTAAAATATTTGCTTATATATTTAAGCAAATTTTTTTCTAAAGCAACAAGTCTCTTTGTGACGTGCTGCCCAGCTAAACTCTCTATAAAATACTTATCTATAGGAGTATTAATGGTCTCTTCCTTGTAAAGAAACTCGAAAGCCTCAGCTGAACTGGGTTCCTCGTAAATTATTCTTGCGATATCAGAATTCGATGTTAAATAGTCAAGAATAATTTTTTTATCTATCTCACTTATCTTGCGAGAAAGAAAACTGGATTTTATTTTCTTCACAATATCTCTATCTATTGAAGAAAACAGCTCTATTGCTGCTGGCGTATCCAAGGACCATTGCCGATTTTTGATATCGGCATATGTTAGACTCGCCATGCGCAAAACAATTCTATCGTTTTTATCCAATCGAACTTCTTTTCTTAATGACGACATAACCGATACCTCCTTTCTTTCTGTTTTTTCGTTTACGAAAGGATTTTAACCTTTCATCTGAAGATAAAAATCGCCGGCAGGAATAAAACTCCAACAACGACAAGTTTCCCAAGGTCAACAATTGTACTGACGAAATATTTCGGCAGTCCTCTTCTCAGATCTCTGAGACTAAAATATGTAGGCATCATGATTTTGCCCTCCCTCTCCTTTTTTTTATATTTTTCATCCCTTATGGAATGATTTTATAAGAACAATTTGTTATCCTTTTTTATCAAAGAATAACAATTTTTAAACCCCCTATACGAATATTAGCGTAAAAATGGCTTAAAAAGTGTCATTCTGAATTACACTTTTATTTTTACATATTTCCAGTTATTTGTCAACCAGAAACAACCCCCTCTTTATCTCCCCCTTCAATGAAGGGAGAGAAATAAAAAAAACTATTTTAATAAAAATTTACTTAATTCTTTTATTTTAATTTTATAGTAATTTTGGTATAAAAATATTCATGGGGTTTGGGGTGCGTTCCCGCAATACTGCGGGACAGGCCTGAGCTTAGTAGCGTTTACCCCGCCGACTGGCGGGGAATAAAGCACCCCAAAACTTTTTGCTACTTTTTGGTTACAAAAAGTAGGCCTAAGCGGCAGCTTATAATTTTTAATGTTATACTGTTATTTACTTTTCCTCTTTGACACACTCGCCGTTCTAAAATATAATTAAGACATATGAAACAATCACAACTTTTCACGAAAACAACCAAAGAAAATCCAAAAGACGAGACTAGTATAAATGCCCGTCTTTTAATTCGTGCTGGCTTTATTGATAAACTGATGGCGGGAGTCTATACTCTCCTACCATTGGGACTCCTAACTATCAAAAAAATAGAAAATGTCATCCGCGAAGAAATAAATAAAATTGATGGACAGGAAATCGTCATGCCAACTCTACAACCAAAAGAGAATTGGGAAAAAACCGGACGTTGGGACGCTATGGATGATTTATACAAAGTCAAAGACTCTGGCAACAAAGAATATGCTCTGGGTCCGACGCACGAAGAAATCATTGTGCCTTTGGCAAAAAAGTTTATCAACTCTTATAAGGATATACCGACTTATGTTTATCAATTTCAAAATAAATTCCGCATGGAGTTAAGATCAAAGTCTGGTATTTTACGCGGACGCGAATTCCTAATGAAAGACCTTTACTCTTTTCACTTAACCAAAGAAGATTTAGACGACTATTATCAAAAAGCTAAAGAAGCTTATTTCAAAATATTTGAACGCATGGGTTTGAAAGAAAAAACTTATTACACTTTTGCCTCTGGTGGCTCCTTTTGTAAATACTCACATGAATTCCAAACTGTTAATCCAGTCGGCGAAGACACAATTTATATTTGTGAGAAATGCCAATCAGCTATCAACAAAGAAATCAAAGACGAAATAAATGAATGCCCAGAGTGTGGTGGAAAAAAATTCCGCGAAGAAAAAGCGATTGAGGTTGGTAATATTTTTAAATTAATGAATAAATATTCCAAACCGTTTGATTTGTCGGTCTTAGATGAAAATGGCAAAAAGCAAGAACTGGTTATGGGTTGTTATGGCATTGGACTTGGTCGCGCGATGGGCACTATCGTTGAAACCTACCACGATGAAGCTGGTATTATTTGGCCAGAAGAAATCGCGCCATTTAAAGTCCATTTGATCAGCATTAAACAAAATGAAGAAGCAGAAAAAATTTATAATAATTTAATGAAAGATGGCGTTGAAGTTCTCTATGATGATTGTGAGGCCAGCGCTGGAGAAAAATTTGCTGATGCTGATTTGATTGGTCTACCCTATCGAGTAGTCATAAGCGACAAATCACTGAAAGCTGGCGGTATTGAAATAAAAAAGAGAAGTGAAAAGAAAGCTGAAATAATCAAAACAACTGAATTAAACTCATTGTTAAAATAAAATACCTATATAACAGAAAACACTGGTGTAAAACCAGTGTTTTCTGTTAATGTCATTCCGGCCTCCGAGCCGGAATCTATGAAAAAATTTATATTCCTACTACTCACTCCTGGATGCCGGATCATAGTCCGGCATGACAAAAGAGAATAAAAAATTATTTATATCTTTTACTTCTTAATTTCCGATGATAATTAATAGCGAAGCGATGAGCTTCATCACGGACTCGTTTAATCAAATGCAAAGCTGGTGAAGCCAAGGGAAGTTCCAATGGTTTTTTCTCGCCTGGAAAAAATATCTTGTCTGGCGCCAAAGCACTACGCAAACCCAAACCTTTTGAAATGGCAATGGTTGAAATATTTAGCTTACTTTTTTTTAAAACTGACAAAATCGCATTGAGTTGTGCCCGAGCTCCATCAACGACAATCAGATCCGGCAACGGCCACTTTTTGTCATGCTGGAGCGAAGCGATAGTATCTCTTTTGTTTTTATTGTTTTGAGATTCTATCAGTCGCTCGTTCCTCGCTTCTTCCAGAATGACACTATGTTTTATTCTTCTTTCTAAAATTTCCTTTAACATTCCAGTATCGTTAGCTAATCCTTCGCCGATTTTTATTTTGAATTTTCTATATTCATTTTTGTCTGGCTCACCATTATTAAAAACAACCATTGAACCAACTGCTTCACGGCCAAAAATATTTGAGATATCATAGCCTTCAATTCTGGCTAAATCTTTATCAAAACCCAAAACCTTCGATAACTCAATCACGTCGTTTTCATATTTTTCACCAACACCGATTATGCTTGAAGTTGCTAAAACTTTTTTAAGATTATTTAATTGATATTTTAATCTATTAACATCTTCGTTATTAGCTTGTTTTATCTTTTTTTCATAATTTTTCACAATCGCCTTTTTTTTACCAGATAAAAAATCAATTATTTCTTTAATAATTTTCTTATACTCTGTCTGACTAATTTTTTCCTCGCACATTCCCGGACATTTACCAATCCGATAATACAAGCAAACTTTTTTTGATAAATTACGGCAAGAACGATACGTCCACATTTTTCTAATAATTTTCAAAGTCTCTCGAACTGATTCGACACTAGTAAATGGACCAAAATATCGACCAGTTTTTTCTATTTCTCTAGTCATAAAAATTCGAGGATATTTTTCTTCAGTAGAAATTTTTATATAAACAAAACGTTTATCATCACGCAATAAAATATTGTAATAAGGCTTATTTTTTTTAATTAAGTTTGCCTCTAAAAGTAGGGCCTCTACTTCACTGTCAGTTTCTATCCATTTAATTTCAAATACTTTCTTTACCATTTCTTCCTTAGCTAATGTATGATTAGTGCTCTTTTGCCAATAAGAAAAAACACGTGCTTTTAAATTAGCCGCCTTACCGATATAAATAATCTTGCCTTGCTTATTAAAAAACTCATAACATCCAGGTAAAACAGGGATTGTTAATTTTTTTACATTATCTAAATTCATAATTTCATTATACTATCATTCTACAAATACAAAAAACAATCCCAAAAAATTGGAATTGTCTTTTATATAAACTCTATAGTTTTAGTCAACTTTAATTGCTTGAACTGGACAACTTTCCGCTCCATTCTTGGCACATTCAACATCGTCTTCTTTAATAACTTCTGCTTTGCCATCATCATTCATTCTAAATACACTCGGACAAATAGCAGTACAAGCTCCACAACCAATACATGATTCTTGATCGATTTTTATAGCCATAATAAAAAATTAATTATTAATTATCGTTTTTATACCCAAGTAACACAAGCTACCTTATCGTCTTTATCTTTAAATCTCATCAGTCTAACCCCTTGAGTATCACGCCCAAGTTGATTAACTGCTTTGAAAGGCAATCTAATAACTTGGCCTTTTTCAGAGATTATTATTAAATCCTGATCTTTCATTGTTTCCGTATTGACAACATAGGCTTGAGTCAATCGGCCAGTTTTAGTTGTAACCTTGGATGTCTTTACTCCTGAACCACCTCGTCCTTGAACTTTGTATAAATTTAATGGTGTTCTTTTGCCAAAACCATTATCAGTAATAACTAAGACCTGATATTTTTTCATTTTTTCCTTATCGTTTTTGATAACTCCCATGCCAACAACTGCGTCCTCTTTCTTTTTCAAACGAATTCCTTTGACACCAGCTGCACCACGACCCATATCTCTAACATTGGCTTCCTTGAAACGAATTGCCTGACCTTCAGCTGTCACTAATTCAATATGATCATTGCCATCAGTTGGTTTTGTCCAAATCAATCTATCATTATCTTTTATTTTGATAGCAATTAAACCTGAACGTCGGACATTGTCAAAAGCTTCAATCTTTACTTTCTTAACTAATCCTTTTTCAGTTGCAAAGAAAAGGTATTTACTCTTTGAAATCTTATCTAGTGGCAAAATGGTTGAAATACTCTCTCCACCAGATAACTGTAAAAAGTTTACGATTGGTGTTCCCTTAGCAGTTCTCGTTGTCTGCGGTATTTCATAAGCTTTTAATTGGAAAACTCGTCCGCTAGTAGTAAAGAATAAAATGTCATTATGAGTCATTGTTGTAAACAAGAACATAACCATATCTTCTTCTTTGGTCGTTAGACCGATCACGCCTTTACCACCTCGTCCTTGAACTTTGAAAGTATCTGTTGGTACTCGTTTAATATAACCATCACGAGTCATAGCTACAACTGTTTCTTCGTTTGGTACTAAATCTTCAACCGAAAAATCTTTGACTCCATGAGCAATTACTTTGGTTCGTCTATCCTCGCCAAATTTTTCAACTAAAGCTTCTATTTCTGTTCTAATAATAGCTCTCATCTCCTTAGTTGATTTCAATATTGCTTCTAATTCTTTAATTAAAACTTTTTTATCTTTTAATTCGTTCTCTATTTTTAGTCTTTCTAAGTTGGCCAAAGTGGCTAGCTTCATTTCTAAAATAGCGATTGCCTGTCTCTCAGTTAATTTAAACTTTTTTATTAAATTTACTTTAGCAATTTCACGATCTTTGGAAGCTTTAATAGTTTTTATAACCGCATCAATATTATTTAAAGCAATCATTAAACCTTCTAAAATATGCGCTCTGCTTTTCGCTTTATCTAAATCAAACTGAGTACGACGTTTCACGACTTCTTCTCGATGTTTAATATATTCTTCCAAAATCATTTTCAAATTCAAAACCTTTGGCTGAATACCATCAATCAAGGCCAACATATTGAAATGAAAAGTTTCCTGCAACTGAGTCTGTTTGTATAAACTATTTAATATCTTTTTTGGAAAAGCATCTCTTTTGAGATCAATAACTACTCGTACACCATCCTTATCTGATTCGTCACGCAAATCTCTTATGCCTTCTAATTTTTTATTCTTGACCAAGTCAGCTATCTTTTCAACTAAATTCGCCTTATTGACTTGATAAGGAATCTCGGAAATAATAATTTGAAAACCACCTGCTTTTGCTTCTACTATCTCCGCTTGTCCACGAATAACAACTCCACCTCGACCAGTTGAATAAGCCTGTCTAATGTCATTCTGACTATAAATAATTCCTCCAGTTGGAAAATCAGGTCCTTTGACAAATTGGATTAATTCCTCAACTGTTGCTTCAGGTTTTTCTAATAAATAAATAACTGCCCCAACTAATTCTCTCAAATTATGAGGCGGAATATTAGTTGCCATACCGACTGCAATACCCATTACTCCGTTCAAAAGCAGATTAGGTAATTTTGCTGGTAAAACTCTTGGCTCTTGGTGAGATCCATCAAAGTTTGGAGAAAAATCAACTGTATTTTTTTCTATATCAAACAACATCTCTTCAGCAATCGGTGCTAGTTTGGCTTCGGTATAACGCATAGCCGCTGCTCTATCACCATCCATTGAACCGAAGTTACCTTGACCCCTAACTAAAGGATGTCTCATGGAAAAATCCTGTGCCATTCTAACCATTGATTCATAAACAGCTGAATCGCCATGTGGATGATATTTACCTAAAACTTCACCAACAACTGTAGCTGACTTACGAAACTTAGCATTGGCTCTCAAACCAACACTCCACATAGCATAAAGTATTCTACGATGAACTGGTTTAAGTCCATCTCGAACATCAGGCAAAGCACGAGCCACAATAACACTCATAGCATAATCCAAATAAGACCGTCTCATTTCTTCAACGATTGGTTGGGATTGAACTAATCCATATTCAGTTTTTTCTCGGCCATTTACGATTCGACTAACTGTACCTTCTTTTGCTTCTTCAGTTATTTCTTCAGCAACTAATTTTTTGTCTATTTCAATAGCCTTTTTCTTTGTTTCTGTTTTCTCTTTTATTATCTCTGGTTTTTCTTTCTTGGTACTTTTAGTAACTGGTTTTGTTGATACTGTTTTTTTAGCCACTGGTTTTACTACTTTTTTCTTGGCTGGCTGTTTTACAATTTTCTTTTTTGGTTTTGGTTTTGGTTGTTTTTCTTTCTTCTTTGGCATATGTTATAAATATTTCGATTGATTAATTATGTATAATTATTTCACTAGAAGTAGCAATATTTTCTTCCTCAATATTTTTGTCTAATATATTTTTCTTTAATTCCTCTATTTGTTCATCTGATAATTGCGTTTCTTTGGTCTCTGCTACAAATTCTTCACGCAATTCTTTTATCTCATTCAAATTACCTCTGACGTCTTGCATGGTCTGACTAAATTCTTGTTTTACTTCTTGCCAATTGAATTGTTCGCTCTGGTTAACTGATGAGTTAGTTTCTATAGTAGATCTAAATGTGAAAAGCCAAAATATAAAAATTAAAACCATGAAAAAAATAACGCCCGCCCACATAGCAAATATCTTGTCTTTTTCATGTTTGGTTATTTCTTCTATTGTTTCTTTCTTTTTAATCGGTTGACGACGATTGGCTTTTACATTTTTAGTTTTTACTGCCTCCTTTTTTGCCATAAATTCATCAATTTTAACAATAAAAATCACCCCTAATGAGTGCCTAAATACTACATATATATTAGCAAAAAAACATAAAAAAGTAAAGTGCTATTAAACTATAAAATCAGGAGATAAATCTCCTGATTTTATGCTAATTTTAGGTTTATTTATGATTTTAAAATCACTAACTCCACATCTTCTTGCGGCAAATCTTTCTTACTTATTTTTAGCTTTTCTTCTTCGGTTGGTTTTATACCCAGTTCTTTAATAAATTTATCTGCCGTATCAATATCTATTTTAGAACCTGGTGTTTTATAATGCATCGGAATAACAATTCGCGGTTCAATTTGATTAACCACTTCCACAGCTTTACTTGCGTTAAGGGTATATTTTCCTCCAACTGGAATCAAAAGAATATCCGTTCCAGCCAAACCTTCTAACTGTTTATTATCTAAAACATGTCCTAAGTCTCCCAAGTGAGCAATAGAAATATTATCAATATCTATCCGGTAAATTATATTCTTGCCTCTTTCTTTGCCTTGTTTGTCATCATGATAAGCTTCAATTCCTTCCACAAAAACTTCTTTTGTTTCATATTCACCAGCATCTTTAACGATAAAAGGATTGCCTCGTAAAGCTTTTACATTATTATGATCATGATGATCATGACTAACTGTAATAATATCTGCTTCAAAATTAGGCACTTTTAAACCAACTGCTTTATCAAATGGATCAGTCACCACAATTACTCCATCAGAACCAGATTTATCTTGAATTTTAAAACATGAATGCCCCAACCAAGTAATAATCATAAATTTTATATTAAATTATTTTATTTATCTTAAAAAATATTTTCCATCATCATCGTCTTCAGCTTTTTTGGTTTCTTCTTCCTTTTCTTCTTCGTCATCCTCCTCGTTCTCCTCTTCATCGTCGTCTGTTTCTTCATCAACTTCTTCGTCTTCTTCTGCCACATCCTCGTCCTCTTCTAAAACTTCATCTTCATCTAATACTTCGTCATCATTCGTTTCTTCTTCTTCATCTTCTTCTTCGTCATCTGAAGATAAAAATTCATCAGGCGCTTCTGACTCTTCTGAATTATGTAAAGAAACCCCGCTAACGCCTTGGTTAATCATATTATCATACTGTTCTGGGGTAATCAACACCTCTCTTGGCTTAGCACCATTAGATGGACCAATCACTCCTCCTTCTTCTAATAAATCCAGTAATCTGGCTGCTCGAGCATAACCGATACTCAATCTTCTTTGTAAATAAGAAGCACTTGCTTTACCCGTATTAATAATCATTTCTTTGGCTTCACCCAAAAGTTCATCGTCATCTGAACCTGCGCCATCAATTCCAACCCCGCCCATACCTTTAACTTTTTGTCGATCAGTCACTCCTTCAATATAGTCCGCTTCACCACCTTTTTCTTTTATATAATTAACTATTCTCTTTATTTCATTATCACTAACAAAAGCTCCCTGCAAACGTTTTGGCTTAGAAATTTCAGCCGTGGTAAATAACATGTCGCCTCGACCAAGAAGTTTCTCCGCACCTAAGGAATCTAGAATTGTTCTGGAATCTACACCAGAAGCAACTGAGAAAGCGATACGAGCCGGCATGTTGGCCTTAATCAAACCGGTGATGACATCAACACTCGGTCTTTGCGTGGCTAAAATCAAATGAATACCAACGGCTCGAGCCATCTGTGCCAAACGTATTATACCTGTTTCAATATCTCTAGCTGCGACGACCATCAAATCAGCTAATTCATCAATGATAAAAATAATGTAAGGTAATTTTTCATTACTGCCATTAGCATTATAACTATCAATATTTCTCTTGCCAGTTTTGGCTAATAATTCAAATCTTCTATCCATTTCATTTAAACACCATTTCAAAGCATTAATAGTTTTGCTAACATCTGTAATCACTGGTGTTAATAAATGAGGAATGCCATTGTAGACAGGTAATTCAACTCTCTTTGGGTCAACAAAAATAAAACGTAAATCATCAGGATTATTCTGATATAATAAACTAATAATAATTCCATTTAAACAAACTGATTTACCAGAACCAGTCGCACCCGCTACTAAGAGATGAGGCATCCGTGCTAAATCGTCCATCCAAACCTTACCCGAGACATCTTTGCCCAAGGCTACCATTAAACTACTTTTTCGTTTTTTAAATTGCTCGCCAGATAAAATTTCCTTTAGACCAACCATGGCTTTTGTTTGATTCGGCACTTCTACACCAACCAAGGCTTTACCTGGAATCGGTGCTTCAATTCTAATCGGATGCGCTGCCAAAGCCAAAGCTAAGTCATTACTCAAGGTGGTAATCCTTGACACCTTTACGCCCTCGGCTGGTTTTAATGTGTATTGGGTAACTGTTGGTCCAACACTCACTTCTCCCATGCCAACCACAATACCAAAATTTTCTAATGTTTTTCTAATTATTTCTGAATGAGCTTTTATATCTCCACTCATTGCCTTGCCCTTACTGCCATTAATCAAATCTAGTGGTAAATCAATCTTTACATTACTTGGCTTCCATGTTGATTCAACCTTTTCTTTTGTCGCACCATTACCGTTTTCAAAAAAGGTAGGTAACTTATGGCTCACAAAACCACTGCCTACGTCAACTTCTTCCTCCTCTTCTTCTTTGATTTCTTCCTCCTCCTCTTCAAATTCTTCTTCCTCTTCTTCGTCGTCTTCATCGCGACTACCAAATAATTTACCAATAATAAAATTAATTGGATATAAAACTTTGGCTAACCAACTCTCTCCTCCGATTAAGTTGCGCAAAGCTAAATTAAACATCAACATTACAGAAATCAAAAACAAACAAAACAAAATAATTAAACTGGCCCAAAAACCCATTACTTTAAACAACCCGCTATCTATAATAAAACCCAAATAACCGCCGCCGAAACCTCCTTTAATAGCTACTTGCCAACTCGGTGGTTCAACCAGTAAATGTAATAAACCAGTCGATGAAATAATAAATAAAAATAAGCCAAGATAATTAGCTCCACCAACCCAATACTTATCTTCGTTATAAAGCAAAAATCCAAGTGCCAATAAGATTATTGGAAATAACCATTTACCCCAACCGAATAGAAACACCATTCCTCTAGCTAAATACACGCCCATACTGCCAGACAAGTCAAACAAACTCAATAAACTGATTGCCCCAAAAGCTAACAAAAACACAATAAAAATACCCTTTTTAATATCAGGGTCAAGGTCTATGTTGGGTAGAGCCACATAATCCAATAAATCTTTTTTATACTTTCTTCTGCGTCTTCTTTTGGCCATAATAATAAATTAACCCAAATTTTTTTGGGATTTTCCACTTGTTATATGTGAATTATACCACGACTAGAATATAAAAAAAAGCCGCCCCCGTCTAGCACAATTAGGGGGCGGTTGTTGCAAGGGAATGAAAACGTTAGCCGGGGTAGTAACTGGTCATTTCCCTTCTGAGCAGGGGGTCTCTAGAAATGCCCCGTGCTACTTTAGGCGTTACTTTTTTCTCTGACTTCAGCACTTTTTCCTTTGTCTCCAGTATTAGAGCGTTAACCACGTCTTGAACAATCACGAACTGTTCCAAGACATCGTCTGGGATAGACACGTCGAAAGCAAATGAAAAATCCAATATCAGTTGATCGAGATCTACCAAAGTTCTCATATCAACGTCCAGGTCAACCAGCTTTGTTTCAGGCGTAATTCTTTTTTTATCTACGCCCAAGGAATCTGCGATGACCAAAATAATATTCTCCATATTTATTTCCATCTTCTTCATTACTCGCACCTCCTTCATAAAAGTTTGAAAAAACAAAAAATAGTACGACAAGTTTATATTTTTAATACTAGCCGAAAATTATTTTTTGTCAATCACCTATTTTTTACCTAATTTAATTAATAACCCAATCAAAACAATAATCACTCCACCAGCGATTACTAATAGATATCTAAATAGTGCTAATTTTTTATCTCGTTGAGCTAATTCCCATTCATCACTAGCCGACACTTCCCCTAATACTCTCCCACTTTCATTATTGGATCCTATATCTTTTTTTAAAATATCTTCATTACATCTGGGCATTAATTTTGCTCCTGTTTTAGTTTGGCTAACCATACCAATAGTCGAATACTCAGCGCCTTCTATAAAAACCTTTGGGCTGATACTAGTCAAACTCTTTATATAAATTTGAGCTTCGTCAGTGCCGTCATCAATGTAAATTGTTGAACTCTTTCTTTCCGTTACCATACCAGAAATTTGAACCAAGCTACCAATATTAGTTTCATTAATATCTTCACATTTCATTTTAACTGGTTCTATACTTTGATTTGATGACAAAATTAAGAAATCACTAATTGTTTTTGTCTTGATTCTTTTTTCATTATTAATTTCTGAAATCTCTCCAATAATTTCAACTTCATCACCAACTTTTAAAATCGGGAAGTCTTTATTGTAATTATAAATTTGGATGCCAAAGTTATTTTCAATAATATAAAAATACTGCGAAGCTAAAATATTTGGCTCAACCGCCACTATGCCCTGAACTTTTACAAACTGGCCAGTTTCTGTTTGGCGCGCTTCTTCAATCGTCATTTCCTGAGAAAACACGATCCTAATATTCTTGCCAGTTGAAGCTAAATTCATACTCGCTTCATCTAATTCCACATCAATAACATTTTCACTCAGTGGTGTTAAACTAGCTGTCCAAAACCATTTGTTATTTTTACCTCTGGCATAAGACTGGCCTTCAAAAGTTTCTCCATATTCAACGCTATCAACTAACACGTCACTATCATTAAATAATCTAACCGCATCATCCTGATTATTCAAAGCCAGTCCGCTTTCTGGTCTAATTAATAAAAAATAGCTTTTAGCCATAATAGTTGATGACACGCTAAATGTAAACGGCCTGCTACCGCCATCTATATCATCTATTTGCCAACCGTTTAAATTCACAGGCGTATTTTGTGGATTATACAATTCTATCCATTCCTCATCTGTATCATTACCAACTGGATTCGGTAAAAACTCATTAATAATTATTGAACTAGAAGATAAAGATTTGACTAGGCTATTCTCTCCCAACAATGTTTTAACAATATTGATAGTTTTTTCTTTAATAATTTCTTTTTCGCCATTACTTATTTTTAACTTAACGATATAAACACCTTCATTTAAAAAAGTATGTTCTGGACTAGGTAAATTGAGAGAAATGCCATCGCCAAAATCCCAGTCATAAATTATTTCTTCGCTATCTTCTATCAAGCTGTCAGTGCCATCAAAGATAAAAGGCCGACCAACTTCCAAAATATCAGGACAATCAAATTCAGCAATCAAAGCTATTTCTTTTTTGTCTATTTGATTTGCTAAACCAGGAGTAATTTTATTCGTCCATTCATAATTGTCGTTAACTAAAGCATAACTATTATTTTCTTCTGCTCGACCATAAGTAATTGTTTGCAATGGTTCATCTTGAAATGGTTGATAAAGTTTTACCTTATCACCACTATTATTCAAAGCAATTTTACTCTCACTGCGGTAAATAGCTAAATACCCTTTAGGTAATATTTCAAAACCTTGTCCAAACTCAAATTTTTTTTGGCTATCATCACCTAAACGCCAACCAACTAAATTAATTTTAGTTTCACCTTTATTAAAAAGTTCTATAAATTCAGTCTCGCTGTCACTACCTTTTGGGTTAGGAAAAACTTCTGAAATAACAATATTTTGACTATAATCATAGCCGGTTATTATTTCTTCTGCTTCCTCTTCGGAAGTAATAATATTTGACTCGCCCTTTGTTGGCGTAATAGTAATTGAAAAATCATTTTGATTATTAAAACTATTGTAACCATCCATCTTTCTAGCAACTGACCATGGATCACCGGCTACCGGAGCATTATTTCCTGTTTGCCCGTCGTCCCAATCGCCATAAGCGACTTGATCAATTAAAACACCTTCTGCGTTTTTTAAAATAATAATGTCACCTTTATTGTTGAGATTACCACTTGGCTTTTCTATAGTTATAAAAGTGTAATTTGGAATGACAGTTTTTAAAACGGTTTTTGCACCACTTCCTTCTTCTACTGTCCAACTATCCAGATTCACGTCTTTGCCAGACATATTATAAAGTTCAAGCCATTCTACTTCGCCGTCCGCCGGATCAGATACAAATTCATTTATCAAAATATCTCCCAGACTGCAACTACTAACGCTATCACTATTATTTTCTTCGCCTATCTCTTCTTCTACTGTTTCTTCTTCTGTCTCTTCATCAACAATTTCTTCAGGCTGATCTGGTATAACCTCGTCTTCAATTTCAATACTAGAATTATCAGCTTTCGGCGTACCACTAACTTCAGCGCTAGTTTGCCAAACATCGCCGATTCTTTCCATTGTCTGCTTCGTATCATTGTCACCAGTCAGCCAGCCAGAAGACGCGTCAATAAAGTCAATTAAATTTTGCTCGCTATCACGCAAACCCAAAAACTCGCCGTCATTACCTAAAACTCCGGTATAGATTAAGTCAGCTACAATACCAGAAACTGTCGTATCATCAGTTCTTTCTAGTAAAAAATAACTATTGGCTGAAATTGTCCCTGCTAATTCAATTTCAGGCGAACCATCTTCAGCTACAATTGACCAGCCAGTTAAATCAATATCGCTGGCAGTTAAATTTTTTAATTCAATCCACTCGTCATTGGTAGATACTTCCGTGCCCATCCAAGCTATTTCATTAAATATCACTTCGCCCTGCTCAAACTCTGTTGCCAAAACATTTTGGGCACAAAAAAATCCCGAACAAATTATTGCCAGGATAAAAAATAATATTCCTCCTTGTTTCTTTATAAACATTTAACTTTAAAAATTTTTTCTTTTTTTATTATATCATAAATAAAACCGCAGTCATCTATTCGAGACTATGGCAAAAAATAATTTATCTTTATTTTAACCTGTTGCTTTCAAGAGTGCGTTAAACACAAAAACAGAAATTGAGTAAGCTGACAAAACGATAATTAAACCTACGACTGCTTGAGTCAAAATCTTCTTAGCTTTTAAAACTTTCTGTTCATTGCCCGCAGACAACATCCAAATAAAACCACCGTAAATTATCAGACATAAAAACACTATTCCAACGAAAGATAAAGCTGTACCAATAATCGCTCCAACAATTTCACCAATGCTTCTTGGTTCAGGAAAACCAGCCGCCTTAGCTGTGATTTCTAAATACTTTAGAATTGTTTCCTGCATAAAAATATTTTAATTAATTATCGTACCTTTAAATTTTTTGTCAGCTAAATAATCACTTATACTTTTTATGTCTTTACCGTTGATGATTGCCACTGTTAAACCAAGTTGCTGAGCTTTTTTGGAGGCAATCGGGTCAAACGGCATATTCAAGCCCGGCTGCCATTTATTACCAACTAGTTTTCTAAACTCTCGCCAATCTATATCAGTCAATTTTTTAGCATCTTTAAATTCTTTTGGATTCTTGTCATAAACATAATCAATATTAGAAAGATTGATAACTGTTTTTACTTTATATTTTTCAGCCAACATGACCGCTACATAATCGGTTGACCAGCCTGGTCGCCAACCACCAGCTATAATTAATTTTTTCGTACTTTTAAATTCTTTAGTTGGATTAGTTATGATTTCTGGATCAGCCACTTCTCTAAAAATTGTTCTAATTAAATGTGCATTCAAACGAGTAGCATGAATCCCTAGCCAATCACTATCATCACTGGTCACCGGAACGACTTTATTAGCTGCATCAATATAATTTCTAGCTGTCACACCACCACCACAAATTATAAAAAATTTGTCACCCTTTTTCACTCGAGTTAAAACTAATTGTCTAATTTTTTTCAAAAATTGCCAATCAATTCCTTGTGGCGTAGCAATCAACGAACCGCCTAAAGAAATAATATATTTTTTACCCATGTTTAATTTTTAATTCTTTATCTTTCTATTAAAATAACATTTTTCAAAGAAAAAGTAAAAAT